>NZ_JBVJOT010000014.1:0-144238 GCF_055583025.1 Streptomyces sp. NPDC104831
CTCGTGCTTGCTTCTGGCTCCGATCCTCCCCCTCCCCCCCCCCCCCCCCCCCCCCCCCCCCCCCCCCCCCCCCCCCCCCCCCGGGGCGGATGCCGGAGCCGCGTGACCGGGTTCACCGAGGCGTGCGGACATGACCAGGCGGCGCCCATGTACTAGTGTTATCTCGACATCGAGATATCTGCCGAGGCGCACCGCGGTCGCCGCATTGGTAAGGCATGCCTAACTTAGCCTGACCTCACTGGTTCGGCCAAGCCGGTGCGGCGGCACGATTGACGGTGGTACGCGCACATCAATGAAGGAGACTGTCGTGTCGGCGAACAGCTTCGACGCCCGCAGCACGCTGCAGGTGGGCGGCGAGTCGTACGAGATCTTCCGGCTGGACAAGGTGGAGGGCTCGGCCCGGCTGCCGTACAGCCTCAAGGTCCTGCTGGAGAACCTGCTCCGCACGGAGGACGGCGCGAACATCACCGCCGACCACATCCGCGCCCTCGGCGGCTGGGACTCCCAGGCCCAGCCCAGCCAGGAGATCCAGTTCACGCCGGCCCGCGTGATCATGCAGGACTTCACCGGTGTCCCCTGCGTCGTGGACCTCGCCACGATGCGCGAGGCCGTGAAGGAGCTGGGCGGCGACCCGGCGAAGATCAACCCGCTGGCGCCGGCCGAGCTGGTCATCGACCACTCCGTCATCGCCGACAAGTTCGGCACCACCGACGCCTTCAAGCAGAACGTCGAGCTGGAGTACGGCCGCAACAAGGAGCGCTACCAGTTCCTGCGCTGGGGCCAGACCGCCTTCGACGAGTTCAAGGTCGTCCCGCCGGGCACCGGCATCGTCCACCAGGTGAACATCGAGCACCTGGCCCGTGTCGTCATGGTCCGCGACGGCAAGGCGTACCCCGACACCCTGGTCGGCACCGACTCGCACACCACCATGGTCAACGGCCTCGGCGTCCTCGGCTGGGGCGTCGGCGGCATCGAGGCCGAGGCCGCCATGCTCGGCCAGCCGGTCTCCATGCTCATCCCGCGCGTCGTCGGCTTCAAGCTCACCGGCGAGCTGAGCCCCGGCACCACCGCCACCGACCTCGTGCTCACCATCACCGAGATGCTCCGCAAGCACGGTGTGGTCGGCAAGTTCGTCGAGTTCTACGGCGAGGGCGTGGCCGCCACCTCCCTGGCCAACCGCGCCACCATCGGCAACATGTCGCCGGAGTTCGGCTCCACCGCCGCCATCTTCCCGATCGACGACGAGACCCTGAGCTACCTGCGCCTGACCGGCCGTTCCGAGCAGCAGGTCGCGCTGGTCGAGGCGTACGCCAAGGAGCAGGGCCTCTGGCTGGACCCGGCCGCCGAGCCCGACTTCTCCGAGAAGCTGGAGCTGGACCTCTCCACGGTCGTCCCCTCCATCGCCGGCCCGAAGCGCCCGCAGGACCGCATCGTCCTCGCCGAGGCCGCCCAGCAGTTCGCCAAGGACGTCCTCAACTACGTCGAGGCGCCGGTCGCGCAGACCGCGGACGCCGCCGCCTCCCCGGTGGACGAGGCCAGTGCCGAGTCCTTCCCGGCCTCCGACGCCCCGGCCTACGGTCACCAGGACAACGGCGCGGGCGCCCCGCAGCACGGCCAGGGCACCGGTGCCGTCCCGTCCAACCCGGTCCGGGTGACCGCCCCCGACGGCACCGGCTACGAGCTGGACCACGGCGCGGTGACGGTCGCGGCCATCACCTCCTGCACCAACACCTCCAACCCGTACGTCATGGTCGCCGCCGCCCTGGTGGCCAAGAAGGCGGTCGAGAAGGGCCTGACCCGCAAGCCGTGGGTGAAGTCCACCCTGGCCCCGGGCTCCAAGGTCGTCACCGACTACTTCGACAAGGCCGGCCTCACGCCGTACCTGGACAAGCTCGGCTTCAACCTGGTCGGCTACGGCTGCACCACCTGCATCGGCAACTCCGGCCCGCTGCCGGACGAGGTCTCCAAGGCCGTCAACGACCACGACCTCGCCGTCACCTCGGTCCTCTCCGGCAACCGGAACTTCGAGGGCCGCATCAACCCCGACGTCAAGATGAACTACCTGGCGTCCCCGCCGCTGGTCGTCGCCTACGCCATCGCCGGCTCCATGAAGCTGGACATCACCCGCGAGGCGCTCGGCACCGACCAGGACGGCAACCCGGTCCACCTGAAGGACATCTGGCCCTCCGAGGCCGAGGTGAACGACGTCGTCGCGGGCGCCATCGGCGAGGACATGTTCTCCAAGTCCTACAGCGACGTCTTCGCCGGCGACGCCCAGTGGCAGTCGCTGCCGATCCCGACCGGCGACACCTTCGAGTGGGACGCGGAGTCCACCTACGTCCGCAAGCCCCCGTACTTCGAGGGCATGACCATGGACCCGGCCCCGGTCGAGGACATCACCGGCGCCCGCGTCCTGGCCAAGCTGGGCGACTCGGTCACCACCGACCACATCTCCCCGGCCGGTGCCATCAAGGCCGACACCCCCGCCGGCAAGTACCTCACCGAGCACGGCGTCGAGCGGCGCGACTTCAACTCCTACGGCTCCCGCCGGGGCAACCACGAGGTCATGATCCGCGGCACGTTCGCCAACATCCGCCTGCGCAACCAGATCGCGCCCGGCACCGAGGGCGGCTACACCCGCGACTTCACGCAGGACGGCGGCCCGGTCTCCTTCATCTACGACGCCTCGCAGAACTACCAGGCCGCCGGCATCCCGCTGGTCGTCCTGGCCGGCAAGGAGTACGGTTCCGGCTCGTCCCGCGACTGGGCGGCCAAGGGCACCGCGCTGCTCGGCGTGAAGGCCGTCATCGCCGAGTCCTACGAGCGCATCCACCGCTCGAACCTCATCGGCATGGGCGTCCTGCCGCTGCAGTTCCCGGAGGGCGCGTCCGCCGAGTCCCTCGGGCTGACCGGCGAGGAGACCTTCTCCTTCTCCGGCGTCACCGAGCTGAACGAGGGCCGCACCCCGCGCACCGTGAAGGTCACCACCGACACCGGTGTCGAGTTCGACGCGGTCGTCCGCATCGACACCCCCGGTGAGGCCGACTACTACCGCAACGGCGGCATCATGCAGTACGTGCTGCGCAACCTGATCCGCAAGTAAGCGGTTCGGCACGGCGGCACAGGGCCGCGCTCCCGGCACCCGGGGGCGCGGCCCTTCGCGTGCCGCCCGGGCCCGGACCGCTCTGGGCGGACCCGGTGGCAGAGTGCACCGGGTCCGCGAGCCGGGCAGGCGAGGGGGGGTGGGGCACCTGCCCGGGGAGGGGGGTCGGGAAGCGCGTGGCCGGCGTGACCGCCGCGCCGCGCGACATCGTTGTCATAGGGCCGTGATGTCGACTGTACCGCCGCCGCCACGGACCCCGTCAACCCGCTTCGCTAGCCCGACCGGGTGAACCCGGTGTGCGCCGGTGGGAGCGTACGCGGCCCTCTGTGGTAGCGCGGGTGCGCCTGGCCACCCCCGGGACCCGTGCGGCCGACGGGTGGCCGCGGGGGAAAGCGGCGGGAGCCCATGTGACCGGCCTTGACCTCAAGTGGACTTGAGCTCCTACGTTCGTCCCGTTGCCGACGGCGGGCCACAGGCCGCCGGCTCCGCATGTTCATCCCCTCACCCCGACCTTTTCCCCGACCCATACGAGGAGTTGCCCCATGTCCACGGCCCCGCTGAAGATCGGCGTCGTCATCGGCAGCGTGCGCACCGGGCGGTTCGCCGACACGGTCGCCCAGTGGTTCCTCACCGAGATCGGCCGGCGCGAGGACATGGACGTCCACGTCGTCGACCTCTCCGAACCGGCGCTCGTGGAGGAGCTGAAGCTCACCCTGGACCCCGCCGAGCCACGGGAGGGCACCCGCACCCTGGCCCAGCGCATCGGCGGACTCGACGGGTACGTCGTCATCACGCCCGAGTACAACCACGGCTACCCGGCCTCGCTGAAGCTCGCCCTCGACTACGTCTACGCCGGGTGGCGGGCCAAGCCCGTCGGTTTCGTCTCCTACGGCGGCATGGCCGGCGGCCAGCGGGCCGTGGAGCAGCTGCGGCAGGTCTTCGCCGAACTGCACGCCGTCACCCTGCGCGACACCGTCAGCTTCGCCATGGCCGGGGAGAAGTTCGACGAGCGGGGCCGCCTCCAGGACGCCGTCGGCGCCGGCAAGGCCGCCTCCGTGCTGCTGGACCAGCTCGCCTGGTGGGGCCTGACGCTGCGTGAGGGCCGGGCCGCCCGCCCCTACACCGGCTGAGCCACCGCCCCGCCGGCCGGCGGTTCAGCCGGCGGGCGGACGGGTGGGCGGCGCCGCCTCCCGGGCCAGCAGACACTCCTCCAGGAAGGCCAGGACCCGCAGGTGATAGGTGCGGGCGGCCCAGCCGAGGCTGATGTTGTGCCCGGCGTCGGGCAGCCGGTCCACCACCGCGCGCGGTGCGGCGAGCGGTGCCAGCAGGGCGCGCACCGCCTCCTCGTCGGTGCGCCACCACTGCTCCTGCTCGGCGAACGTGAACCGGACCGGCACCCGCACCCGGGCCGCCAGCTCCGGATACGCCCGGGGCCACGCCAGCGTCTCGCCGGCCTCCGTGGCGGGCACCGGGGCCACCAGCCGCTGCCCCTGCCGGAAGGCCTCCGGCGGGTACAGCCGCAGCGGCCCCCAGTGCCGCCGCCAGGCCCCGGGCGCGCCGGCGCCGGGCAACTGGTCGGGCGCCACGGCGAAGGCGCTGCCCAGGCCGGACAGGTCCAGCCCGATCAGCGGGCCCGGCAGGGCGCCGGCCGCCGCGAGGGACAGCGCCGGCCGCCCGCCGCCGGAGTGGGCGAGCAGCAGGAACCCGGCGCCGGACGGCCACCGCCCGGCGAAGTCGGCCAGGGCCGCGCCGAGCGTGGCGGTCTGCCCGGCGAGGTCCTGCCCCGCCGGGAGCGCGGCGGCCGACGCGCCGTAGCCCGGGCGGTCGAGCGCCAGCACGGTGTAGCCGAGCCGGCTGCCCAGCTCCAGCAGCGACAGGCCCGGCCGCGCCCGGTTGTCGAAGTAGCCGGCCCGCATGCCGCTGCCGTGCAGGGCGACCACCACGGCCCGGGGCGCCTGTCCGGCCCCGGGTTCGGCCAGCAGCCCCGACAGCCGTACTCCGCCGCCGTCGAGCGTCAGCTCCCGGGGGCCGGGCGGGGCGGACGGGCCGGGCGTGGGGGAGTCCGGACGGGTGAGCCCTGGCGGCGGTACGGCCTGCACCATGGGTGGCTCCTGTCGTGGGCGGCGCGGTGACGAGCGGTGCGGTGGGGCGGCGGTCCGCGAGGCGAACGGTCGTTTCGCGGTGCCTTTCTACCAAGCCGTCCTGGAGTCCGCCGTCACCGCGCACGCCGGTGCGGCGCGAGCGGCGGCGGCGGACGCGGCCGTACGGCTCAGCGGGCGCCGTCCTGCGAGGGGTGCGGGGCCGGGCGGACGGCCTTCCACCAGGCGGGGTTGTCGCGGTACCAGGCGACGACCTCGGCGAGCCCCCGCTCGAACGGGATCCGCGGGGCGTAGCCCAGCTCCTCGCGGATCTTGCCGTCGTCCAGGGCGTAGCGCAGGTCGTGCCCCTTGCGGTCGGGCACGTGCCGCACCCGCGACCGGTCCGCGCCGCACAGCGCGAGCAGCCGTTCGGTGACCTCCCGGTTGGTGCGCGCCTCGCCGCCGCCGACGTTGTAGATCTCGCCGGGGCCGCCCCGGTCGAGCACCAGCGCGACGGCCCGGCAGTGGTCGTCCACGTGCAGCCACTCGCGTACGTTGCGCCCGTCGCCGTAGAGCGGCACGGGCCGGCCCTCCAGCAGGTGGGTGACGAACAGCGGGATCAGTTTCTCGGGGTGCTGGCGCGGGCCGTAGTTGTTCGAGCAGCGGGTGATCGACACGTGCAGGCCGTGCGTGCGGTGGCAGGCGCGGACGAGCAGGTCCGAGGACGCCTTGGAGGCGGCGTAGGGGGAGTTGGGCAGCGGCGGGTGGTCCTCCGTCCAGGAGCCCTCGGGTATCGAGCCGTAGACCTCGTCGGTGGACACGTGGACGAACCGCCCGGTGCCGGCCGTGAGGCAGGCGTCCAGCAGGGTCTGGGTGCCGAGGACGTTGGTGCGGACGAACGCGTGCGCCGACCGGAGGGACCGGTCCACGTGCGACTCCGCGGCGAAGTGCACCACCGCGTCGTGCCCGGGCAGCACCCGCTCCAGCAGCTCCGCGTCGCAGATGTCGCCGCGCACGAACTCCAGCCGGGGGTGCGCCGCGGGCAGGTTGTCCCGGTGGCCGGCGTAGGTGAGCTTGTCGAGGACGGTCACCCGGGACGTCTCGTGGCCCGGGTAGCCGCCGTCGAGCAGGGTGCGCACGAAGTGCGAGCCGATGAACCCGGCTCCGCCGGTGACCAGCAGTCTCATGGACGCAGTATGGGCGGGGAACGATCACCGCGTCGATCGGTCCCCGCGCCGCTCCCTCCCCGCCGGAGCGGCCCGCCGCGGAGCCACGGGACTCCCCGGCGGGCCGGCCGGCGCGGCCGCCGGGCGGGTCAGGCCAGGAGTTCCACCTCCGCCAGGGTGGACTCGCCGTCCAGGACCAGGCGGTAGCGGGTGTACGTGCCCGGTGCGGCGATGGTGAAGGCGCGGGTCTGGCGGTCCCAGGCGAACGCCTCGCCGGTGCGCCGGTCCAGGGTCCGCCAGGACGTGCCGTCGGCGGAGCCCTGGAGGGTCCAGCCGGACGGTGCCGTGCCGTGGCCGGCGCCCGAGGTCAGCGTGTACTGGACGGGTTTCACGGCGCCCCGCACCGGCAGGCCGGCGGAGGTCACCGTCGCGCTCGTCGCCGAGGTGTCGTCGAAGAGCGGGCCCGGGCCCCGCAGGACGTCCGCGCGGGGCTCGGGTACCTTCTCGTCCCGGGTGATCGAGACCGGTGCCGCGTCCTCGCCCGTGCCCCAGGCCGACGGCTCGGGGCCCATGGAGAAGTCCAGCACCCCGCCCCCGGCCAGCAGCGAGTGCGGCAGCGAAGTCGACGCCCAGGGGCGGCCGTTGAACCGCACGCCCTGTACGTAGACGTTCTTCGCGCTGTTCCGCGGCGCCCGCACCACCAGGTCCCGGCCGTTCTCCAGGTGCACGGTCGCCTTCTTGAACAGCGGGGAGCCGATGGCGTACTCGCCGCCGCCCATCACCAGCGGGTAGAAGCCGAGCGCGGAGAACAGGTACCAGGCCGACTGCTCGCCGTTGTCCTCGTCGCCGTGGTAGCCCTGCCCGATCTCGCTGCCGGTGTACAGCCGCGACAGCGCCTCGCGCACGTACGCCTGCGTCTTCCACGGCCGGCCGGCCGCGTCGTACATGTACAGCACGTGGTGCGCGACCTGGTTGGAGTGGCCGTACATGCCCATCCGGACGTCCCTCGCCTCGGTCATCTCGTGGATGACCCCGCCGTAGGAGCCCACGTGCTCCGGGGAGGCCGTCTCCGGGGTCGCGAAGTACGCGTCCAGCTTGTCGGCGAGGCCCTGCCGGCCGCCGTACAGGTTGGCCAGGCCCCGGCTGTCCTGCGGGACGGTGAAGGCGTAGCCCCAGCCGTTGGTCTCGGTGTAGTCGTGGCCCCACACCCGCGGGTCGTACCGCGCGGAGTCCACCCGCCAGCCGCCCCCGGCGTCCCGGCCCTGGAAGAAGCCCGCCCCGGTGTCGAACAGCCTCACGTAGTCGCGGGCGCGGTTCAGGAAGTACTCCGACTCCTCCCGGTAGCGCTTCTCACCCGTCTTCGCGTACAGCGCCTCGCCCATCTTCGCGATGCCGTAGTCGTTGACGTAGCCCTCCATCGCCCAGGACAGGCCCTCGTGCGTGTCGGTCGGGGTGTAGCCGAGGAAGGGGGAGGTGGCCATGCCCTTGCGGCCCACGCCCGGCGCGGGCGGGACGACGGTCGCGTTCTTCACGGCCGCTTCGTACGCCGCCTCCGCGTCGAACTCCACGCCCTTCACGTAGGCGTCGGCGAACGCCACGTCCGAGGAGGTGCCGGTCATCAGGTCGGCGTAGCCGGGGGAGGACCAGCGGGAGGTCCAGCCGCCGTCCTTGTACTGCTGCACGAAACCGTCCACCAGCTCCCCGGCCCGGGTGGGTGTCAGGAAGGAGTAGGCCGGCCAGGTGGTGCGGTAGGTGTCCCAGAAGCCGTTGTTGACGTACACCCTGCCGTCCACGATCCTCGCGCCGGTGTGCGTGGGGGTGTCCGGGCCCGGCATGGGGGAGAAGGGGGAGGCGTAGCGGTCCTTGCCGCCGACCCTCTCGAAGCCGGAGTTGGGGTACAGGTACAGCCGGTACAGACCGGAGTAGAGCGTGGTGAGCTGGTCCGCGCTCGCGCCCTCCACCTCGACCTTGCCGAGCAGTTCGTCCCAGGCGTGCCGGGCGCGCGCCTTGACGGTGCCGAAGGACGTGCCGTCCGGGATCTCCCGGCGCAGGTTCTCCCGCGCCTGGCCGACGCCGATCAGCGAGGTCGCCAGGCGCAGGGTGACGGTGCGGCCGGCGCCCGCGGCGAAGCGCAGGTAGCCCCGCACGCCCTCCGCCCCGCCGTCCGTCACCGGCTTGTCGAACTCGCCGTACACGAACAGCCGGGTGGCGCCCGCGGACAGGCCCGACTTCACGTCCGAGTAGCCCGTGACGGTCCCGTGCTCCCTGTCGAGCGTCAGCCCGGCCTGCTCGGTGACGTTGTCGAACAGCACGCTCGCGTCGTCGCCGGGGTAGGTGAAGCGCAGCACGGCCGCGTGGTCGGTCGGGGCCAGCTCCGCCTTGAGGCCGTTCTCGAACCGGACCCCGTAGTAGTAGGGCCGCGCGGTCTCGTTCTCGTGCCGGAAGGCCAGTCCGCGCGCCTCGCGGCCGGTGTCCGGGGTGCCGGCCGCGGCCGACGGCATCACCTGGAAGGTCTGCCGGTCGCCCATCCACGGGCTCGGCTCGTGACTCGCGCTGAACGCCTGGACGGTCGGCAGGTTGTCCGCGTTGTTCGCGCGCGCGTACTCGTACAGCCAGCTCAGCGAGGACGCGTTGGTCACCGGCGTCCAGAAGTTGAAGCCGTGCGGCACGGCGGTCGCCGGGAAGGTGTTGCCGCGCGAGAAGCTGCCGCTGGAGTGGGTGCCGCGGGTGGTCAGCGCGTAGTCCGACAGGTGCGCCTTCGGCTGCTCGGGCGCCACCGGCCGCAGGGTCACGTCGTCCAGCCAGCCGCGGAACCTCGCCGGGCCGCCGGGGGAGTCGTACGCCACCAGGATCCGGTCGACGGTCCTGCCGGCCGCGACCCGGCCGATCCGCGCGGCCACGGCGTTCCACTGGTTGACGTACAGCGACTTCGACGCGCCCTGCCCGCGCGGGGAGAGCGGGAAGCCGTGCGCGTCCAGGGCGCCCAGGTCGCTGAGGTAGGTGCCGTCGGTGAAGGCCAGGTCGACCGAGACGTTGGTCGCGTCGTAGTCGCGGTCGCCGTCGGCCATCGACGGGAAGATCCGGTACGCCAGTTCGGTGTCGCGGCCGACCCGCACGTTCACGTCGAAGACCTTGTTGGACGAGTAGGCGCGGCCGTCCGCCGTGTGCCGGCCGGCGTAGCGCAGGGCGCGTCTGCCGGTGAACCCGGCCCGCGCCCTGGCGGTCGGGGAGCCGCTCGGGCCCTGGTCCACCAGGGTCAGCATGTCCTCGGGCACCGGACCGCCGCCGCCTCCGGTGGAGAACTGCACATCGGCGAGCTGCAGGACGTCCGGGGCGCCGTTGTTCCGCGTGACCTCCAGCCGGAAGTGCCGGTAGAGGGCCGGTTCGGCCAGGTCGTACGACTGGGTCCGGAACCGCTCGGAGAAGGTCTCGCCCGAGCGGGTGTCGACCGTCGTCCAGTGCGCGCCGTCGGCGGAGCCCTTCAGGGTCCAGTCCCTGGGGTCGCGCTCGGCGTGGTCGTTGGCGGAGGTGAGGGCGTACGTCGCGATCGCGACCGGCTTGTCCAGGTCGAACTCCGCCCAGCCGGCCGGCTCGAACGTGAGCCACTTGGTGCCGGGCTCGCCGTCGACGAGGTTCTCCTTGACCTCGCCGGCGCCCGCGTTCTCGCCGCCGGCCCGGACCTCGGTGACGTGGTCGGTCACATTGCCCGGGATGCCGGTGCCGTAACCGCCGTCGACGCCCGACGCCCGCTCGGCCCCGTCCGGGCCGGTGTCCACGGTGTTCAGCCAGTCCGGCGCCGGCTCGCCCGCCTCGAACGAGGAGGCGAACTCCCGGCCGGGCGCCGGGGCCCCGGCCGGCAGGGCGACCGCCGCGCCCTGCGCGCCGACGGCCATGACGAAGGCGGCCGTGAGGGCGGCCGCCGGACCCCATCTGTACCGAGTTCTCCGCTGCATCTACGGATTTCCCCTCCTGCGTCCCCTTAGGACAACGTTGTCAGCAACGGGGCGCGAGACCAGTAGGTGGTCAAGTTACCGGTGGTGTCAAGGGCGTTGGCTGCGGCATTCCGGGAGTGATGTCGCGAGTTTTTCCGGCGCGGCACCCGGCGCGGGCTCATATTTCCGGCAGGTCTCAACTCGGAAAAGACCCGAGGGGAACCGTGCACTCGATCTTGTCCGCCGCCGGTAAGTGGACTATACCTGTCGGCGTTTCCCGCACGACCCTGCACGACCCGACCTGCGGTGCCGGGGAGGATCCGGTTCACCGCCTGAGTCCTGGAGAAGGCGAGGACTTGAGCATGGGATCCACTGCGCACCACGGTGCCGAAGGCGTCGGCCGTCGTGATCTGATCAAGCGTTCGGCGGCGCTGAGTCTGGTCGCCGCGCCCGGAATGGGCCTGCTGTCCGCCTGCGCGAGCAGCGGCGGCGACGGACAGAGCAAGGCCAAACAGGGCAAGAAGACCGCCGAGAACCCGCTCGGCGTCAACGACACCGAGGGCATGGAATTCATCCTCTTCGACGGCGGCTTCGGCAAGGCGTACGCCGAGGACGCGGTCAAGATCTACGAGCACGACTTCCCCAAGGCCAAGGTGAAGTTCGCGGCCACCCAGAAGATCCAGTCCACCCTCCAGCCCCGCTTCAACCAGGGCACGCCGCCGGACCTCATCGACAACTCCGGCGCCGAGCAGATGGACATGGGCGTCCTCGTCGGCAAGAACCAGCTCGCCGACCTCACCGCGCTGCTGGACGCGCCGTCGTACGACGACCCGAAGAAGAAGGTCCGCGACACGCTGCGCCCCGGCATCGTGGAGATGGGCCAGTTCGACGGCGACCCGGTCTGGATCCTGTACTACGCCTACACGGTCTACGGCGTCTGGTACTCCCAGAAGGCCCTGGACTCCCTGGACGCGGCCTACCCGGAGACCTGGGACGACATGCTCGCGCTGTGCGCGAAGGCCAAGAAGAAGGGCATCGCGGGCTGGACCTACGCGGGCAAGTACCCGTACTACATCCCCTTCTCGCTGTACCCGATGATCGCCAAGGTCGGCGGGCGCGAGGTGCTCGACGCCATCGACAACCTGGAGCCGAACGCCTGGAAGCACCCGGCGGTCAAGGCGTGTTTCGAGGCCTACTACGAGCTGTACAAGAAGGGTTACGTCCTCCGCGGCACCCCGGGCCTGGACCACATCCAGTCGCAGACCGCGTGGGCCGAGGGCAAGGCGCTGTTCCTCCCGAACGGCTCCTGGGTGGAGAACGAGTCGGCCAACGTCATCCCGTCCGACTTCGGCCTCGCCGTCTCCGCGCCCTCCGGCCTCGACGGCGCCGACAAGCTGCCGTTCGGCACCATCTGGGCCTCCGGCGGCGAGCCCTTCATCGTCCCGGCCAAGGCGAAGAACGCCGAGGGCGGCATGGAGCAGCTGCGCATCATGCTCTCCGAGGCGTCCTCGAAGAACTTCACGTCCAAGGTGAAGTCGCTGACCGCGTTCAACGGCGGCACCTCCGGCATCACCCTCACCCCGGGCCTGAAGTCCGGTGTCGCGGCCCTGGAGAAGGCCGGGGACAACGTGGTGAACCCCCGGCTCCAG
The DNA here is from genome assembly GCF_055583025.1 of Streptomyces sp. NPDC104831. Taxonomy (NCBI): domain Bacteria; kingdom Bacillati; phylum Actinomycetota; class Actinomycetes; order Kitasatosporales; family Streptomycetaceae; genus Streptomyces; species Streptomyces sp. NPDC104831. Next base: position 11,929 of record NZ_JBVJOT010000014.1, read on the forward strand.
GACTGGTACGTGCAGTTGCAGAAGGAGAAGATCGGGGTGTCCGGACTCGGCGAGATGATGGCCGGCCGGCTGACCCCGGCCGAGGCCGTCAAGAAGATCCAGGCATTCGCCGACGAGGCGGCCAAGGACACCTCCATCAAGCACTACAAGCACCAGTAATCCCGCACCCTGACAGCACCGGAGTGGCGATGCAGCACGGCAAGTACCGGTTCATCGTGGGGTTTCTGGCACTGCCCCTGGGACTGTACGCGCTTTTCGTGGTATGGCCGTTCATCCAGTCCGTCTACTACTCGTTCACGGACTGGACGGGCCTCAGCCCCGATCTCAAGATGGTCGGGTTCGACAACTACGAGAGGATGCTGGACGACGACATCTTCTGGAAGTCGTTGTGGCACAGTCTCCTGTTCGCTCTGGTGCTGCCGGTGCTGACACTCGGCCTGGCCCTGTTCTTCGCCTTCATGATCAATGTGGGCGGACGGCGGAGGAGGGGCGGCCCCGTCATTTCCGGCGTGCGGGGCTCGGCCTTCTACAAAATCGTCTATTTCTTTCCGCAGGTGCTCTCGATCGCGATCGTCTCGCTGCTGTTCGCCTTCGCGTACAACCCGGACAGCGGCGCGATCAACTCGCTGCTGCGCGGCATCGGCCTCGACGGCGTGCAGCCGCTGTGGCTGGGCGACCCGAACCTCGCCCTGTGGTGCGTGATGGCGGTGCTCGTGTGGTCCACGGTCGGCTTCTTCGTGGTCCTGTTCTCCGCGGGCATGGCCTCGATCCCGGCCGAGCTGTACGAGGCGGCGCTGCTGGACGGCGCGAGCCGCGCCACCACCTTCTTCCGCGTCACCCTGCCGCTGCTGTGGGACACCGTGCGCTCCGGCTGGGTCTACATGGGCATCCTCGCGCTCGGCGCGGAGTCGTTCGCGGTCGTGCAGATCATGACGACGGGACCGGGCGGGCCGGACTACTCGACCACCGTGATGGTCCTCTACGTGTACCAGAAGGCGTTCCGGGACGGTCAGGCCGCGTACGCCACCACCATCGGCGTCGCCCTGCTGGTCGTCACGCTCGCGTTCGCGGCGATCGTGATGCGGCTGGGCCGTCGCGAGCGGCTGGAGTTCTGAACCGATGAAGACGACCGCGACCCCCGCCCCGCCGCCGGCCGAGTCCGGCGCCATCGTCCGCAAGACGGACCCGCACCCGGCCGGGAGCCGGCCCGCCGGGCAGCGCAAGGAGGGGACCGTCCTCAACGTCTTCTCCCACGGCGTCCTCGTGATCTGGGCGATCATGGTGGTGCTGCCGCTGGTGTGGGCGGTGATGACGTCCTTCAAGGACGACGGCTCCATCTTCGGCTCGCCCTGGTCCCTGCCGGACCGGCTGCACTTCGACAACTGGTCCCGCGCCTGGACCGACGCCCACATGAGCGACTACTTCCTGAACACCGTCCTGGTGGTCGGCGGCTCGCTCGTCGGCACCCTGGTGCTCGGTTCGATGGCCGCCTATGTGCTGGCCCGGTTCGACTTCCCGGGCAACCGCTTCCTCTACTACCTGTTCGTCGGCGGCATGAGCTTCCCGGTCATGCTCGCGCTGGTCCCGCTGTTCTACGTGGTGAACAACATGGGCCTGCTCAACACGATCCACGGCCTGATCCTGGTCTACATCGCCTACTCGCTGCCGTTCACGGTGTTCTTCCTCACGGCGTTCTTCCGCACCCTGCCCACCTCGGTGGCGGAGGCGGCCTTCGTGGACGGCGCTTCGCACACGCGTACGTTCTTCCAGATCATGCTGCCCATGGCCAAACCCGGGCTGATCAGCGTGGGCATCTTCAACTTCCTCGGCCAGTGGAACCAGTACATGCTGCCCACGGTGCTGAACACCGACCCGGACAAGAAGGTCCTCACCCAGGGCCTGGTCCAGCTCGCGGTCAGCCAGGGCTACAAGGGCGACTGGTCCGGGCTGTTCGCGGGCCTGGTCATGGCGATGCTGCCGGTGCTCGCGGCGTACGTCGTCTTCCAGCGGCAGGTGGTGCAGGGGCTCACCGCGGGGGCGCTGAAGTAGCCGCGGCCACCCGGCGGGGACACGCCCCGTGATTGCGTGCGCGCACACCGTCCCGGCGTCCGGGGCGGTGTGCGCCGCCGTGCGCGGGTGACCCGGAAACGGTTCAACCTCTTGACGTGAGTCGCCCCGAACGGCTCAGCTTAGAGTTCACTAGTTGGACATACACGGGGCCTCGCCGAAGCGGCCCCGCGCTCAGGAGGTCGTCGTGGAGACTCCAGGGTCGCAGTCGTCGCTGCACCGAGCCAACCTGGAGCGGGTGGTCCGGGCCGTACGGCTGGCCGGGTCCCTCACTCAGGCGGAGATCGCGCGGACGACCGGGCTGTCCGCAGCGACCGTCTCCAATATCGTGCGGGAGCTGAAGGACGGCGGAACCGTCGAGGTCACGCCCACCTCGGCGGGCGGGCGGCGGGCCCGCAGCGTCAGCCTGAGCGGGGACGCCGGCATCGTGATCGGGGTCGACTTCGGGCACACCCATCTGCGCGTCGCGGTCGGCAACCTCGCCCACCAGGTGCTGGCCGAGGAGGCCGAGCCGCTGGACGTCGACGCCTCCGCCGACCAGGGCTTCGACCGCGCCGAACAGCTGGTCAACCGGCTGATCGCGGCGACCGGTGTGGACCGGACCAAGGTGGCCGGCGTCGGCCTCGGCGTGCCGGGCCCGATCGATGTCGAGTCCGGGACCCTCGGGTCCACCGCCATCCTGCCCGGCTGGGGCGGCACCAAGCCCGCCGAGGAACTGCGCGAGCGGCTCGGCGTACCCGTGCACGTGGACAACGACGCCAACCTCGGCGCGCTCGGCGAGCTGGTCTGGGGCAGCGGCAAGGGCGTGCGCGACCTGGCCTACATCAAGGTGGCCAGCGGTGTCGGCGCCGGTCTGGTGATCGACGGCAAGATCTACCGCGGACCGGGCGGCACGGCCGGCGAGATCGGGCACATCACGCTCGACGAGTCCGGTCCGGTCTGCCGCTGCGGCAACCGGGGCTGCCTGGAGACCTTCGCTGCGGCGCGCTATGTGCTGCCGCTGCTCCAGCCCAGTCACGGACCCGACCTGACCATGGAGGGCATCGTCCGGCTGGCCAGGGACGGGGACCCGGGCTGCCGCCGCGTGGTCGCCGACGTCGGCCGCCACATCGGCAGCGGCGTGGCCAATCTCTGCAATCTGCTGAACCCGAGCCGGGTGGTCCTCGGCGGCGATCTGGCCGAGGCCGGGGAGCTGGTGCTCGGGCCGATCAGGGAGTCCGTCGGCCGCTACGCCATCCCCAGTGCCGCCCGTCAACTGTCCGTGCTGCCCGGGGCACTTGGCGGCCGGGCGGAGGTGCTCGGGGCGCTCGCGCTCGCGCTCAGCGAGATGGGGGATTCCACCCTTTTGGAGGGCTCCCTGTCCACCGCGGCGCCTGCCTTCACTTAGAGAACGGATGGCACCGTTGCCATCTCGTTAAGGATTTACTTCTTGACGTCGCACGTGTGGCCGAGTTGACTTCCAGCCACCTCGGCCGCAACGACGCGGCCTCGTCAGGGAGGTTTCTCAAGTGAACGCACGTATGCGTCGTGCCGCCGTTGCCGTTGCCGCGGGTGCGATGGCCGTGTCGCTGGCCGCCTGTGGCAGCGCCAAGGAGTCGAAGGGCAACGACGACTCTTCCTCCGCCCCGTCCGCCAAGAAGGGCGACGACATCACGGTCGGCCTGCTCCTTCCGGAGAACAAGACCGCGCGGTACGAGAAGTTCGACCGGCCGATGATCGAGAAGAAGGTCAGCGAGCTGACCGGCGGCAAGGGCAAGGTCGAGTACAACAACGCCCGCCAGGACGCCAACCTGCAGGCCCAGCAGGTCGACACCATGATCACCAACAAGGTGGACGTCCTGATCATCGACGCGGTGGACGCCAAGGCCATCCAGAACTCCGTCAAGAAGGCCGTGGACCAGGGCATCAAGGTCGTCGCCTACGACCGCCTCGCCGAGGGCCCGATCAGCGCCTACACCTCCTTCGACAACGTCGAGGTCGGCAAGACCCAGGGCGAGGCCCTGCTGAAGGCGCTGGGCGACAAGGCCACCAAGTCCTCCAAGATCGTCATGATCAACGGCTCGGTGACCGACCCCAACGCCAAGCAGTTCAAGGACGGCGCGCACTCCGTCCTCGACGGCAAGGTCACCATCGCCAAGGAGTACGACACCAAGGAGTGGGCGCCGGACAACGCCAACTCCGAGATGGAGGCGGCCCTCTCCGCCGTCGGCAAGAAGAACATCGTGGGCGTCTACTCCGCCAACGACAGCATGGCCGGCGCCATCATCACCGCCCTCAAGGGCGCGGGCCTGGACATCCCGGTCACCGGCCAGGACGCCGAGCTGGCCGGTGTGCAGCGCATCGTCACCGGCGACCAGTACATGAGCGTGTACAAGTCGTACCCGCAGGAGGCGGAGACCGCCGCGCAGATGGCCGTCGCGCTCGCCAAGGGCGAGAGCCTGGACTCCATCGCCAAGGACAAGGTCTCCAGCGCCAGCGCCAAGGACGTCCCGTCCGTGCTGGTCCCGGTCGTGTCCCTGACGAAGGACAACATCAAGGACACCGTCGTCAAGGACGGCATCTACACCGTCGACGAGATCTGCTCCGGCAAGTACAAGGCCGCCTGCGACAAGCTCGGCCTGAACAAGTAAGCGGCTCCGGCCCCTTCCCGGCCCGCGGGCGTTCGACCCCTGAACGCCCCGGCGCGGACGACGGCCGGCCGCACCCGGTCTCCTCCGGCGCCCCCGGCGCATTCACACAGCCCCGCAAGCTCGGCCCGGGGCGCCGGACGGAACTTCCCCCCAAACTTCTGCACAACCTCCCGCCGGGTCAGGCGGCGAAGGAGATGGTTCACGTGTCCGCTACGCCCGTGCTGGCGTTGCGCGGGGTCTCCAAGCGGTTCGGTGCCGTTCAGGCGCTCACCGACGTAGAGCTCGAGATCCACGCCGGTGAGGTGGTCGCCCTGGTCGGCGACAACGGCGCCGGAAAGTCCACGCTGGTCAAGACGATCGCCGGCGTCCACCCCATCGACGAGGGTGCCATCGAATGGGATGGCAAGCCCGTGTCGATCAGCAAGCCGCACGACGCCCAGGCGCTGGGCATCGCGACGGTCTACCAGGACCTCGCGCTGTGCGACAACATCGACGTCGTCGGCAACCTCTTCCTCGGCCGTGAGCTGCGGAAGTGGGGCGTGCTGGACGAGGTCGAGATGGAGCGCCGCGCCCGCGAGCTGCTCACCACGCTGTCGATCCGCATCCCGAGCGTCCGCATCCCGATCGCCTCGCTCTCCGGCGGTCAGCGCCAGACCGTGGCCATCGCCCGCTCCATGCTCGGCGACCCCAAGCTGGTCATCCTCGACGAGCCCACCGCCGCCCTCGGCGTCGAGCAGACCGCCCAGGTGCTCGACCTGGTCGAGCGGCTGCGCGAGCGCGGCCACGCCGTCATCCTCATCAGCCACAACATGGCGGACGTGAAGGCGGTGGCCGACAAGGTCGCCGTCCTGCGCCTCGGCCGCAACAACGGCGTCTTCGAGGTCAGGACGACCTCGCAGGAGGAGATCATCTCCGCCATCACCGGCGCCACCGACAACGCCGTGACCCGCCGTGCCGCGCGCACGTCCAGCGCGAACGGGGAGGCTTCCCAGTGAGCAGCATCGACAAGACCTCCGCCACCGACCTCGGCAAGGCGCCCGCACAGGACGCCACCGCCGTCGAGAACCCCGAGGCCGCCGCCGCCGCGGTCACCGCCGTCGACCCGCGCCTGCTGGTGCAGGAAGAGGGCCTGCTCGGCTACTGGCACGAGTTCAAGCGCAAGATGAAGGCCGGCGAGCTGGGCTCGCTGCCCGTCGTCGTGGGCCTGGCGATCATCTGCGTGATCTTCCAGGTGCTGAACTCCAACTTCCTGTCCGCGCAGAACATCAACGACGTGACGATCACGATGGTCGGCACGGGCATGATCTCCGTCGGCATCGTCTTCGTGCTGCTGCTCGGCGAGATCGACCTCTCGGTCGGCTCGGTCAGCGGCGCGGCCAGCGCCCTGATGGCCGTCCTCGCGGTCAACCAGGGCTGGCCCGAGTGGGCGGCCGTCCTGCTCGCCATCGCCGCCGGTGTCGCCATCGGCGCGCTGCACGGCTTCTTCTTCGCGGTGCTCGGCGCCCCCGCCTTCGCCGTCACGCTGGCCGGCCTGCTGTTCTGGCTCGGCTTCATGCTGAAGGTGCTGGGCGAGGACGGCACGATCAACCTGGACGGCGACGGGCTGGTCGCCAAGCTGACCACGTACTACTTCTCGGACATCGCCGCCGCCTACGGGCTCGCCGTGATCGTGGTCGCGGTGTTCTTCCTCACCTCCTTCCTCGGCAACCGGCGCCGGGAGGCCGCGGGCATCCCGTCCCGGCCGCTGAGCGACACGGTGCTGCGCACGGTGCTGCTGGCCGTGGTCGCCTTCGCCGCCGCCTACATGTACAACCAGTACAAGGGCCTGCCGCTGGCCACGGTGGTCTTCCTGGTGTTCCTCGTCGCGACGGACTTCCTGCTGCGGCGCACCACCTACGGGCGCAAGGTCTTCGCGCTCGGCGGCAGCGTCGAGGCGTCCCGGCGCGCGGGCATCAACGTCACGGCGGTCCGCATCTCCGTGTTCGCCGTCTCCGGCGGGTTCGCGGCCGTCGGCGGCCTCTTCCTGGCCTCCAAGATCGCCTCGGCCAACCAGAGCGCCGGCACCGGCGACCTGCTGATGAACGCGATCGCCGCGGCCGTCATCGGCGGCACCTCCCTCTTCGGCGGGCGCGGCCGGACCTGGAACGCGCTGCTGGGCGTGCTGGTGATCGTGTCCATCCAGTACGGCCTGCAGCTCCAGTCCATCGCGGAGCCGGTGAAGTACATGATCACCGCCGCCGTTCTGCTGACCACCGTCGTGATCGACTCCCTCACGCGCAAGACGCAGAAGACCGCGGGCCGCGCCTAGCACCCGCTCGCCCCAGGGGCGCGGAGTGACCGCGTACCGGCCCGTCGTGGCTGGTCACGCGGTTCTCCGCGCCCCTTCGGGGTCCCCGTCCGGCCCGGCATTAGACTCGGGCGAGCCCGGCAACAGCTCGATCAGCTCTAGTTCAAGGAGGCACGGGTGCCGCTGCTGACCCGCATCAGGGGACCGCGCGATCTGGACCGGCTCAGCCTGGAGGAGCTGGACCAGCTGGCAGAGGAGATCCGCACCTTCCTCGTCGACGCTGTCTCCAAGACCGGCGGCCACCTCGGCCCGAACCTCGGTGTGGTGGAGCTGACCATCGCCCTGCACCGGGTCTTCCACTCGCCCGAGGACAAGGTGCTGTGGGACACGGGCCACCAGTCCTACGTGCACAAGCTGCTCACCGGCCGGCAGGACTTCTCCCGGCTGAAGATGAAGGGCGGCCTGTCGGGCTACCCGGCGCAGTCCGAGTCCGAGCACGACGTCATCGAGAACAGCCACGCCTCCACCGTGCTCGGCTGGGCCGACGGCATCGCCAAGGCCAACGAGCTGCGCGAGCGGGACAGCCGCGTCGTCGCCGTCATCGGTGACGGGGCGCTGACCGGCGGCATGGCCTGGGAGGCGCTGAACAACATCGCCGAGGCCAAGGACCGCCCGCTCGTCATCGTCGTCAACGACAACGAACGCTCCTACGCCCCGACCATCGGCGGCCTCGCCAACCACCTGGCGACCCTGCGCACCACCGACGGCTACGAACGTTTCCTCGCCCGCACCAAGGACATCCTCGACCGCACCCCGGTCGTCGGCAAGCCCCTGTACGAGACCCTGCACGGCGCCAAGAAGGGGCTGAAGGACTTCATCACCCCGCAGGGCATGTTCGAGGACCTGGGCCTGAAGTACGTCGGCCCCATCGACGGCCACGACATCGAGGCCCTGGAGTCGGCGCTCACCCGGGCCAAGCGGTTCGGCGGCCCGGTGATCGTGCACTGCCTGACCGAGAAGGGCCGCGGCTACCAGCCGGCCCTCCAGGACGAGGCCGACCGGTTCCACGCCGTCGGCAGGATCCACCCGGACACCGGGCTGCCGATCGCCACCTCCGGCGCCGACTGGACCTCGGTCTTCGGCGAGGAGATGGTCAGGCTCGGCGAGGAGCGCGAGGACATCGTCGCGATCACCGCCGCCATGCTCCAGCCGGTCGGCCTGGACAAGTTCGCCAAGCGCTTCCCCGAGCGGGTCTACGACGTCGGGATCGCCGAGCAGCACGGCGCCGTCTCCGCGGCGGGCCTCGCCTACGGCGGGCTGCACCCGGTCTTCGCGGTGTACGCCACCTTCCTCAACCGCGCCTTCGACCAGGTCCTCATGGACGTGGCCCTGCACAAGTGCGGGGTGACCTTCGTGCTGGACCGGGCCGGGATCACCGGCACCGACGGCGCCTCGCACAACGGCATGTGGGACATGTCGATCCTCCAGGTGGTGCCCGGGCTCAGGCTGGCCGCGCCGCGCGACGCCGACCAGGTGCGCGCCCAGCTGCGCGAGGCCGTCGCCGTCGAGGACGCGCCGACCGTGGTGCGCTTCTCCAAGGGCGCCGTCGGCCCCGCCGTGCCCGCGGTGGGCCGGGTCGGCGGCATGGACGTGCTGCGCGAGCCCGGCACCGACAGCCCCGACGTGCTGCTGGTCTCCGTGGGCGCCCTCGCCCCGATGTGCCTGGAGATCGCCCACCTGCTCGACAAGCAGGGCATCTCCACCACCGTGGTCGACCCGCGCTGGGTCAAGCCCGTCGACGAGGCCATGGCCCCGCTGGCCGAGCGGCACCGGGTCGTCGTCACCGTCGAGGACAACAGCCGTGCCGGCGGCGTCGGCTCCGCGATCGCCCAGGCCCTCAGGGACGCGGGCGTGGACGTGCCGCTGCGCGACTTCGGCATCCCGCCGCGCTTCCTCGACCACGCCTCCCGCGCCGAGGTCATGGCCGAGATCGGGCTCACCGCGCCCGACATCGCCCGCCAGGTCACCGGGCTGGTCGCCAAGCTCGACGGCCTCCCCGCCGACCGCACGGCCGACACCGTGGAGCCCGCGCGCGACTAGGACCTTTCCTCCCTGGGCCGACGTGCCCGACGGGCCGGTTCCGCCGCCTCCCCCGGTGGCGGAACCGGCCCGTTTGGGTGAACCTGCCTGTGCCGGGGCAAACCGCACCACCGGCCCTCTCGATCATGTCGGGGCCCGGCAAGCGTGGGAGGTGGGTTCGTGAGCAGCACGCTGTTCCGGACGAAGAACGTCGAGCAGTCCATCCAGGACACCGAGGAACCCGAGCACGCGCTCAAGAAGTCACTGTCCGCCCTGGACCTGACCGTCTTCGGCGTCGGCGTCATCATCGGCACCGGCATCTTCGTCCTCACCGGCACGGCCGCGAAGAACACCGCCGGCCCCGCCGTCTCGCTGTCCTTCGTGGTGGCCGGCGCCGCCTGCGCGCTCGCCGCCCTCTGCTACGCCGAGTTCGCCTCCACGGTGCCGGTGGCCGGCTCCGCCTACACCTTCTCCTACGCCTCGCTCGGCGAACTCCCGGCCTGGACCATCGGCTGGGACCTGGTCCTGGAGCTGGCGCTGGGCACGGCGGTGGTCGCGGTCGGCTGGTCCGGCTACATCCACTCGCTGCTCGACAACTGGGGCTGGCACCTGCCCGGGGCGCTCGGCGGCCGGGACGGCGCCACCGGCTTCGGCTTCGACATCCTCGCCGCGGCGCTCGTCCTGCTGCTCACCGCCATCCTCGTCGTCGGCATGAAGGTCTCCGCGCGGGTCACCTCGGTGGTCGTCGGGGTCAAGGTCGCCGTGGTCCTCGTCGTGATCATCGCGGGCGCCTTCTTCGTCAAGGGCGCCAACTACGACCCGTTCATCCCCAAGGAGCAGCCCGCCGAGGCCGGCGGCAGCCTCAAGGCCCCCCTGATCCAGCTGATGTTCGGCTGGGCCCCCTCCCACTTCGGCGTCATGGGCATCTTCACCGCCGCCTCCGTGGTCTTCTTCGCCTTCATCGGCTTCGACGTCGTCGCCACCGCCGCCGAGGAGACCCGCCACCCGCAGCGCGACGTCCCGCGCGGCATCCTCGGCTCCCTGATCATCTGCACCGCCCTGTACGTGGCCGTGTCGATCGTCGTCACCGGCATGCAGAAGTACAGCTCGCTGTCCGTGGAGGCGCCCCTCGCCGACGCCTTCAAGGCCACCGGGCACCCCTGGTACGCGGGCCTGATCAGCTTCGGTGCCGCGGTCGGCCTGACCACCGTGTGCATGATCCTGCTGCTCGGCCAGTCCCGGGTGTTCTTCGCGATGAGCCGCGACGGGCTGCTGCCCCGGTTCTTCTCCCAGACCCACCCGAGGTTCCGCACCCCCTACCGGTCGACCATCCTGCTCGGCGCCGTCATCGCGGTCGTGGCGGGCTTCACCAGCCTCAGCGAACTGGCCGAACTGGTGAACATCGGCACCCTCTTCGCCTTCGCCGTGGTCGCGCTCAGCGTGATCATCCTGCGCCGCACCCGCCCCGACCTGCCCCGGGCCTTCCGCACCCCGCTGGTCCCGCTGGTCCCGGTGCTGTCGGTGCTCGCCTCGCTGTGGCTGATGCTGAACCTGCCCGCGGAGACCTGGCTGCGGTTCGCGATCTGGATGCTGATCGGTTTCGTCGTCTACTTCCTCTACGGCCGCTCGCACAGCCGGCTCGCCACGCGGGAGCGGGCCGCCGCGGACGAGGCCCCGCGCCCGCCCGCCGGACCGGCCCCCTGACACCCGCAGACACCCCGCACGTCCCTCGCGGAAGAGCGCCCCGGGGCCCGATAGCGTGCTGACCATGTTCGCCGCCCCGCTCGCCCCCGCACGGACCGCGATCACCCGGACGGCGTACTGGACGCGACTGCTTCCCCTGCTGGCGGTCCTGGCCTGCGTCACCCGGATCCCCTCCTTCGTCCGGCCGCTGTGGAACCCCGACGAGGGCTACCTCGCCGTCGAGGCCGGGCTGCTCGCCCGGGGCGGGCGGCTCTACGACACGGTGGTGGACCGCAAGCCGCCGCTGCTGCCCTGGCTGTACGAGGCCGCGTTCGCGCTGTGCGGTTCCGGCTCCCTGACCCCCTTGCGGATCCTCGCCGTCCTCGCCCAGCTGCTCACCGCCGTGCTGCTCGCCTCCCTGGCCCGCCGCCACTGGGGCGACCGGGCCGGCCGCACCGCCGGGGTGCTGTACCTGCTGGTGTCGATCGGGCTCAACCCGGAGGACGCGCAGGCCGCCACCTTCGAGGTGTTCATACTGCCCTGGACGGCCGCCGCCCTGTGGTGCGCGGACCGGGGACGCTGGGGCGCGGCCGGGGCCGCCGTCGCCGCCGCGTTCCTGACCAAGCAGACCGGCGGCGCGGTGCTGCTGCCGGTGCTCTGGCTGCTGTGCCGGCGCGGTGCCGTCCGGGCGGGCCTGCCCCGGCTCGCCGCCGGGTTCCTCGCGCCCGTGCTCGGCGCGGCCCTGCTGACGGATCCGGCCGGCTTCCTGTTCTGGACGGTGACCGGCTCCGCCGCCTACGCCTCCGTCACCGGCTCCGCACTCCACGTGCTGGGCCGCGCCCTGACCAACACGGCGATCCTCGCGGCGGCCTCGGCGGGACTGCTCCCGCCCATCGCCCGGGCCGTGCGGGGCGCCCGGGCCCGAGCGGGCGAGCCGCCGTGGCACTGGCTGTGGCCGTGGCTGGGCTCCTCGGCCGTCGCCGTGGCCGCCGGCTGCCACTTCTTCGGCCACTACTACCTGCAACTCCTCCCGCCGCTCACGCTGCTGGCCACGGCCGCGCTGCACGTCCTGCCGGGGGAGCGGCGCCTGGCCGCCGTCGTCACCTCCGGCTGCGCCTGCGCCGTCTTCGTCGGCTGGGGCCTGCTCGCCCCGCGCCCCGAACTCGCGCACGCCCAGCGGCTGGCGGCGGCCCTCGCACACCGCACGGCACCCGGCGACCGGGTCCTGGTGTGGGGGATGCACCCCGAGACGTACTGGCTGGCCGGCCGCGCCCCCGCCACCCGCTACCTGACCGCGGGCCTGCTCACCAACTACAGCGGCGGCCGGGACGGTTCCCGGGTCGGCGAGGCGTACGCCGTCCCCGGCACCTGGCCCGTCTTCCGCCGCGAACTGACCGCGCACGCCCCCGCCCTGATCGCCGACGACTCGCGCGGCGAGCCGTACGCCCCCGCCCGCCTCCCCACCCTGCGCCGCCTCCTGGCGACGGCGTACACGGAGGTCGCCCGGGTGGACGGCGCGATCCTGTACGCCCGCGCGGCGGCACGGCCGGGCGCGGGACCGTAGCGGGCACGCCTCGCGGTGTTCCGCGTGGCGGGGCGGCCGCGGCTCCCGTGGCGCGGACCCGGCGGCCGGCCGGGGCCGTCGCGGGCGCGGTTCAGCCGAGGACCGTGCGGGGGCCCGTCACCTCCGCGCCCAGTTCCGTCACCCGGCGGCGCAGTTCGCGGTCGGCGGTCACCACCAGGCGGGGGCGGCCGGGGCTGCCGGCGGTCAGCTCCACGATGCGGTCGTCACCGCTGCCCGGCGCCGACTCCACCCGCACGCCCGGCACCGACGCCACGCCCCGGGCCGCGCCCTCGACCACCAGCACGATCTCGACCGGCCCCGGACGCCCGGGCAGGCCCTCGCCCGCCAGCCGGTCCCGCAGCCGCTCGGCCGCTCCCCTGCGGTCCTTCCACCAGCCGTCGGGCCGCGACCCGACGACGTTCGCGGCGTCCACGAGGACGAGCGGCGGGGCGGGGGAGGGCGGGGCGTCGAGGGGTCCGGTCATACCGCAAGGGTCGCACGGGCCGAGCCCGGGGGGCGTGCCCCCGGCCGGTCCCGGGCGGCTTAAAGTGAACCGGTGAACGGCGACTGGTTCCTCCGCGGCCGAGACGGCCGCCTCAGCGCGTACCAGCTGTCGGGCGACGCCGTCCTGTGCCGGGCGGAGCGCGGCCCCGGCGGCCCCTGGTCCGCCCCCCGCAAGATGGGCGGCGACCAGAAACTGCACTCCGTCCTGGCGATCGGCCAGGGCGCCGACGGCTACGCCCACCTGGTGTCCTGGCGGCCCACCGTCAGGGGCGAGTCGGGGCTGGTCCACTCCACGCACTTCCGCCCGCACCTGGCCGCCCTGGACTGGCACCCGATCGGCCACCCGAACCGCACCGGCGACCGCACCGGCACCCCCGCGGTCACGGTCGACGCACAGGGCCGCGCCCACGTCTTCGTCCGGAACCGGGGCGGCGGGGTCAGCATGCTCGGCCAGAAGGAGAAGGGCGGCTGGGGTCCCTGGCGGGACCTGAAGGGCAGCGAGGTGCAGGACCAACTGGCCGCGGTGACCGGGGCGTCCGGCACGGTGGAGCTGTACGCGGCCGTCCCCGAGGGCCTGCTGTTCTGGCGTCAGGAGTCGCCCGGCGCCGTGCCCGTGCTGGAGGAGTCCCTGCGGACCCCGGTACGTCCGGGCACCCTGCGCGCCCTGGTCACCTCCCCGGACAGTACGACCGTCTTCTACACCGGAGCCGACGACGCCCTGTGCGCCTGGCGGCCCGGGGGCAAGCCGGTCCCGCTGCTGCCCGTGGCGGGCCCGGGACCGGTCTCGGCGGTCCGCTGCGACCTGGACGGGTTCGACTGCACGCTGCTCGCCCAGCGGACGGCGAGCCGCCGGGTCGCCTTCGCCGCGTACCCGACCGAGCAGGAGTCGGCGGGGGCCTGGTGGACCGAGTCGGGCCCCGAACTGCCGCTGGACGCGCTGGTGTCCCTCGCCCTGGACGAGACGGGCCGCGTGGTGGCGGCGACGCTGTCCCCGTCGACGGGGGAGCTGCTGCTGACCCGGCGCAAGGACGAACCGGGGCTGGCGCTGGAGGCCTGGCGGCGGATCTGAGCACCGGGAAGGAGAAAGGGCCCCCGCCGTGGCGGGGGCCCTTTCCCGTGACCTGCTGCGTTACGCCGGGACGCTCGCCACGCCCGGTGCCAGGAACCTCTTGCCGTTCACGCGCTCGGAGACACCCTCGCGGTCCAGGTACGGCGTGATGCCGCCCAGGTGGAAGGGCCAGCCGGCGCCCGTGATCAGGCACAGGTCGATGTCCTGGGCCTCGGCGACGACGCCCTCGTCGAGCATGAGCCCGATCTCCCCGGCCACCGCGTCCAGCACCCGCGCCCGCACCTGCTCCTCGGTCAGGACGACGTCGCCCTGCTTCAGCAGCGCGGCGACCTCCGGGTCCAGCTCCGGCTTGCCGCTGTCGTAGACGTAGAAGCCGCGCTTGCCCGCCTCCACGACCGCCTTGAGGTTCGGGGAGACCGTGAAGCGGTCCGGGAACGCGCCGTGCAGCGTCTCGGAGACGTGCAGGCCGATCGCCGGGCCGACCAGCTCCAGCAGCACCAGCGGGGACATCGGCAGACCGAGGGGCTCGACGGCCTTCTCGGCGACCTCGACCGGGGTGCCCTCGTCGATGACGTTCTGGATCTCGCCCATGAAGCGGGTCAGGATGCGGTTCACGACGAACGCCGGGGCGTCCTTGACCAGCACCGCGGTCTTCTTCAGCTTCTTGGCGACGGCGAACGCGGTCGCGAGGGACGCGTCGTCGGTCTGCTCGCCGCGGACGATCTCCAGCAGCGGCAGCACCGCGACCGGGTTGAAGAAGTGGAAGCCGACGACCCGCTCGGGGTGCTTCAGCTTCGACGCCATCTCGGTCACGGACAGCGAGGAGGTGTTGGTGGCGAGGATCGCGTGCGCCGGGGCGACCGCCTCCACCTCCGCGAACACCTGCTGCTTGACGCCGATCTCCTCGAACACGGCCTCGATGACGAAGTCCGCGTCAAAGAAGCCCTCGGCCTTGTCCAGGACACCGGTGACCAGCGCCTTGAGGCGGTTGGCCTTGTCCTGGTTGATGCGGCCCTTGGCGAGCAGCTTGTCGATCTCGGCGTGGACGTAGCCCACGCCCTTGTCGACGCGCTCCTGGTCGATGTCGGTCAGCACGACCGGCACCTCCAGGCGGCGCAGGAACAGCAGGGCGAGCTGCGAGGCCATCAGACCGGCGCCGACGACACCGACCTTGGTGACCGGGCGGGCCAGGTTCTTGTCCGGGGCGCCGGCGGGACGCTTGCCGCGCTTCTGGACGAGGTTGAAGGCGTAGATGCCGGCGCGCAGTTCGCCGCCCATGATCAGGTCGGCGAGGGCCTGGTCCTCGGCGTCGAAGCCCTGCTGGAGGTCCTCGTTCTTGGCGGCGGCGATGATGTCCAGGGCGCGGTAGGCGGCCGGGGCCGCGCCGTGCACCTTGCCGTCGGCGATGAACCGGCCCTTGGCGACGGCCTGGTCCCAGGCCTCACCGCGGTCGATCACCGGACGCTCGACGGTGACGTCGCCCTTGAGGACCCGCGCCGTCCAGATCAGCGACTGCTCCAGGAAGTCGGCGCCTTCGAAGAGGGCGTCGGCGATCCCGAGGTCGAAGACCTGCTGGCCCTTGAGCTGCCTGTTCTGGTTCAGCGAGTTCTCGATGATGACCGAGACGGCCTTCTCGGCGCCGATCAGGTTCGGCAGCAGGGTGCAGCCGCCCCAGCCGGGGACCAGGCCGAGGAAGACCTCGGGCAGCGAGAACGCCGGGATCGCCTTGGAGACGGTCCGGTAGGAGCAGTGCAGACCGACCTCGACGCCGCCGCCCATGGCCGCGCCGTTGTAGTACGCGAAGGTCGGGACGGCCAGCTTCGACAGCCGCTTGAAGACCTCGTGGCCGCCCTTGCCGATGGCGAGCGCGTGCTCGTGCTCCTTCAGCAGCTCGACGCCCTTGAGGTCGGCGCCGACGGCGAAGATGAACGGCTTGCCGGTGATGCCGGCACCGACGATCGCGCCCTCGGCCGCCTCCTTCTCGACCTGGTCGATGGCGGTGTTCAGGTTCGCCAGCGAGGCCGGGCCGAAGGTGGTCGGCTTGGTGTGGTCCAGGCCGTTGTCCAGCGTGATCAGCGCGAACCGGCCCGCGCCCAGCGGCAGGTCGAAGTGGCGTACGTGGGCGCTGGTGACGACCTCGTCGGGGAACAGGTCCGAGGCCTGCTTCAGAAGCTCGGCGGTGGTGCTCACTTGTCCCCCTCGAAGTGCGGGTTCTCCCAGATGACCGTCGCGCCCATGCCGAAGCCGACGCACATGGTGGTCAGGCCGTAGCGGACGTGCGGCTGGTCCTCGAACTGGCGGGCCAGCTGCGTCATCAGCCGGACGCCGGAGGAGGCCAGCGGGTGACCGAAGGCGATGGCGCCGCCGTACTGGTTGACGCGCGCGTCGTCGTCGGCGATGCCGTAGTGCTCCAGGAAGGCCAGGACCTGGACGGCGAAGGCCTCGTTGATCTCGAACAGGCCGATGTCGGAGATGGACAGGCCCGCCTTGGCGAGGGCCTTCTCCGTGGCCGGGATCGGGCCGTAGCCCATGACCTCCGGCTCGACGCCCGCGAAGGCGTACGACACCAGGCGCATCTTGACCGGCAGGCCGTGCTCGCGGGCGAAGTCCTCGCTCGCGATGACCGACGCGGTGGCGCCGTCGTTCAGGCCGGCCGCGTTGCCCGCGGTGACCCGGCCGTGGACGCGGAACGGCGTCTTCAGGCCGGCCAGGTTCTCCAGCGTGGTGCCCGGGCGCATCGGCTCGTCGGCGGTGACCAGACCCCAGCCGGTCTCGCCGCCCTCGGGGCTGGTGCGGCGCACCGAGATCGGCACCAGGTCGGCCTGGATCTTGCCGTCGGCGTACGCCTTGGCGGCCTTCTCCTGGGAGCGCACCGCGTACTCGTCGGCGCGCAGCTTGGTGATCGACGGGTACCGGTCGTGCAGGTTCTCGGCGGTCATGCCCATGAAGAGGGCGGACTCGTCGACCAGCTTCTCGGAGACGAAGCGCGGGTTCGGGTCCACGCCCTCGCCCATCGGGTGGCGGCCCATGTGCTCGACACCGCCGGCGATGACGGCGTCGTAGGCGCCGAACGCGATCGAACCGGCGGTGGTCGTCACGGCGGTCAGCGCGCCGGCGCACATGCGGTCGATGGAGTAGCCCGGCACGGACTGCGGCAGGCCCGCGAGGATGCCGGCCGTGCGGCCGAGGGTCAGGCCCTGGTCGCCGATCTGCGTGGTCGCGGCGATGGCGACCTCGTCGATCTTCTTCGGGTCCAGCCCGGGGTTGCGGCGCAGCAGCTCCCGGATCGCCTTCACGACGAGGTCGTCGGCGCGGGTCTCGTGGTAGATGCCCTTCGGGCCCGCCTTGCCGAACGGGGTGCGGACGCCGTCGACGAAGACGACGTCCCTGACGGTACGAGGCACGATGGCTCTCCTCCAGATGCGGGGTGGCACTGCTGCGTTGCGCTGAGCGCGCGCTCAGCCCCATGCTACTTATGAGTAACGTAGCTGCACAGCCCTGTACGGGGGAGCGGTGAACGTCACACCTTCGGGGGAGCCGTCGAACCCTTCGACACCGGCACCGGCACCGGCACCGGCGTGGGCGCCGGCCGGCACCCGCAGCCCCGTCCCGGCCGACACCGCCGGCCCCGCGACCGCCATGATGTCGTCGTCGTACGCGATCGCCGTCGGCCGCGCCTTGCCACAGGAGCCGGTCGCCACCCGCCGGACCCCGGCCGGCTCCGCCGCCCGCCCGGCCTCGTCGAACGCCGCCGCGCGGATGCTCGTGTGTCCGAGGGCCGCCGCCCCGGGCGATCCCGCGGTGCCGAGCGCCGCGCGATGGCGCACCGCCTCGCCGACGGCCCCGGTGTCGTCCGTCCGCACCGAGGTGAGCCCGCCGGCCGGCGACGGGTGGCCGACGGCGACCGCGGGCGGCCCGAGCCGCCGCACCACCGGCGCCCGGGGGCCGTCCGCGCCCAGGCCGGCCACGACGGCCCCGCCGGTGTGCCGCCCCTGCCACCGCGCCCGGAGCGGACCGGCTCCACGCCCGGGACGAACACCCTGCAGAACGGCTCCGGGCCCGGCGCCGTCGAGGAAAGTGCTCCCGGAGTGCCGGACCGGCCGACCCCGTGGCGCCCGTCCGTCCGGTCGCGTGCCATCCCAGGATCTTGGCGTGATCTCGACGTCCCTTTTCCGCTTCCGGAGGCCCTGCGGCGCCCACCGGGAGGTCGTCGGCGACCCGGTGGGGAGGATGCGGCGGCGGCTAGACCTCCTTGGCCGCCAGCGCGTCCACCAGTACCGGCGTCACCAGCTCGATCTGCCAGGGACGCGCACCGTAGCCCGCGAGCGCGGCCGCCACGGATCCGGTGTCCACGACCTTCGGCGGCTCCCAGCAGATCCGGCGCACCGTGTCCGGAGAGATCACGTTCTCCTGCGGCATGGCGAGGCGCTCGGCGAGGGAGGACACCCCGGCCCGCGCGGCGGACAGCCGGGCCGCCGCGGCCGGGTCCTTGTCGGCCCACGCCCGGGGCGGCGGCGGCCCCGCCACGGACTGCCCGGGCTGCGGCAGCGCGGCCTCCGGCAGCGCCTTGGCCCGGTCCACCGCGGCCTGCCACTGCTCCAGCTGCCGCCGTCCCATCCGGTGCCCGAAGCCGTTCAGCGCGGCGAGGGCGTGCACGTTGCCCGGCAGGGCGAGCGCGGCCTCCACGATGGCCGCGTCGCTGAGCACCTTGCCCGGCGAGACGTCCCGGCGCCGGGCGATCCGGTCCCGCGTCTCCCACAGCTCCCGGACCACGCCGAGCTGCCGGCGGCGGCGCACCTTGTGCATCCCGGACGTACGGCGCCAGGGGTCCTTGCGGGGCTCGGGCGGGGGCGCCGTCGCGATCGCGTGGAACTCCTGAAGCGCCCACTCCAGCTTGCCCTGCCGGTCCAGCTCCTTTTCCAGGGCGTCCCGCAGGTCGACGAGCAGCTCGACGTCGAGCGCGGCGTAGCGCAGCCACGGCTCGGGCAGCGGGCGGGTCGACCAGTCGACGGCGGAGTGGCCCTTCTCCAGGACGTAGCCGAGGACGCCCTCGACCATGGCGCCGAGGCCGACCCGGGGGAAGCCGGCCAGCCGTCCGGCCAGCTCGGTGTCGAACAGGCGGGCCGGCACCATGCCTATCTCGCGCAGGCAGGGCAGGTCCTGGGTGGCCGCGTGCAGCACCCACTCGGCGTCGGACAGGGCCGCGCCGAGCCCGGACAGGTCGGGGCAGGCCACGGGGTCGATGAGCGCGGTCCCGGCGCCCTCGCGGCGCAGCTGCACCAGGTAGGCGCGCTGGCCGTAGCGGTAGCCGGAGGCGCGTTCGGCGTCCACGGCGACCGGGCCGGTGCCGGCGGCGAAGGCGGCGGTGACGTGGGCGAGGGCGTCCTCGTCGGCGATCACGGGCGGTATGCCCTCGCGGGGTTCGAGCAAGGGAGTCGGCGCCCCCGTCACAGAAGATCCGGCGTCGTCCGGAGGAGTGCCTCCGGTGGTGCGCAGGGAGCTGTCTGCTGCGGTGTCTTGGGCGTCGGTCACCTGTCAAGGGTATCCGTGTGCGCACGGCGCCCGTCGACGGAACGTTCCGTCGACGGGCGTGGCAGGGGCGTAAACCGGTCAGTGCCGGGGCGGGCCCGGTGCGCCGGAGGGGAGGCGGGACTGCGCCGAAGGGGGCATCGGGTGGGCTCAGTGGATGATGCCGGTGCGCAGGGCGACGGCCACCATGCCGGCCCTGTCCCCGGTGCCCAGCTTGCGGGCGATGCGGGCGAGGTGGCTCTTGACGGTGAGGGCGGACAGGCCCATGGAGACGCCGATCGCCTTGTTCGACTGGCCCTCCGCGACCAGCCGCAGCACCTCGACCTCGCGTCCGGACAGCTCCCGGTAGCCGCCCGGGTGGCTCGGGGCACCCGGGGGGCGGCGGTGCATGCGGGCGGCGCCGAGGGGAGCGGCGCCGGGGCGGGCGGGGAGCCCGATGTTGGTGCGGGTGCCGGTGACGACGTAGCCCTTGACGCCGCCGGCCAGCGCGTTGCGGACCGCGCCGATGTCGTCGGCGGCGGAGAGGGCCAGTCCGTTGGGCCAGCCCGCGGCCCGGGTCTCGGACAGCAGGGTGAGGCCGGAGCCGTCGGGGAGGTGGACGTCGGCGACGCAGATGTCGCGGGGGTTGCCGATGCGGGGACGAGCCTCCGCGATGGACGAGGCTTCGATGACGTCGCGCACGCCGAGCGCCCACAGGTGGCGGGTGACGGTGGAGCGGACGCGCGGGTCGGCCACGACCACCATGGCGGTCGGCTTGTTCGGGCGGTAGGCGACCAGGCTTGCGGGTTGCTCAAGGAGAACGGACACCAGGCCTCCTGGGTGGGGGACGGGGCCGGCTTGTGGGGATGAAGCCGGGACGAACCGTGCTTTCAAGGTCACAGTCGTCTTCGGCAGCAAACTCGTCCGCCTTTAGGGAGTGATCACGATCTAGTGAGTAACAATCTGCGCAATTCGGACACGCGATCGATCACCCGAAGATCGAGTCGGTTCGAGCGAGTGCGATTCGAGTACGGAAAGTGGCCGTATCGACAAAGAGATGGTCAACACGGCGTTTCGTGACGACCCCTCACCGGGACCACGGACCCCCCGTGCCGACGCCCCCTCTACCGGGACTGCGGGCCCCTGCGCTGCGGCAGGGTCACCACCGACGCGTCCCCGGGACCGGCCGGCGGCAGACCCCCCACCTGCGCCAGCAGATCGCACCAGGAGACCAGGTGGGCGGCCGTGTCCGGCACCCCGCCCAGGCCCTCGCGGGGCGTCCACGACGCGCGGATCTCGATCTGCGAGGCGGCGGGCCGTTCCGCCAGCCCGCCGAAGTAGTGCGAGCCCGCCCGCGTGATCGTGCCGCTCGGCTCGCCGTAGGCCAGCCCGCGCGCCTGGAGCGCCCCGGTCAGCCACGACCAGCACACCTCCGGCAGCAGCGGATCGGCCGCCATCTCCGGCTCCAGCTCCGCCCGCACCAGCGTCACCAGCCGGAACGTGCCCCGCCACGCCTCGTGCCCGTCCGGGTCGTGCAGCAGCACCAGCCGCCCGTCGGCCAGCTCCTGCTCGCCGTCGACCACCACCGCCTCCAGCGCGTACGCGTACGGGGCGAGCCGCTGCGGGGCCGGCGTCGGCTCCACCTCGACCTGCGGCCGCGGCCGCGCCGCGCGCAGCGCGTCGACCGCGGCCCGGAACGCCGGCGGCAGCCCGCCGCCCCCCCGCGTCTGAGCGGTGTCCTCCGCGTCGTCCATTCCGTCAGCGCCGTCCGACAGTCGTCCCTGAGCCGCAGCCATGCGGGGAAGAGTAAGGGGAAGCGGGGCTCCGCGCAGGGCAAGACACCCCGCGCCGCCGGTCACCGGTGTCATGCGAGACTTGCCCCGTGACCGCGAACGACACCTCCACGGGCCAGGGGCCCGCAGCCACGTACGACAGCGCGTTCCTGAAGGCGTGCCGGCGCGAACCCGTGCCGCACACGCCCGTGTGGTTCATGCGCCAGGCCGGCCGCTCCCTGCCCGAGTACCGCAAGGTGCGCGAGGGCGTGCCCATGCTGGAGTCCTGCATGCGGCCCGAACTGGTCACCGAGATCACGCTCCAGCCGGTGCGCCGGCACGACGTGGACGCGGCGATCTACTTCAGCGACATCGTCGTCCCGCTGAAGGCCATCGGCATCGACCTGGACATCAAGCCCGGCGTCGGCCCGGTCGTGGAACAGCCCGTCCGCACCCGCGCCGACCTGGCCCGGCTGCGCGACCTCACCCCCGAGGACGTGTCGTACGTCACCGAGGCCATCGGCCTGCTCGTCCGCGAGCTGGGCGGCACCCCGCTGATCGGCTTCGCCGGCGCGCCCTTCACCCTCGCGAGCTACCTGGTCGAGGGCGGTCCCTCGCGCACGTACGAGAACGCCAAGGCCATGATGTACGGCGACCCCGAGCTGTGGGCCGACCTGCTGGACCGGCTCGCCGACATCACGGCCGCCTTCCTGAAGGTGCAGATCGAGGCCGGCGCCAGTGCCGTCCAGCTCTTCGACTCCTGGGCCGGCGCGCTGGCCCCCGCGGACTACCGGCACTCGGTCATGCCGGCCTCCGCGAAGGTCTTCGACGCGGTCGCCGGCTACGGCGTGCCGCGCATCCACTTCGGCGTCGGCACCGGCGAGCTGCTGAAGCTCCTGGGCGAGGCCGGCGCGGACGTCGTCGGCGTCGACTGGCGCGTCCCGCTGGACGAGGCCGCCCGCCGCGTCGGCCCCGGCAAGGCGCTCCAGGGCAACCTGGACCCGACCGTGCTGTTCACCGACAAGGACACCGTCGAGGCCAAGGCCCGCGAGGTGCTGGACGCCGCCGCCGGTCTGGAGGGGCACGTCTTCAACCTCGGCCACGGCGTCATGCCGAACACCGACCCGGACGCGCTGACCCGGCTCGTGGAGTACGTCCACACCGCGACCGCGCGCTGACTCACCAGGCGGAACGGGGCCGCGCGCGCCTGCCGAACAGCAGGCCGGGCGGCTCCGGCGGGGGCGGGGTACCGGGCTTGAGCGGCCAGGCGAGCAGCATGCCCGCCACGAAGCCGGCCACATGCGCCGCGTACGCCACCGTTCCCGCGCCGGACACCCCGTGCCCGGAGGAGTACACCGCCTGGAGGGCGAACCAGAACCCGAGCACCAGCCAGGCGGGCAGCCGCAGCGGCAGGAACACCAGGAACGGCACCAGCACCCACACCCTGGCCCTCGGATACAGCACCAGATAGGCGCCGAGCACCCCCGCGATCGCGCCGGACGCGCCGATCAGCGGGTCTGCGGAGGTGTCGTTGAGCAGCGCGAAGCCGTACCCGGCCGCGTAGCCGCACACCACGTAGAAGAGGAAGAAGCGGATGTGGCCCATCCGGTCCTCGACGTTGTTGCCGAAGATCAGCAGGAACAGCATGTTCCCCAGCAGGTGCGGCCAGCCGCCGTGCAGGAACATCGCCGTGAACACCGACAGCGGCGGCGACTTGTCGTAGCCCGGCGGCGCCACGACACAGCCCGGACCGTGCGGCCCCACGCCGACCTCCCCGGTCGGCACCAGCCGGGGCAGCCGGTCGTGGATCAGCTCCCGGGGGACCGCCGCGTAGTGGTCCATGAACGCCTGCAGATCGCACAGCTGCGCCAGCCTGGTGCCGCCGGTCACGGACCCGGCCATGCCGGGCGTGACGAGGAACACCAGCACGTTGGCGGCGATGAGCGCGTACGTCACCCAGGGGGTGCGGCGCACGGGGTTCACGTCATGGACGGGGATGACCACACACCAGGAGTGCCCGCGATCGCGCCCGCGTATCAGCGCGCCCGCCGCGGGTCAGGTCGACCGCACCCGCGACGCGGCCTTGCGCGCGGCCACCAGCACCGGGTCCCACACCGGTGAGAACGGCGGGGCGTAGCCCAGGTCCAGGGCCGTCATCTGCTCCACCGTCATCCGCGCGGTGAGCGCCACCGCCGCGATGTCCACCCGCTTCGCCGCCCCCTCCCGGCCGACGATCTGCACGCCCAGCAGCCGTCCCGTGCGGGACTCGGCGAGCATCTTGACCGTCATGGGCGCGGCCCCCGGGTAGTAGCCGGCGCGGCTGGTCGACTCGATGGTGACCGTCTCGAACCGCAGCCCCACCCGGCGGGCGTCCTTCTCCCGCAGGCCCGTGCGCGCGATCTCCAGGTCGCACACCTTGCTCACCGCCGTGCCGACGACACCGGGGAAGGTGGCGTAGCCGCCGCCCGCGTTGGTGCCGATGACCTGGCCGTGCTTGTTGGCGTGGGTGCCGAGCGGCACGTACTGCTCCTGCCCGGAGACCAGGTTCAGCACCTCCACGCAGTCGCCGCCCGCCCAGACGTCCTCCCGTCCGCGCACCCGCATCGCCAGGTCGGTGAGCAGCCCGCCGTGGGTGCCGAGCGGCAGTCCGGCCGCCCGGGCGAGGGACGTCTCCGGGCGGACGCCGATGCCCAGGACGACCACGTCCGCCGGGAACTCGGCGTCCCGCGTGGCCACCGCCCGCACCCGGCCCCCCTCGCCGGTGAGCACCCCGGTCACCTCGGCGTCGTTGACCATGGTGATGCCGAGGCCCTCCATGGCCCGGTGCACCAGCCGCCCCATGTCCGGGTCCAGCGTCGACATCGGCTCCCGGCCCCGGTTGACGACCGTCACCTCGAAGCCCCGGTCGATCAGCGCCTCGGCCATCTCGACACCGATGTAGCCGGCGCCCACGACCACGGCCCGGCGGCCGCGCGTGCGCTCCAGCGTGTCCAGCAGGGCCTGGCCGTCGTCGAGCGTCTGCACCCCGTGCACCCCGGGTGCGTCCGCACCGGGCAGGTCCGGGCGGACCGGCCGCGCACCGGTGGCGACGACCAGCTTGTCGTACGAGGTCCAGGACTCGGCGCCGGAGTCGACGTCCCGCGCGCGCACCCGCTGCCGGGCCACGTCGATCTCCGTGACCTCCGTGCGCATCCGCAGATCGATGTCCCGCGCGCGGTGCTCCTCCGCCGTCCGCGCGATCAGCCGGTCCCGCTCCGGGACCCGGCCGCCCACCCAGTACGGGATGCCGCACGCCGAGTAGGAGGTGAAGTGGCCGCGCTCGAACGCCACGATCTCCAGTTCCCCGGGCCCCCGCAGCCGCCGCGCCTGCGACGCCGCCGACATGCCCGCGGCGTCGCCCCCGATCACGACCAGCCGTTCCCTGCCGCCGATGCTCATGGGAACACGCTACGGGCCGCCCCCCGTTCAGTCCCGGCCGCCCCCCGCGGGCCGCTCGCCGGACTCCGGCGCCGGACGGGCCGACGGCAGCGGGCCGAGCGCGGCCGGCACGGGCACCCGCTCCGCGCGGCGCGGCAGCCGGGGCCGTACGACGCGCAGCCACAGCAGCGCGAGCAGCGCGACGAGGGCCGCGCACGGCAGGGCGGCACCGAGCGCGAGGGCGGTCCAGCGCAGCACGGTGACGCACACCCGCCAGCCGCCCGCGAGCGCGTCCGCGAAGCCCGGCGCGCCGTCACCGGACGCCTCCCGCACCGGGGCCCTGGTCAGCGACAGGGTGAGGGTGGCCAGCGCGGTGCGGTCCTTCAGCGACGCCTGCCGGGCCAGCAGCGCCTCCAGGTCGGCCTGACGGCTGCTCAGCTCGCCCTCCAGCGCCACGACGTCGCTCAGCCTGCCCGCCTTGTCCATCAGCGCGCGGATCCGGTCGACACTGGCCCGCTGCGACCGGATCCGGCTGTCCACGTCCACGACCTGGTCGGTGACGTCCACCGCCTTGGCCGTGCGGTCCACCAGCCGGCCCGCGCCCTCCAGACCGGTGAGGACCGCGTCGTAGCGCTCGGCGGGCACCCGCAGCACCACCCTGGTGCGCTCGTGGCCGTCCGCGTCCCGGCTCGTCGTCTCGTCGCCGACGTAACCGCCCGCGTCCTCGGCGGCGGACCGGGCCGCCGCCAGGGCCTTGGGCACGTCCTCGACCTCGACGGTCAGGGACGCCGTGCGGACGACCGCGTCGGGGGCGAGCCGGGGCGTCCGGCTCCCGGCCCCGCCCTTGCCCCCGGCCGGGACCGCCGCGCCGCCGGGGGCGCCCGCCCGCTCGGCCCCGCTGCCGGAGGCGGCCTTCGCGGAGCCGCCGCCGGCGTCGTCCCCGCCGCCGCACCCGGCGAGCGCGAGCGAGGCGGCCAGCAGGACCCCGGCCAGGGCCCGGAGACGACGTGCGGTGCGTGGAGTGCGCATGGACGGTACCCCTCGGTGTCGTGGGCTGTGACGGTCCTACGACGGCGCAAGGCGCGGGAACGTTCGCCGGCGCCGGTCGCGATGCGGTCACGGCCCGGACGCGGGCCGGACACCGGGCCCCGGCCGCGGTGCCGGCGGGGTCTGAGAGAGTGGGGACATGAGCACAACGGGTAGGGGCCTGGGGCACGTCGTCGTCATCGGGGCCGGCATCGCCGGGCTGGCCGCCGCGCACCGCCTGCTGGGGCGCGGCGTGCGCGTGACCGTGCTGGAGGCGGGCGACCGGGTCGGCGGCAAGCTGCTGCCCGGCGAGATCGCCGGCGTCCGGGTCGACCTCGGCGCCGAGTCCATGCTGGCCCGCCGCCCCGAGGCGGTGGCCCTCGCGCGCGAGGCGGGCCTCGGCGAGGCGCTCCAGCCGCCGGCCACCGCGACCGCCGCGCTCTGGACCCGGGGCGCCCTGCGGCCCATGCCCAAGGGCCACGTGATGGGCGTGCCCGGCACCGCCGCCGCCCTCTCCGGCGTCCTCTCCGACGAGGGCCTGGCCCGCATCGAACGCGACGCCGACCTCCCCCGCACCGAAACCGGCGACGACGTGGCCGTGGGCGAGTACGTGGCGGCCCGGCTCGGCCGCGAGGTCGTCGACCGGCTCGTGGAGCCCCTGCTCGGCGGGGTGTACGCGGGCGACGCCTACCGCATCTCGATGCGCTCGGCCGTCCCGCAGCTCTTCCAGGCCGCCCGCGCCCACACCTCCCTGACCGAGGGCGTCCGCGAGATCCAGGCGCGGGCCGCCGCGCACCAGCGGACCGGACCCGTCTTCATGGGCATCGCCGGCGGCATCGGGCGGCTGCCGCTCGCGGTCGCCGAGTCGGTGCGCGCCCGCGGCGGCGAGATCCTCACCGGCACCCCCGCCCGCGCACTGCGCCGGGAGCCGGACGGCTGGCGGGTCACCGCCGGCGAGCGCGTGCTGCGCGCCGACGCGGTCGTCGTCGCCGTACCCGCCCCGGCGGCCGCCCGGCTGCTGCGCGCCGAGTCCCCGGGCGCCGCCGCCGAGCTGGCCGCCGTCGAGTACGCCTCCATGGCCCTGGTCACCCTCGCCTACCGGCGCGCCGACGCGCGCCTGCCCGAGGGCAGCGGCTTCCTCGTGCCGCCCGTCGACGGCCGCACCATCAAGGCGTCCACCTTCGCCTCCCACAAGTGGGGCTGGATCGCCGAGGAGGACCCGGACCTGGTGGTGCTGCGCACCTCCGTGGGCCGCCACGGCGAGACGGAGATCCTCGGCCGGGACGACGCCGGCCTGGTGGAGGTCTCCCGGCACGACCTGCGGGAGGCCGTCGGCCTGGCCGCCGCACCGGTCGCCACCACGGTCACCCGCTGGACCGACGGCCTGCCCCAGTACCCCGTCGGGCACCACGCGCGCGTGGCCCGCGTCCGCGAGCACGTCGCCAAGCTCCCGGGGCTCGCGGTGTGCGGCGCCCCCTACGACGGCGTCGGCATCCCGGCGTGCATCGCGAGCGCGTACGCCGCGGTGGACGAGCTGGGCGGCGACCGCGGCGGTGTGCGGGAACTGACGGCCAACCCGGTGCAGAGCCTGCACGGCGGAGCGGGAGAATAGGGACCATGAGTGACGACGCCCCCATCACCGAGTCCGGCAGGATCCCGAACAAGGGCAAGCTGGCCAAGGACCTCAACGAGGTCATCCGCTACACCCTCTGGTCGGTCTTCAGGCTGAAGGACGTCCTGCCGGAGGACCGCGCCGGTTACGCCGACGAGGTCCAGGAGCTGTTCGACCAGCTCGCCGCCAAGGACGTCACGGTCCGCGGCACCTACGACGTCTCGGGTCTGCGCGCCGACGCCGACCTCATGATCTGGTGGCACGCCGAGACCAGCGACCAGCTCCAGGAGGCGTACAACCTCTTCCGCCGCACGAGGCTGGGCCGCGCGCTGGAGCCGGTCTGGTCGAACATGGCGCTGCACCGCCCGGCCGAGTTCAACCGCTCGCACATCCCGGCGTTCCTCGCCGACGAGACGCCCCGCGACTACGTCAGCGTCTACCCGTTCGTGCGCTCCTACGACTGGTACCTGCTGCCCGACGAGGACCGCCGCCGCATGCTCGCCGACCACGGCAAGATGGCCCGCGGCTACCCGGACGTGCGCGCCAACACGGTCGCCTCGTTCTCCCTCGGCGACTACGAGTGGATCCTCGCCTTCGAGGCCGACGAGCTGTACCGCATCGTCGACCTCATGCGCCACCTGCGCGCCTCCGAGGCCCGCATGCACGTCCGCGAGGAGGTCCCGTTCTACACGGGCCGCCGCAAGGACATCGGGGAACTGGTGGCGGGCCTGGCGTAAGGCGCCCCGTCAGGCGCCTTCGGCGGGCCCGGCCGCCGGAGGCCGGCGCGGCGCGCACGACGCGTTCCGCGCCGGGACGCGGCCCCGGAGCAGATACGCGTCCAGGTAGCCGTTGACGCACGCGTTCGGCCCGCCCGCGATCCCGTGCGTCCCCGCGTCCCGCTCCGTCACCAGCACCGACCCGGCCAGCCGCCGGTTCGTCTCCAGCGCCCCCCGGTACGGCGCCGCGGCGTCCCGCTCGGCCGCCAGGATCAGCACCGGCGGCAGCTCGCCCGGCCCGGTCCGCACGTCCAGCGGCCGCTGCCGGGGCGCCGGCCAGTAGGCGCACGGCAGGTTCGTGAAGGCGTTGTCCCAGGTCTCGAAGGGTGCCACCCGGGCCAGCCGGGTGTTGTCGCGGTCCCACACCTTCCAGTCCGTCGGCCAGGGGGCGTCGTTGCACTCGACGGCCGTGTACACCGCCGCGGAGTTCTCCGCCTCGGCGGCCGTTGCCGGGTCCGGCACGGCCAGCCGGATCAGCGGCTTGGCGTCGCCGCGCAGGTACGCCGAGAGGGCCGCGGCCCGGCTCGGCCAGTACTCCTCGTAGTACGCGGCGGTCAGGAACACGTTCTGCAGCTGGCCGGGGCCCACCTTGCCGCCCGCCGGCTTCGCGGCCAGCCGCTCGCGCGCGATGTCGTAGCCGCGCCGCACCCGCGCGGACGTGGTGCCGAGCCGGTAGACGTCGTCGTGCCGGGCGATCCACCGGCGGAAGTCCGCCCAGCGGTCCTCGAACGCCGCCGACTGCTCCAGGTTGCCGCGGTACCAGATCTTCCGCGGGTCCGGGTCCACCGCCGCGTCCAGCACCATGCGCCGCACGTGCGAGGGGAACATCGCCGCGTACAGCGCGCCGAAGTAGGTGCCGTACGAGGCGCCCAGGAACGTCAGCCGGTCCTCGCCCAGCGCGGCCCGCAGCACGTCCAGGTCCCGGGCGTTGTTCAGCGAGGTGTAGAACCCGAGCCGGCTCCCGGACCGCCGGGCGCAGCCGCGCGCGTACGCCTTCGCCCGTGCGATGCGCTCCCGCTTGTACGCCTCCGACGGGTGCGTCGGCGCCGCGCTGGGCGCCTTGAAGAAGTGCCCGGGGTCCTCGCAGGACAGCGGCGCCGACCGGCCCACCCCGCGCGGGGCGTAGCCGATCAGGTCGTAGACGGCGGCGATCCGCTGCCACCGCGGCACCGTGCCGATCAGCGGGAAGTACATGCCGGAGGCGCCGGGGCCGCCCGGGTTGAAGACCAGGGCGCCCTGCCGGGGGATCCGCCGCTTGCTGTTGTGCGGGTCCTTCTGGGTGGCCCGGGCCCGGCTGACGGTCAGCCTGATCTGCCTGCCGTCCGGGTGGGCGTAGTCCAGCGGGACGCTCACCGTGCCGCACCGCACCCCGGCCGGCGTTCCCGGCACCTCGGCCGCGGGGCACGGACCGAAGTCGATGCCGGCGTCCCGGGCGCGGGCCACGGCCACCGCGGTGCCGCGCAGTTCGGCGGCGCCGGGGGCGGCCGGGGCGTGCGGGGTGCCGGGCGTGCCGCCCGCCGGGGCCGCGGCCAGGGTGGTCAGGAGCAAGGACCCGGCGGCCGAGTACAGGGCGGCAGCTCTCATCGCGTATCCCTCCGGTGCGCGGCGGCGGTGGCAGGCTGCCACGGCCCGGCGCGCACACAAGGGATATTTGGTACGGCCGCGGGCGCGGCGCAAGCACCGCCCGGCCGGTGTCGGCGCCAATGCTCCCTGTGCGCCCCCGGAGCCCTGTTCGCTCCCGGCGTCCCGGTGCGCGCCGGTCACTCGCGCCAGGGCTGGTCGCGGTGGGTGAAGGCGGCGCGCAGCTCCGGTTCGCCGATCGCGCGGATGCCCCGGACGGCGACGGAGGTGAGGAACGACCGCTCGTCCCCGGCCGGCTTCCCGGTCAGCGTGCGCAGCAGCCGCTGTCCGGCAGGCGAGGCCCAGGGCGAATAGGGGTGCGCCTCGAAGCGGGCGATGGCCAGGCAGCTGAGGGTCAGCACGAGGGGCAGCGCGAACCAGGCGCCCACCAGCGGGCGCGGTGTGCCGGTGTCGCCGGGCAGCAGCAGGGCCGTCGTGCCGAGCGCGGCCACGGCGAGTGCGGCGGCCCGCACCCGGCGGACGGCGGAGCCCACCGTCGTCCCCGCGCCCTCGGGCACCGCGAGTCCCGCGCGCACCAGGCCGTCGGCCAGGCGGCGCACGGCCTCCGCGCCGGCGGCCCGTGCCCGCGCCGCCGCGATCCGCGACTGGCCCTCGGGCCCTATGGCGCCTATGACGGACCGTTCGATCTCGTCGCGGCCCCGCGGGTCCACGACCGTGGCCCAGCCGGTGTGCGCGAGCAGCAGCCGGCGCTGGCGGGCCAGGGAGACGAGGGTCACATCGGCCACCCGGGCGGGGCCGCCGGAGAGGAACGCGGCCTCGTACAGCGTCAGATCGCGCTCGCCGGCCGGCGGCGCGCCGGGTGCGTCCGTCGTGCCCGGTGCGTCCGCGCGTACGGCCGCCAGGCAGAGGCGGGCGCAGGCCGTACCGGCGAAAGCCCAGGCCAGGAAGAGGAGGAGGACCCAGAACATGAGCCGTTTGTATGCCAGGGGTCCCGTTGGACACCATGCTCTGTTCACCATGCGGACGCGCTGTTGCCGGTACGTGACGTTCCGTTTGTTCCCGGCCGGCGTCCGGCCGGAGCGGGACCGGCGGCGCGACGACCGTCGCCGCGGGCGTGGTGCGTGGCGGCCGGGCGGCGGGACGGACGTGGCCACGCGCCA
The DNA here is from genome assembly GCF_055583025.1 of Streptomyces sp. NPDC104831. NCBI lineage: Bacteria > Bacillati > Actinomycetota > Actinomycetes > Kitasatosporales > Streptomycetaceae > Streptomyces > Streptomyces sp. NPDC104831. The sequence continues at coordinate 42,664 of NZ_JBVJOT010000014.1, forward strand.
CGTCCGGGTGCTCGCCGTACTCGTCTCAGACCCGTCGCCGCAGCGCCCGTGCCAGCAACCCCCGCTTCCTGGGGGCCGGGCCCGCGCGGTCCAGCCACCACTCCCGCAGGGCGCGGCGGCTGCGCGCGTCCTCCGGGCGTCCCAGTTTCAGCAGGTGGCCGGCGAAGTCCAGCGCGTCCTGGCGGTAGCCGGCCCGCATCGGACGGCGGCGGGCGTACTCCAGGAACGCCTCCCGGTAGTCCGTCCCGAGGATCACCGGGAGTTCGGGCGCCACCTTCGCCACCACGTCCGCCCGCTTGGCCGCGAGCGCCCGCGCCTGCACCCCCATCCGCACCCGGTCGAACCCCTCCGGCACCGGAGTCCCCGCCACCAGGGACGACAGCACGGCGGTCTGTGTCACCCCGAGCCGCTCGCGCACACCGGCCGCCGCCCGCGCCAGGACGCGGACGCCCCCGGCCCCGGCGCCCTCGGTTCCGCCGCCCTTCGCACCGTCGTCCCCCGTGGCCCCGGCGCCCTCCGGACCGGTGCCGGCGGCACCCCGCACCGCCGCGGTCCCCGCCGCGCGGCGTCCGGCCGCCACCGCCGCCCGGACGGAGGCCAGCTCCCGCTCCAGCTCGGCCGGTCCGGGGAAGTTGTCGTCCCGCTCCAGCAGCACTCCCGGCGGTGCGACCCGGGCGGCGAGGCCGGTCAGGATGCCGAGCACCGGGCGGGGCACGGGGTGCGCGTGGCTGTCGTGCCAGACGCCGTCGCGCTCGAAGCCGCCCGCGACATGGACGTAGGCGATCGCCTCCACCGGCAGCGCGGCCAGCGCCTCCGCCGGGTCCTCGCCCCGGTTGACGTGGTTGGTGTGCAGGTTGGCCACGTCGATCAGCAGCCGGACCCCGGTCCGCTCGACCAGCTCGGACAGGAACTGCCCCTCCGTCAGCTCCTCGCCCGGCCAGGAGAACAGCGCGGCGATGTTCTCCAGGGCCAGCGGCACCGGCAGCGCCTCCTGCGCGATGCGCACGTTCTCGCACAGCACGTCCAGCGCGTCCCGGGTACGCGGGACCGGCAGCAGATGACCGGCCTCCAGCCGGGGCGACGCGGTGAGCGCGCCGCCCGCCCGGACGAAGGCGATGTGCTCGGTGACCAGCGGGGAACCGAGGGCCTGCGCCCGCTCGGCGAGCGCCGTCAGCCGGCCCGCGTCGGGGCGGTCCGCGCCGCCGAGGCCGAGGGAGACACCGTGCGGCACCACCGTCACACCGCGCTCGCGAAGCCGCAGCAGCGAGTGGGGGAGATGGCCGGGGCACACGTTCTCCGCCACGACCTCCACCCAGTCGATGCCCGCCATCGCCTCCACGGCGTCCGCGATCTCCGGCCGCCATCCGATCCCGGTCCCCAGCCGCATGGTGCTCCCCCTCCCGGCCCGCGCCCGTGCGCCGAGCGAGGGGGATATGGCCCCGCCGCGCGGCGGCGAATCCCGCCCCCGACGCGTTCAGAGCAACATTTGAGGTTCCGGCAACCCGGCCCGGGCGGGACGGGACCGGTGGTCAGGCGCCGGGCCGGCGCAGTGCCGGGTGGTCGGCCACCACCGTGCAGCTGCCGGGGGCGATCTCCGTGAAGCCGGCGTCGCGGACCAGGGGCAGTCCGGCGGCGGTCAGCCGGGCCCATTCGGCGGCGCCGGCCGTGCGGACGGCCAGCGGGAAGCCCGCGTCCCGCCACGCGGCGCGCTCCGCGCCGGACAGCGCCCACCAGGCCAGCTGGGCGCCGTGCCCGGCCTGCGCCATCGCCTTGCCGGCCGACATCTCCAGCTCCGGGTTGAGCCAGAGCACCGGCTGCGCCGGATCGGCGGCGCCGGGCGGCTCGGGGTCGTCCAGCTCGGTGCCCGACACCTGGAGCTTGGCCAGGTCCTTGGGCCAGCCGTCCAGCGGGACGGGCGGGAAAACCCGCACCTGCGCCGACCGGCCGGTCAGCGTGGTCCCGGGCAGTGCCTCGGCGCGCCGCCACTCGGCGCCCCGGGCCCGCCGGACGACCTTCCGGATGCGCGCGTCCTCCCAGTTCCGCACCGCCTTCGCCCACTCCCCGTCGCCGTGCGCGCGCTCGTCGGCGAGCAGGACGAGCACGGCCCGCGCGGCCGTCTCCAACGCGTCGGTCCGGGCGGGCGGGGCGCTTCGCTCGATGCGCACGACGAGGGGCAGCACGTACTGCGGTGCCTCGTCACCGGGGCCGGGCTCGGCGCGGAACGGGCGGGTGGCGGGGGCGGAATCGTGGCTCACGGGAGCCCAGCCTACGAACCCGCCGGCGCGCCCCTCGACGCGCGGTCCCGTGACGGCCCGGGACCCGGCCGGAGAAGCGGGACCGCGGCCCGGGCCGCCGCGTCAGAATGGCCTCCATGCGCCGTGACCGTGAGCTGTGCCTGACCGCCGTGGGCCGCCGCTACGGCGTGCGCGGGCCCTGGGTGCTGCGCGGGGTCGACCTCGCCGTCGCCCCCGGCACCCTCGTCCGGATCGAGGGGGCCAACGGCAGCGGGAAGTCCACCCTGCTGCGGCTGCTCGCCCGGCTCGACGCGCCCACCGAGGGCCGCGTCACCGGCCGGCCGCGCACGGCGTACGTGCCCGAACGGTTCCCGTCCGAGCTGCCCTTCACCGCCGCCGGCTACCTGACCCACCTCGGCGCCCTCCACGGCCTCGGCCGCCGGGCCGCCGCCCGCGCCGCGCACGCCTGGCTGGAGCGGTTCGGCGCGGGCCCGTACGCCGGTACGCCGATGGCGCGGCTGTCCAAGGGCGGCAGCCAGAAGGTGGCCGTCGCCCAGGCCCTGCTCGGCGATCCGGAGCTGCTGGTGCTGGACGAGGCGTGGACCGGGCTGGACGCGGCGGCCCGGGCCGAGCTGGACCGGGCGGTGGCCGAACGGACGGCCGCCGGGGGAGCGGTGGTGTTCGTGGACCACGACCCCGGCCGGCTCGCCGGGGTGCCCGACGCGACGTACACCGTGTCCGGCGGCGCCCTGCGCGGCCGTGCCAAAAGCGGTGGTCCGGTGGCGGACGGGCCGGTCACCGCCCTCGTCGTCCAAGGGCCGCCGGGCGGACGGCTGCCCCCGGAGGCGGTACGGGCCGCCGTCGCCGTCGAGGAGCGGGCCCGCGGCAGCCACCGCCTGACCGTCCCCGCCTCCCACTCCGACGCCGTGCTGCGCGCCCTGCTCACGGCCCGCCCGCCCTGGCACGTGGTGCGCGTCGACCCCGCCGGCACCCCGCCCGACCCCGAAGGCCGCCCATGACCGCCCTCCTGCGCTACCAGGCCGACCTGCTGCTGCGCTCCCGGCGCTGGCTGCCCCCGGTGATCCTCTACGCCGCCTTCCTGGCCGTCGGGGTGCGCGGCGGCCAGCCGGTCCTCGACTCGCTCGGGTACGGCGCCGCCGCCCTGCTGCCGGTGGCCGCCTGGCTGGCGCGGATCTGCGTCACCGGCGAGCCGCCCGCGGCCCGCGCCTGCGTCGCCGCCGCGCGCGGCCCCGCCCGCGCGCACCTCTCCTGCCTGCTGACCGCGCTGCTCGCGGCCGTGCTGCTGGGTGTGGCCGCCACCGTGGTGGTGACCCTGATCAGCGATCCCGCGAGCACCGGGCACCGGGTGCGCGTCCCGCCGGCGCGGGCGCTGGCCGCCGGGCTGCCGGCCGCGCTCGCCTGCGCCCTGCTCGGCACGGCCGTCGGCGCGCTCACCGGTCCGCCGGTTATGCGCTCCACCGGGCGCGCGGTGCCCGCCATGCTGCTCGGCACGCTGCTCGCGGCGGTGGCGTCCGGCTCCCCGGCGCGGGCCGCCGTCAGCGGCCTGGTCACCGGCTCGACGACCGGCCGGGCACCGCTGGCGCTGCTGCCGCTGGCGGGCGCGGCCCTGCTCGCGGCGGCCGCCTGTGCCGCCGCGGCCTGGCTCACCGGCCGCCGGTCACCCTGAACAGGCGCTGCGCTGGGCCTCCTGCCACTCGCACACCGGGCACAGCGTGATGCCCTTGTGCGACTCCGGGTACTCGGTCGGCTCCCGGCACAGCACACAGTCCGCGTACGGGGGGCCGCCGGCCTTCGGGGGCCGGGCCGCGTCCGCGATCGTGCAGTAGTCCTCGTCGTCCATGTCTTCAGCGTAGGACGGTCAACGGCCGGGGCCCGCCTCGGCGATCAGCTCGGAGACCTTCACGAACCGGTAGCCGCGCTCGCGCAGCTCCGGTACGACCGCGCGCACGACCCGTTCGGTGGTCGGGGCGGCGCTGCGGGTGCAGTGCAGGACGACCACCGAGCCCGGCTTCACGCCGTCGAGCACCTGCCGGATCACCGCGTCGGCGTCCGTGGCGAACGCGTCGCCGCTGATCACGTCCCACTGCACCGCCGTCACCCCGAGCCCGCTGAGCGCGCGCAGCGCCCGCTGGTCGTAGCAGCCGCCGGGGAAGCGGAAGTACGGCATCGGATGGGACACGCCGGCCGCGCGCAGGGAGGTGTACGCCTGCTCGACGTCCGCCCGCATCCGGCCGGCGTCGACCGTGGGCAGGCCGTAGCAGTCGGCGGTGAAGGCGTAGTGGCTGAAGGAGTGGTTGGCCACCTCGAACCGCGGGTCGCGGCCCAGATCGCGGGCCTGGGCCGGGTACTGCTCGGCCCAGCGGCCGGTCATGAACACTGTGGCGGGCACCTTCAGTTCGCGCAGCGCCCGGATCAGGCCCGGGTTGTCGAAGCGCTCGCCGGAGGCCGCACGGGGCCCCTGGTCGGCGGTCATGTCGGCGTCGAAGGTGAGCGCGACCGTCCGGCCCCGGGTGCGCGGGCCGTGCTCGAAGACCGGGGTCAACCCGCCGGGGCCCGGCGCGAGGACCGGGGGACCGGCGGGCGAGGGGGAGCCGGGGGCGGGGGAGACGGAGGAGGCGGGGCGGCCCCCGCCGGCGGTGCCGCAGGCGGTGAGCGAGGCGCCCAGGAGACAGAGGGCGGCGAGACGACGTACGAGTGGGGTCACCGTAGACATTTAAGTCTGAATGTCGGTTTATATGCTTAATTGACGTCCAGGAGGGTGGTGCCCTCACCCGTCCGGGGGCCGCTTCCCCGCGGTCAGTCCAGTTCCCGCCGCTCCAGCGGCTTGACCGCCGGTCCCTGGAGCACCGAGCCGTCCACCGCGAACCGCGAGCCGTGGCACGGGCACTCCCAGGCGCGCTCGGCCCGGTTGAAGGAGACCAGGCAGCCGAGATGGGTGCAGCGGGCGGACACCGCGTGCAGGGCGCCCTCCTCGTCGCGGTGCACGGCGAGCCGCTCGCCGTCGTGGCGGACCAGCGCGCCGTCGCCCGGTGCCAGGTCCGCCACCGAGCCCGGCGGTTTCAGCCGGTCGCCGACGAAGTGCCGGGCCACCTCCGCCTGCGTCTTCAGCAGCGACGGCGCCTCACGGACCACCGACTTCAGCCGGCGCGGGTCGTACAGCTCCCGCCAGACGCAGTCCCGGCCGGTGATCAGCGCCTTCAGCAGCAGCCCGGCCATGATCCCGTTGCTCAGGCCCCAGCCGCCGAAGCCGGTGGCGACATAGGCGTGCCGGGCCGCCGGGTGGAGCGGGCCGACCAGCGGGACGGTGTCGGTGGACTCGTTGTCCTGGGTGGCCCAGGCGTGGTCCAGGCTCACCCCCGGGAAGTGGGTCCGCGCCCAGGCGGCGAGCCGGTCGAACCCGGCCCGCGGATCACCGGTGCCCGGGGTGAAGTGCTCCCCGGTCACCACGAGCAGCCGCCGCCCGTCCGGGCCGTAGGGGGCGGTGCGCACCGAGCGGGTGTTCTCCTCCGGGGTGATGTACATGCCGTCCGGATCCGGGCCGTCGCCCAGCGGGCCGGCCACGACCAGCTCCCGGCGCGGGGACAGGCGGGTGAACAGCAGGGCCCGGTCGAACACCGGGTAGTGGGTGGCGATCACCACGTCCCGGGCGGTCACCACGGGACCCGCCGCGGTCGTCAGCCGGCACGGCTCGCCCTCCGTCAGCCCGGTCACCCGCGTGTGCTCGTACACCCGGCCGCCGAGCCGCAGCAGGTCGGCGGTGAGCGCCCGCAGGTACTTGACCGGATGGAACTGCGCCTGCCCCGTCACCCGGACCGCGCCCGCCACCGGGAACGGCAGCCCGGTCCGCGTGGTGAACGAGGCGGGCAGCCCCGCCTCCCGGGCGGCGTCCGCCTCCGCCCGCACCTCGGCCACCCGCGATCCGTCCCGGACGTAGGTGTAGGCGTCCCGGGTCTCCCACTCGCAGTCGATGTCCAGCTCCGCCACCAGCTCCGCCGCGTGCTCGATCGCCTCCGACTGCGAACGGGCGTACAGCCGGGCCCCGTCCGCGCCCCGGGTGCGCCGCAGCCGGTCGTAGATCAGGGTGTGCTGCGCCGTCAGCTTGGCGGTGGTGTATCCGGTGACCCCGGCCGCCGCCCGGCCGGCCTCCAGCACCGCCACCCGCCGCCCGGCCCGGGCCAGCGCGTGGGCGGTGCTCAGCCCGGCGATGCCCGCGCCGACCACGGCCACGTCCACCTCGGCATCCGCGTCCAGGGCGGGGTGGTCCGGCCCCGGAGCGGTGTGCAGCCAGTACGAATCGGTGAGCCTTCGCTGCTCGTGCATGCCCGCCGGGTACCCCGGGCGGGCCGGCTCACGTCTGCCGCGCCGGCCGCTCCCGGCGCCACCGTCCTCTCCGGACAGGCGGTGGTCCGGCTCCCGCCGGGCCCCTCACCGGGGCCGCGGGCCGCCGGCGGTGCCGGTCACGGGGAGCCGGGGCGGTGCGCCGGCCGCGCGGTGGGGTTCGTCGCCGGTGGCCCGCGGGCCGCTGCCGGCGGGCTGCCTTGCGCCCCCGGTGGGCCGTGGGCCGCCCTCGCCGGTGCGCGTGCCGCCCCCGGCGGGCCGCCGCCGGTCCGCCGCCCGGGGTCGCCGTCGGTGTGTCCCGCCCTGGGCGCGGGGGCCCGGTCCTGGTCCGGCGGGTCCGGCCGGTTGCCGCGCTCCAGGAAGTGCAGCAGCTCCACCGGGATCGGCAGCACCAGCGTGGAGTTCTTCTCGGCCGCCACCGCCATCACCGTCTGCAGCAGCCGCAGCTGGAGCGCGGTCGGCGTGTCGGACATCTGCTGGGCGGCCTCGGCGAGCTTCCTGGACGCCTGGAGCTCGGCGTCGGCGTTGATGATCCGGGCCCTGCGTTCCCGGTCCGCCTCGGCCTGGCGGGCCATCGACCGCTTCATCGTGTCCGGCAGGGACACGTCCTTGATCTCCACCCGGTCGACCTGGATGCCCCAGCCCACCGCCGGGCTGTCGATCATCAGCTCCAGCCCCTGGTTGAGCTTCTCGCGGTTGGACAGCAGATCGTCCAGGTCGCTCTTGCCGATGATCGACCGCAGGGAGGTCTGCGCCATCTGCGACACCGCGAACTTGTAGTCCTCGACCTTCACCAGGGCGCTTGCCGCGTCGACCACCCGGAAGTAGACCACCGCGTCCACCCGGACGGTGACGTTGTCGCGGGTGATGCCCTCCTGCGCCGGGACCGGCAGCGTCACGATCTGCATGTTGACCTTCTGCAGCCGGTCGACGAAGGGAATGATCAGGTTCAGGCCCGGCGGGCGTACGTCCCCGGTGACCCGGCCGAGCCGGAACAGCACCCCGCGTTCGTACTGCTTGACCACCCGGGCCGCCGACGCCAGATAGACGGCACCGGCGGAGCCCGCCGCCACAACGGCCACCAGAAGGTCCTCGACCATGGTGACCTCCTCGCCCAGAGGTCGGTTTTGTCTGTTGTTGCCACGATAGGCCCGTGGGGCCCGGATGCCGAGAGGTACCGGCGTCCCGGCCCCACGGGCCCGCCCTCACGCCGCCGTGACCAGCTTCACCGGATCGGTCCCGGCCGTGCTGTGCCGCGCCGCCCAGTTGTCCAGGGCCATGCGGCAGGCATGGTCCAGGTGGTGCAGCCCGGACACGTCGAGCCGGACCGGACGGTCCTGGGGCAGCGACTCCAGGCTGTCGAGGATCTTCGGCAGCTTCAGGAAGGTCGCGTTGCCCGTCAGACGCGCCTCCACCCGGTCCGCGCTCTCGTCCACGACCTCCAGCCTGACGTGCGAGGCCTCCCAGGCGGTCTTCACCACCGCCAGCGCCAGACCGATGAGCACGCCCTCGAACATGCTGACCGCGACGATCGAGACGGCGGTGGCGGCGAGGACCACCGCCTCGCCCCGGTGCTCGCGCCACAGCGTGCCCAGCGAGCGGACCGGGATCAGCTTGGCGCCCGCGTGGATCAGGATGCCCGCGAGGGCCGGGATCGGGATGTAGCCGAGCACACCGGGCAGCAGCGCCGCGAACAGCAGCAGCCACACGCCGTGCAGCACCCGGGACGCCTTCGTGCGGGCGCCCGCCTGCACGTTGGCCGCGCTGCGCACGATCACCGCGGTCATCGGCAGCGCGCCGAGCGCCCCGCACACCATGTTGCCGGTGCCCTGGGCGATGAGTTCCTTGTTGTACTCGGTGCGCGGCCCGGAGTGCAGCCGGTCCACGGCCGCCGCGCTGAACAGGGACTCGGCGGACGCGATCAGGGTGAACGCGACGACCGTGCCGAGCAGTCCTACGCCGGCCAGTTCGCCGAAGGCGCTCAGCGGCGGCGGCTGGACGGACCCGAGCAGGCCCTGCACCTCGACCGTGGCCACGGGCAGGTCCAGCGCGAACACGGCCAGGGTGGCGAGCCCGACCGCGGCGAGCGGGCCGGGCACCGTGCGCGCCTTCTCCGGGGCGTGCTTCCACAGCAGCAGCACCGCGATGGTGCCCGCGGCCACCGCCAGCGAGGACAGGGCGCCGGTGTCGCCGAAGGCGTCCACGAGCGTGCCGGGCAGTTCGCCGATCTTGTCCAGGCCGGAGTCGGGGGCCTTCGCGGCCATCGCCGGGTACAGCTGCCCGGCGATGATCACCAGGCCGATGCCGGCCAGCATCCCCTCGACGACGGAGACGGAGATGGCGCGGAAGTAGCGGCCCAGCCGCAGCAGCCCCATGGCGACCTGGAGGACGCCGCAGGCGAGCACGATCACGCCGAGCACCGGCAGGCCGAACTCCTTGACCGCCTCGTAGACGAGCACGGTCATGCCGGCCGCCGGGCCCGACACCTGGAGGCTGCTGCCGCGCATAAATCCGGTGACGAGGCCGCCCACGATGCCGGTCACGAGGCCGAGTTCGGCCGGTGCACCGGAGGCGACGGAGACCCCCACGCACAGCGGAACGGCGACCAGGAAGACGACGAGCGAGGCGGCGAAGTCCTCCTTCAGATGGGGGAAACGGGATATGAGGGTGCGGTTGTCGGTCATCGGCGGACTCACAGGGCCTCGAAGCTGTCGGTCGGCCGGCGGTGCGTCCGTACGGCGCCGGTGTGCACCTCGTAGTACCAGGCGTGCAGGTTCAGTCCGCCCTCGGCCAGCCGCCGCTCGATGCAGGGGTACGAGCGCAGCCGCAGCAGCTGGGTCAGGACGTGGCTCTGCACGCCCTCGGCGACCTCCGGGTCCTCGGCCTTGCCGGACGGGCGCGGGGTGGCGGAGGCCAGCCAGTCGCGCACGGCCGGTACGGAGGTGAGGTCGTCGCCGCGCACCAGGGCGCCGACGGCGCCGCAGTGCGAGTGGCCGCAGACGACGATGTCGCGGACGCCGAGCACTTCCACGGCGTACTCGATGGTGGCCGCCTCGCCGGTCGGGCGTTCGGAGGCGTAAGGCGGGACGATGTTGCCGGCGGTGCGCAGTTCGAACAGCTCGCCGGGGCGGGCGCCCGTGATCAGGGCCGGGACGACCCGGGAGTCGGAGCAGGTGATGAACAGCACCTGCGGGGACTGGCCTTCGGCGAGTTTGGCGAACTCCTCAGGGCGCTGTCCGAAGGTGCGGGCGTTGTCGATGAGGGGCTGCATGGGTGTGGGTTCCTCCTGGCGCGCCTGCCCGGCGCGTCGGACTTGAACGACGGTTGTGGGGGGCGGGGGAGAGCGGCCCGGCCTCAGCAGCGGAAGACCTGGAGCGCTGCCGGGGTGCGGGCTCTGAGGGCTCCGGGGGCGGGCTGGTGCGGCCCGCCGGAGGGTTCCGGCGGGCCCGCGGCGGGCGCCCGGCCGGACACGGGGGCGCTCTCGCCGGGGCATCCGGCCGCCGGACCGCGGTGCCGGTCACGGGCGTGCGGGATGCCCACGGGCAGTTCCGGGGAGCCGGGGGCGCGGATCGTGTCCGCCCCGGCGCGCGCCGGCGGCATGGAGGAGGTGATTCCGGTCTGCGCCTCGGTCAGCGCCGTGCCGATCGTGTGCGCGGGTGCGAAGACTCCTGTGCCTGTGCGGAGCTGGAGCGCGAGCAGCACCACGCCGAGGACGGCGAGCAGGCTCCGCACGGCTGTACCGCGGAACATGAGCCCCCCTCTCCCCGTGTTCATGTTTCTAGTCCAGACCAAGCCTTGGTCAATGGATGGTCAAGAAACACCTTAGCCTCGCAAAGTCCTTTGCTGGGTTAACTGGACGTTAACGGGCTGAGAGAGCGTAAAAACTGCGGGTCACGTGGCCTGAAGTGGCCCTTGACCCGCAGTGGTTGATCCGTTATTGGGGGGCGTCGGCTAGGCGCCGACCAGTCCCTTCGCGTCCCGGGCCAGCGCGGTGAGCCGGGATATCGCGCGGAAGTACTTCTTGCGGTAGCCGCCGTTCAGCATCTCCTCGCCGAACAGCCGGTCGAACGGCAGCCCCGAGGCCAGCACCGGGACCTCGCGGTCGTAGAGCCGGTCGGCGAGGACCACCAGCCGCAGCGCCGTCGACTGGTCCGGCACGGGCCGCACCCCGGTCAGGCACACCGCCCGCACCCCGTCGGTCAGCGCGCCGTACCGGCTCGGGTGCACCGTGGCCAGGTGCTCCAGCAGGCTCGGGAAGTCGTCCAGCGAGGCACCCTCGGTCGCGAAGGCCGTCTTCATGACCTCCTCGTCGGAGAAGGGCGCCGGGGCCTCGGGCAGACCGCGGTGGCGGTAGTCCTCGCCGTCGATGCGCAGCGCGCGGAAGTGGGCCGACAGGCCCTGGATCTCGCGCAGGAAGTCGGCGGCGGCGAAGCGTCCCTCGCCCAGCTTGCCGGGCAGCGTGTTGGAGGTGGCGGCGAGCGCCACGCCCGCCTCGACCAGCTTGCCGAGCAGCGTCGACACCAGCACCGTGTCACCGGGGTCGTCCAGCTCGAACTCGTCGATGCACAGCAGGCTGTGCCCGGACAGCGTGCGCACCGTCTGCTGGAAGCCGAGCGCGCCGACCAGGTTGGTCAGCTCCACGAAGGTGCCGAACGCCTTGCGGGACGGGTCGGCCGGGGCGGCGTGCCACAGCGAGGCCAGCAGATGGGTCTTGCCGACGCCGTAGCCGCCGTCCAGGTACACCCCCCTCGGGCCGGCCGGCGCCTTGGGGGCCTTCGCCCGGCCGAAACCGAAGAAGCCGCGCAGGCCGCCGCCGGACGCGGGCGGCCCGCCCAGGGAGGCGGCGAAGCCCTCCAGGGCCTTGACGGCCTCCGTCTGGCTCGGCTGGTTCGGGTCCGGGATGTACGTGGCGAAGCGGACCGAGTCGAAGCGCGGCGGCGGCACCATCTCGGCGACCAGCCGGTCCGCGGGCACGTGCGGCTCGCGGGCGCACAGGGACAGGGGGCCCGCGTCGGTCAGGGGGCCGGAACCGGGGGTGGCGCTGGAGGAGGACACGGTTATCCATGCTAAGCGCCGTGTCACACTGCACGAATGCGACGCCTCTTCCCTGTGACCGAAGAAACAGCAGCCCAGGACCCCACAGGAGCGCCGGACGGCGCGGCCGGCGCCGCCGCCGGGGGGCCGGCCGGCCCCGCCGCGGCCGCGGACCGGGAGTGGAGCCTCGCCGAACTGGCCGCCGCCTACGCCTACCCGGAGCCCGCGCCGGGCGCCCCGCGGCCGTGGCTGCGGGCCAACATGGTCTCCTCCCTCGACGGCGCCGCCCAGCACGACGGCCACTCCAAGCCCATCTCCAGCGCCGCCGACATGCGGATCTTCGGCACGCTGCGGGCGCTCGCGGACGTCGTGCTGGTCGGTGCGGAAACGGTACGGCAGGAGGGGTACCGCCCCGCCCGGGTGCGCGCCGAGTTCGCCGGGACCCGCGCGGCCGCCGGGCAGGGGCCGGTCCCGGCGATCGCGATCGTCACCGCGAGCCTGGACCTGGACCTCACCCTGCCCCTGTTCACCTCGCCCCTGGTCCCGACGCTGATCCTCACCGGGGCCGCCGCCGCCCCCGACCGGGTCGCCGCCGCGGAGAAGGCCGGGGCCCGGGTGCTGGTCGCCGGCGACGGGGGGGGGGGGGGGGGCGGCCCCCCCCCCCCCCGAACAGCCGGGCCCGACGGACCACCCCTCCCTCCCACCATCCCCCCCCCCATCTCCCCCCCCCCCCCCCCCGCCCCCCCCCCCCCCCGCCCCCCCCCCCCCCCCCCCCCCCCCCCCCCCCCCCCCCCCCCCCCCGAGACCCTGGCCGGCCTCGGGCACACCCGGCTGCTCACCGAGGGCGGCCCCCGGCTGCTCGGGCAGCTGATCGCCGCACAGGTGCTGGACGAGTTGTGCCTGACCGTCTCGCCGACGCTGACGGCGGGGGGTGCGCAGCGCATCGCCGGGGGACCGTCGGTCGCCGTCCCGCACCGGTTCGCCCTCGCGTCCCTGCTGGAGGAGGACGGTTTCCTCTTCGGGCGCTACCGTCGGCCTTGAAATCAACGGAATCAGCCGTTCCGGTTCGCTTCCGGAGGGCAGACTTAATCCGGCAGTACCCGTGCGATCACGGGGAAGGATGGTTTCCGCAGGGGCCCTGCCGGGCCCTCTAAGGAGAAGAGGCGCCTGGTGTTCACAAGCGTTCTGATGATCGAGAAGGCCCTGACGTCCGCCGACGTGGAGTTCGTCACCACCTTGCACGGAGACGAGCCCGTCTCCTTCCACGTCCTGCTCCAGCCGCGCGGCGAGCAGGCGGACCGGTTGCTGCGGGCCATCGACGACATCGCGCTCGGCGAACTCGACGAGGCGGTGCGGGAAGGGGAGACCCCCGAAGGGCACGAGGCGCGCGGCGTGGGGCAGCAGGCGCTCGACGTGTCGCTCCAGGCGCTGCGCTCCACGGGGAGCGCGGCGCAGGGGCGGCTGGTGGAGGACCACCCGCTGGACGCGCTGAAGGCGCTGGTGGCCGAGGTGGGCGCCGACGAGGTGATCGTGCTGACCGATCCGCACTACGTCGAGGAGTTCTTCCACCGGGACTGGGCCTCGCGGGCGCGGCACAAGGTGGGGGTGCCGGTGCTGAAGCTGTTCTCGCACAGCAAGGCGTAGGCGCTTCGCCGGGACGGCGGCCGAGCGCCCGGCCGGGGTGCCGGCGCGCCCCCGGGCGGGCCGCCCCGCGCCCCTTGCGGGGGCGGCGGTGCTTCAGCGCATAGGCTAGGCGTGCTTCCAGCTCGTACCGTCTCTGGGGAGAAACGCATGGCACCCGGCCTTCCTACCGCCATGGACCGACCGCACTTCATCGGCATCGGCGGCGCCGGGATGTCGGGTATCGCCAAGATCCTCGCCCAGCGCGGGGCCGCGGTGGCCGGCAGCGACGCCAGGGAGTCGGCGACCGCCGAGGCGCTGCGGGCGCTCGGTGCCACCGTGCACATCGGGCACGCGGCCGGGCACCTCGCCGACGACGCGAGCTGTGTCGTGGTGTCGTCGGCGATCCGCGAGGACAACCCGGAGCTGGTCCGCGCCGCCGAGCTGGGCATCCCGGTGGTGCACCGCTCCGACGCGCTGGCCGCGCTGATGACGGGGCTGCGGCCGATCGCCGTGGCCGGCACCCACGGCAAGACCACCACCACCTCCATGCTGGCGGTCTCCCTGACCGAGCTGGGCCTGAAGCCGTCGTACGCCATCGGCGGCGACCTGGACGCGCCCGGCTCCAACGCGCTGCACGGCGAGGGCGACATCTTCGTCGCCGAGGCGGACGAATCGGACCGCAGCTTCCACAAGTACGCGCCCGAGGTCGCCATCATCCTCAACGTCGAGCTGGACCACCACGCCAACTACGCCTCCATGGACGAGATCCACGAGTCCTTCGAGACCTTCGTGGACCGGATCACCGAGGGCGGCACCCTGGTCGTCTCCGCCGACCAGGAGGGCGCCCGGGAGCTGACCCGGCGGGTGCGCGCGGGCGCGGTGCGGGTGGTGACCTACGGCGAGGCCGAGGACGCCGACGTGCGGGTGCTGTCCATCGTCCCGCAGGGGCTCAGGAGCCGGGTCACGGTGGTGCTGGACGGACAGGAGCTGACCTTCGCCGTCTCCGTGCCCGGCCGGCACTACGCGCTCAACGCGGTCGCCGCGCTCACCGCCGGCGCCGCCCTCGGCGTCCCGGCCGCCGAGCTGGCGCCCGCCCTCGCCGCCTACACCGGCGTCAAGCGGCGCCTCCAGCTCAAGGGCGAGGCGGCCGGCGTCCAGGTGATCGACTCCTACGCCCACCACCCGACCGAGATGACCGCCGACCTGGAGGCCATGCGCGGCGCCGCCGGGGACGCCCGCATCCTCGTCGTCTTCCAGCCGCACCTGTTCTCCCGCACCCAGGAGCTGGGCAAGGAGATGGGGCAGGCGCTGGCCCTCGCCGACGCCTCGGTGGTGCTCGACATCTACCCGGCCCGCGAGGACCCGGTCCCGGGCGTGACCAGCGAGCTGATCATCGAGGCGGCGCGCGCGGCCGGTGCCGATGTGACCGCCGTCCACGACAGGACGGAGATCCCGGCGGTGATCGCGGGAATGGCGAAGCCCGGTGATCTCGTTCTCACCATGGGCGCGGGCGACGTGACCGACCTGGGCCCGCTGATCCTGGACCGCCTCGCGCGGTAGGCGAAGGAGCTGAGAACTGATGGCGTACGACGTCGAGAAGCCGGACGAGCAGTGGCGCGCGGAGCTGACCCCGGCCGAGTACGCCGTGCTGCGCCGGTCCGGCACCGAACCGGCCTTCACGGGTGAGTACACGGACACCAAGACCGAGGGGGTGTACTCCTGCCGGGCCTGCGGCGCGGAGCTGTTCACCTCCGGCACCAAGTTCGAGTCGCACTGCGGCTGGCCGTCCTTCTACGACCCGAAGGACTCCGGCGCCGTCGAGCTGATCGAGGACCGCTCCCACGGCATGGTCCGCACCGAGGTCCGCTGCGCCCGCTGCGGCTCCCACCTCGGGCACGTCTTCGCGGGGGAGGGCTACCCGACCCCCACCGACCAGCGGTACTGCATCAACTCGATCTCCCTGCGGCTGCGCCCCACGGAGGGCTGAGGCCA
This sequence comes from Streptomyces sp. NPDC104831, assembly GCF_055583025.1. Taxonomy (NCBI): domain Bacteria; kingdom Bacillati; phylum Actinomycetota; class Actinomycetes; order Kitasatosporales; family Streptomycetaceae; genus Streptomyces; species Streptomyces sp. NPDC104831. Next base: position 57,906 of record NZ_JBVJOT010000014.1, read on the forward strand.
CCGCCGCCGAGCCCGGACCACCGGCCGGGCGTGCCGCACCGCGGCACGCCCGTGCGGGCCCGGCGCGCCGAGGACGCCGGGGCCGTCGTACCGGCCGGTGTTCCTCCCGGGGCTCGTGACGCGTGCGGTCTAGACTCTCCCGGCATCAGCCCCGAGCGGTCGGACCGAAGGGTACGCGGCGTTTTGATACGGATAGATGCAGTCACCAAGCGGTACCCGGACGGCACGGTCGCGGTCGACCGGCTGTCGCTGGAGATACCCGATCGCGCGATCACCGTGCTGGTGGGACCCTCCGGCTGCGGCAAGACGACGACCCTGCGGATGATCAACCGGATGGTGGAGCCCTCCGAGGGCAGCATCCTCCTCGACGGCCGGGACATCCGGCAGCAGCCCGTCAATACCCTGCGCCGTTCGATGGGTTACGTCATCCAGAACGCGGGCCTCTTCCCGCACCGCACCATCCTCGACAACATCGCCACCGTCCCGCGCCTGCTCGGCCGGAGCAGGCGCGAGGCCCGGGCCCGGGCCGCCGAGCTGATGGAACGGGTCGGACTCGACGCGGCCCTCGCCAAGCGGTACCCGTACCAGCTCTCCGGCGGCCAGCAGCAGCGCGTCGGCGTGGCCCGCGCGCTCGCCGCCGACCCGCCGGTGCTGCTGATGGACGAGCCGTTCTCCGCCGTCGACCCCGTCGTCCGCAAGGGGCTCCAGGACGAACTGCTGCGCATCCAGGAGGAACTGGGCAAGACCATCGTCTTCGTCACCCACGACATCGACGAGGCGATCAAGCTCGGCACCAAGGTCGCCGTACTGCGCACCGGCGGCCGGCTCGCCCAGTACGCCCCGCCCGCCGAACTGCTGAGCGCGCCCGCGGACTCCTTCGTGGAGGACTTCCTCGGCGCCGACCGCGGCATCCGCCGGCTCTCCTTCTTCCCGTCCGCCGGGCTGGAGTTGCAGACCGAGCCCCTCGTGCCGGCCGACGCCGACGCCGGCACGCTCGCCTCCCGGGCCACGGCCGCCCCCTACCTCCTCGTCACCGACTCCGACGGCAGGCCGCTCGGCTGGAGCGAGCCCGGCCGGCTCACCGCCGGTGCCGTGGACCGGGACCGGCTCCTCGACCACGGACGGCCGTTCGTGGCCGGCACCGACTCGCTGCGGGCCGCGCTCGACGGTGCCGTGCTGTCGCCGACCGGATGGGCGGTCGCGGTCGACGGCGACGGGCGCGCCGTCGGCGTCGTGTCCCAGCAGGTCATCGCCGAGGCGATCCGGGCCGCGCACAGCCGGGTGGCCGAGCGGGCCGAGGGGACGGCCGGGCGGTGAACGGCTTCTTCGACCTCCCGAGCGACCTCGGGCAGGGCTGGCTCGGCCTCGTCGGGCTGCACCTGCGCGAGGCCCTGCTGCCGGTGCTGGCCGGACTGCTCGTCTCGCTGCCCGTCGCCCAGCTGTGCGTGCGCTTCCGCTGGATCTACCCGCCGGTCCTCGGCGTCGCCACGATCCTCTACGCCGTCCCGTCGCTCGCCTTCTTCGTCGTCCTCATCGACTACTTCGGGCAGAGCGAGACCACGGTGATGATCCCGCTCGCGCTCTACAGCCTGGTGGTGCTCGTCCCGGCGATCGTGGACGGCGTCCGCTCGGTGCCGCCGGAGACCCTGGCCGCCGCCCAGGCCATGGGCTTCGGCGCCGTACGCCGGTACTTCCAGATCCAGCTCCCGCTCGCCGTGCCCGCCCTCATCGCCGGGCTGCGGGTGGCGACCGTGTCCAGCATCTCCCTGGTCAGCGTCGGCATGCTCATCGGCAACCAGGGCGCCCTCGGCAACATGCTCTACGCCGCCCAGACCTACGGCCGCCCCGCCCTGGCCGTGAACGCGGTGCTGACCATCGGAGTGCTGGGCGTGCTCGCCGACGCCGCGCTGGTGCTGCTCCGCTTCCTGCTCACGCCCTGGATGCCGCGGAAGGGGGCCGGCCGGTGAACGTCCTCGACTTCGCGCGCGCCTTCTTCGGCGACGGCGCCCACTGGCACGGCTACGACGGCATCCCCACCCGGTTCGCCGAGCACGTCGGGTACTGCCTGGAGGCGCTGGCGATCGCCGCCGGGATCGGTCTGCCCATCGGCCTGCTCACCGGCCACACCGGCCGGGGCGGCAACGTCCTCGCGCTCCTCGCCACCGCCGGCCGGGCGCTGCCCAGCTTCGGCCTGCTGGTGCTGATGGTCATCTGGATCGGGATCGGGCTGCTGCCGGCGATGATCCCGCTGGTCGTGCTCGCCGTCCCGCCGATCCTGGTCACCACCTACGAGGCGATCCGCTCCGTCGACCCCTCGCCGGTGGACGCCGCCCGGGGCATGGGCATGCCCGAGACGCGGGTGCTGTTCCAGGTGGAGGTGCCGGTCGCGCTCCCGCTGATCCTGAGCGGGCTGCGCACGGCGGCCGTCCAGATCGTCTCCACCGCCACCATCGCCGCCTACGTCAGCCTGGGCGGCCTCGGCCGGTACATCATCGACGGCCTCTACCAGAAGGACTACGAGAAGGTCGTCGGCGGCGCCGCCCTGGTCGCCGGTCTGGCCCTGGTGACCCTGGCCGTGTTCTGGGCGGTGTCCCGGCTCGCGGTGTCGCCGGGAGTGCGCCGGGGCGGCCGCGGTTGACGGCCGCCGCGGCGGAGAGCAGGGGCCGGCGCGCGTGGACCGGGAAACCACCGCAAGGAGGGCACCGGGTGTGCGCCACCGGACGCGGATCGACGCGGATTGCCGGCCGGCGGCACTTGACTGACGGACGAGCGGCTGGATTGGATCGACGGGTGACTTCAACGACCCACATCAGCAGGACCATCCGGGGGAGCAGAGGCGCGGCGGTGGTCGCCCTGGCGGCGGCTCTGCTGGCGGGCTGTTCCTCCGGCGACGACAAGGCCGACAACCCCCTGACCGGCGGCAAGGCGGACGGCGACAGCGTGGTCGTCGGTTCCAACAACTTCCCCGAGTCCACCCTGCTCGCCGACATCTACGGCGAGGCCCTCAAGGCCAAGGGCATCAAGGTCACGTACAAGCCGAACATCGGCAGCCGCGAGACCACCTACGGGCTGATCAAGAACGGCTCCCTCTCGGTGATGCCCGAGTACAACGGCGCCCTGCTGGCCCACCTCGACAAGAAGGCCACGCCGAAGACCCTGGAGGAGACCGGGGACGCCATCAACGCCAGGCTGGACTCCCGGCTCACCCTGCTCCAGCCGTCGTCGGCGCAGTCCAAGGACTCCGTCACGGTCAACGCGGCCACCGCGGAGAAGTACCACCTCACGGACAAGTCCTCCATCGCCGACCTGAAGGACGTCGCCGAGGACCTGGTCATCGGCGGCTCACCGGAGTTCCAGGCCCGGCAGCAGGGGCTGGCGGGCCTGAAGTCCGTCTACGGCCTGGAGTTCAAGTCCTTCAAGGCGCTGGACACGGGAGGCCCGCTGACGCTGGCGGCGCTGAAGCAGAACGCCGTGCAGGTCGCGGACGTCTTCACCACGGACCCGCACATCACCAAGGAGAAGTTCGTCGTCCTGCAGGACCCGAAGAACCTCTTCGGCTTCCAGAACGTCCAGCCGCTCGTCCGCAAGGGCGCGCTGCCGCAGAAGGGCGTCGACGCGCTGAACGCGGTCTCCGCCAAGCTCGACACCAAGACCCTGCTGGAGCTGGACACCCGGGTGCAGGCGGACAAGAAGGACCCGCTGGACGTCGCCCGGACCTGGCTGAAGTCCGCCGGGCTCGTCTGACACCCACCGGTCCGGGCAGCCGCGGCCCGCGCGGGTCCCCCCGATTCCCGGGGACACCCGCGCGGGCCTGGGCCACGGCTCAGAGGTCGAACTCGTGCGGCGGCAGGTCCAGCGTGTAGCAGGCCTCACGCACCACGGCCTGCTCGGTCTTGTCGAAGTCGCCGTCCGCGCCGCCGATGACGATGCCGATCTGCACGACGGCCCGCGCCTCCGCGGGCTTCTTCTTCGCCTTGGCGATCTCCTGGAGCACGCTCACCTTGCCGAAGGCGAAGTCGGTCGTCAGCTTGTTCAGGTTGTCCTCGAAACGGCGCCTGAGGTCGTCCGCCGGGAAGTTCTGCAACACCTCGTTCGTGGCGATGAGCTGGGCCACCCGCTGCCGCTCCGAGGGGTCCACCGTCCCGTCGGCGGCGGCCACGAGCGCGCACATCGCCATGCTCGCGTCGCGGAACGCGCCGCTCTTCAGATCGTTCTTCCTCGCCACCAACTGGGTCTGCATCTGCGACGCCGACTCCTTGATGCGGTCCCACAGGGCCATGTGCACTCCTCGTACGAGCCGCCGGACACCTCTCGCGGCACCCGGCGGAAACTTCTACAGCAACGTAGAAACTAACGGAGCGGCCGGGAAGTTCCACGGATCCACACCGAGTGCCGGCGAGGTGGGACGTGTCGTGGTGTCCGGTCTCCCGGTCGCGTCAGGCCGCCCTCTCCATTCCTTCCGGCTGCCGTGCCGCCAGGGCCCGCGCCCGCCTGCGGCGCTCGCGGCGGCCGACGCGCGGTTCCTGGTCCGGCAGCCAGCCGAAGGCCAGGCAGCTGCCGACGGCGCCGAGGAGCAGGCCGATGAAGAAGCCGCCCAGGTTGGAGGTGAGCCAGCTGCCCAGGGAGAGCAGCATGCCGGTGATGGAGTAGAACAGCCGCTGGGCGGGGTTGAAGAGGATCAGCAGGCCGAGCAGGACCATGAGGGTCGGCAGGAGATAGCCGGCCAGGCCCTGCATGCCGATGTGCAGCACGACCTTCAGCGAGGCCTTCTCGGTGAGCAGGATCTCGCCGCCGCCCAGGGAGAGCAGCAGTCCGCCCCAGAACGGCCGGCGGGCCCGCCATCCGCGGAAGGCGGGCCTCGGTCCCCGGCGTGTACGGTCCGGCCCGGCCATCAGCAACCCGAGTCGCTGAAGCGCAGCTTGAGCCCGGGCAGCCGGAACACCGCCGCCGTGGTCGCGTAGTTGGTCTGGCGCAGGTCGGCGATGTGCACGTGGTCGGCCTGCTGGCTGAACACGCCGATCGGTCCCTTCACGCCCGCCTTGTCCAGGGTGCTGGCGTCGTTGCCGATCTCGATCTTGTTGAACTCGGCGTCGCCCGACAGCACGGTGGAGTCGGTGGTCAGGTCGGTCGCGGTGACCTTCTTCTTGCCGTTGCCCGCGGTGATCAGCAGATTGGTGCCGCCGAGGTCGACGCTCTGACACAGCTTGGTGAGCGTGGCCTCCTTGATCGCGGAGGTGACGACGAGCACCTGTCCGCCGGTGTCCCCGGCGTTCGGGCTGCCCTCCGCCATGTTGTCGAGCGCGCCGAACTGCTCGAATCCACTGCCGTCCAGGTCCTGCGCGGCGACCGTGAACGGCATGCCGGAGATGGCGAACTGGACGCCCAGCACTCCCTGGGCGGTGAGGACCGCGAGACCCGCGGCCGCGAGGGTGGCGGGAACCGCCATCATCGCGGCGCGGCGGGCCCTGACCCGCCCTCGTCTCGCTCCGCCGGAGCCGGGGGCTCCGGACGGGGTGCCGCCCCCCGGGTTCTCGGGGGTGTTGCCGGTGGACGGGATGTCCGGGGACGAGGCCATGTCTGCTCCCATGTGCATGAATCAATGCGGATTGGGCTTCAGGTGGCGCGGTGTCCTGGCGCGGACAGCGAATGCCGCGCACCCCTCCTCGCGACTCCCGGCGGGTGCGAGGGTTTTCTGGTTACGCGGCAGTAGCCTCCGGCGAAGTTACCGCCGGTTAGTTTGAAGGGTCAAGGGAGATGTGGAAAACCGGTGACGGACCTGCGCGTGCCGTCACCGCGAGCATCAACTCGCGTCCGATGGCTTGACTCTGACGGTTGATCAGGTCTACAACTTCCCCAGTTTCCACGGATCCGTGGCGCCGGATCCGGCAGGCGCGCCAGTCGCGTCCAGCGGCGCTGCACCGGCCGCGTTCCCGGCCCTGTACGGCAACCGCTCCACCTCGCAGCGCGGCTCCGGCACGGGTCGCTTTCCCTCTTTTTCCGCCGTGCCGGCCGCCCCCCTTGCCCGGACCGGCCCGAGGTCTTCCCCCAAGGCCCGTGGCCGGGACCCGGTGTGCCGCCGTCGCGGATCCGCAACGTACGGAGAAGGCGTCACGGCCCCGCGCCGGCGGCATCGCACGCACCGCCCGCCACCCCCCACCGCACCTCATCTGTCCCCCACCTCGGAAGAGAGGCACCCGCATGCGTACGCGCTCCCTCCTCGCCCTCGCCGGCACCGCCACCGCGCTCGGCCTCGTGTGGGCCACCCCCGCGTCCGCGGCCGGCACGGTCCTGACCACCGGCAGCACGGGCGGCACCGCGGTCGCCGTCGGTGACACCCTCACCGCGCCCCTGGCCACCGGCACGCCCGCCACGTTCTACTCCAGCGCGACCGGCACCAGTGGCGTCAAGTGCACCGCGTCCCAGTTCACCGCCAAGGCCACCTCCAACCCGGCCGCGCCCGGCACGGCCACCGAGTCCGTCACCGCGCACACCTTCGACAGCAACACCTGCACCAGCAACGTCACCGGTGTCACCGGTGTCAACGGCATCACCATCAACAACCTGCCGTACTCGGCGACGATCACGTCGAGCGGCACCCTCACGGTGACGCCCCCGAGCGGTTCCGTCATCCAGGCCACGGTCCAGCTGCGCACCCTGCTGGGCTCCGTGACCTGCGTGTACCAGGCGCCCAGCCTGACCGGAAAGGCCGACAACGCCGACAGCAGCATCACCTTCACCAACCAGCAGTTCACCAAGTTCTCCGGATCGTCGCTGTGCTTCACCAACGGCTACTTCACGGCGAAGTACGCGCCCGTCACCGATGCCGGTGCCCGGGTCTACGTGAACTGACCGCCCGGAGGGCCCGGTTCGCGTCGTAGCCGCGAGCCGGGGCTCCTCGCCGCGCACACCGCCGTCGGCGCGTCCCGTGGATACACGGCCGCGCCGGCGGCTTCGCCGTGCCCAGGGGGCGTGGAGGGGCGCGTTCGGCTCTCAAGGGGCGCGAAAGCACCGACCGGTTCTGCTGTTTTGCGCCGGCCTGGCGCTTCGTTGAATACCGGACGTCCGCCTCGTACCGCGACGACCGGGCGGGCGGCGCTCGTCGTCCGGAGCCCGCCAGGGGCCGTCCCGCCGCTGACACGTGTCGTATCGCGTGCGTGGACCTCTGGACTCCCGAACCCGTGTGGTGAGTTATCGTATGCGGGGGATCGAAAACAAACCGCATGTCCTGTTCTTTTGAGGTGCGAGGAGGGGTCACGGGATGGCGAGGCAGTTACGCGCTGAACAGACCCGCGCAACCATCATCACGGCCGCCGCCGACCTGTTCGACCGGCATGGCTACGAATCCACCAGCCTGAGCGACATCGTCGCACATGCGAAGGTCACCAAGGGCGCCCTGTACTTCCACTTCGCGGCCAAGGAGGACCTGGCCCAGGCGATCCTGGAACTCCAGGCGAAGGCCGCGCGGCAGCTCGTGGCCGACATCGAGGGCCGCAGCTGTTCCTCGCTGGAGGCCCTGATGCGCACCACCTTCGGGATCGCCCGGCTCGCCGTCGAGGATCCCGTGCCGCGCGCCGGACTCCGCCTCGCCACCGCGGACATCGCCGTACGGCCGCCGCTGCGGCATCCGTTCACGGAATGGCTGGACTTCGCGACCCGCAAATTCAACGGAGCCGTCCGGGAAGCCGATCTGCACGGGGATCTGGACGTCGGAGTGGTCGCCCACTCCCTCGTCTGCTTCTTCATCGGCACCCGGGTCGCGGGCCGTTCGCTCGAACCCGTCGGGCGGCTGCCGCGCAGGGTCGCCGAGATGTGGCACCTGGTGATCCGGGGCCTCGTCCCGGTGCACCGGCGCCCCCGCTACGTCACCCTGGCCACGCAACTGGAACGGGAGGTCCGCGCCGCCTGAACCGCCGCGGCACGGCAACGGCCGCGCCCCGGAGCCCCCTTCGTCCCCGTGATCGCCGGCACCGGCACCGGTGCCGGCGGCCGGACCCCGCCGACGCCGGCCCGCCGGCGCGGGTCCGTCCGTCAAACCAGTCGCAGTGGCAGCGACTTGACGCCGTTGATGAAGTTCGACACCAGCCGTCCGGCCGGTGAGGCGAGGACCGGCGGGCCCGGCAGGACGCGCAGCACCTCCTCGTGGAGCAGCCGCAGTTGCAGCCGGGCGAAGTGCGCGCCCAGGCAGACGTGCGGGCCGTCCCCGAACGAGACATGCGGATTGGGGGAGCGCGCGGGATCGAACCGGTCCGGGCCGGCGAACACCCGCTCGTCCCGGTTGGCCGCGGCGTGGAACACCACCACCTTGTCGCCCGCCCGGATCCGCCGGCCCGCCAGCTCGGTGTCGCGCACGGCGGTCCGGCGGAACGTCAGCACCGGCGGGTGCCAGCGCAGCAACTCCTCGACGGCCGACGGCAGCCCGGCCCTGCCGGTGCGCAGCGCCTCGTACACCCCCGGACGCTCCGCCAGTGCCAGCAGTCCGCCCGGGGCGGCGGCGCGCACGGTGTCGTTGCCCGCCACGGTGAGCAGGAAGAAGAACATCTCCAGCTCCGCGCCCGCGAGTTCGGCGTCGTGGGCGAGCGTCGTCACGATGTCGTCGGCGGGATGCCGCCGCTTGTGCGCCGCGAGCCGCCCCGCGTAGTCGAACATGTCCCGCAGCATCGCCGGCGAGCGCGGATTCACCGGCCTGCCCGCCCGGTCCAGCACCGCGGGACCGGCCTCGTCCGGGTCCTGGTAGCCGATGACCCGGCGCGTCCAGTCCAGCAGCAGCCCCCGGTCGCCCGCCGGGACGCCCAGCAGGTCCGCCAGGTTCAGCAGGGCGTACTCGTCGGTGACGGTGGCCACCAGGTCGACCGTGCCGTCCCCTTCCCGCGCCCGCGCGAGGGCGCCCGCGAGCAGCGCCCGCGCGCGCTCCCGGGCGATGGCCGCGAACCGCTCCACGCGCCTGGGCGTGAAGGCGCGGCTGACCAGCCTGCGCAGCCGCCCGTGGTCCGGCGGATCCTGGTTGAGCATCATCCGCCGGATGAACGGCAGGTCCGCCGGATCGGGGTCGCGGATCTGGGTCGCGCCCGCGTGGGAGGAGTACGTCCCCGCGTCCCTCAGCACACGGACGACGTCCGCGTGCCGGGTCACCGCCCAGAACCCGGGTCCGGCCGGCCAGCCCAGCACCTCCGGCTCCTCCTGCCAGGCCACCGGATGGTGGTCGCGCAGCACGCGGTAGTCGTCGTAGGGCACGCCCTCGGCGTACCGGCGCGGATCGAAGACGTCCGGCACCGGCGGGGCCGCGCGCCCGCTCACGCCCGTCCGTCCCGGCTCGCGCCGCGCGCCTCTTCCTCCTGGTCCGCGCGCAGGAAGTCCTCGACGGTGCGCACCAGTTCCAGCGGGGTCTCGTCCATGGCGCAGTGTCCGGCGCCGGGCAGGACCGCCAGCCGTGCGCGCGGGTACCAGGACAGCCAGGTCCGCCGCATGACCTCCGGTGACAGCGCCGGGTCGAGCGCGCCGGCCACGGCGAGCGCGGGCACCCCGCCGCCGGCGACCTCGGCGCTGAAGTCCTCGCCCGACCACGAGTCGAGCCAGGCCCGGAACGCCGTGGCGTCGCTGCGCTCCAGCGAGCGGGCGACCATCCGGTCCAGCCAGGCGGCCGGGCGGCGGCCCCCGGTGGTGAAGTCGATGATCGCGCGCCGGTTCTCCGCGCGGTGCGCCGCCTGTGCGAACAGCGCCGCCTGCTCCCCGGCCAGCGGCAGGCCCGAGGCGGGCACAGGCGAGACCCCCACGATCCGGCGCAGCCGGTCCGGGGCCACCGCGAGCAGCCGCTGGGCCACCGCGCCGCCCATCGAGTGCCCGACCACCGAGAACCGCCGCCAGCCGAGCAGGTCCGCCAGCTCCACCAGGTCCGCGGCGGCCCGCGCGGTCGTGTACGGACCCGGGGCGTCCCGGGCCTCGCCGTAGCCGCGCAGGTCGACCAGCGCGTAGGTGAACGCCGTACGGTCCAGGTCCGGCAGCACGGGCGCGTACGCGGACCGGTCGGCGAACCAGCCGTGCACGGCGAACACCCGGTGGGCGCCGTCGCCGTGCACCTCATGGGGCAGCACGAAGGGGGTCATGCGCCTACCGTGGCCCCCGCCCGCGGGCGCGGCAAGGCAGTGAACGCCACAACCCCCGGCCGCGTTGCCGCTTTACCGGAGGGTTCACGCGATGGTGTGATCATGTGCCTTGGGCTGGATGCGAGTCAGGGGGCGAGGGTAGGGCCCGGCCATGACGCAACCGTTCGAACTCCCGCACTTCTACATGCCGTACCCCGCGCGGCTCAACCCGCACCTGGACGAGGCCCGCGCCCACTCCACCCGGTGGGCGCGCGAGATGGGCATGCTGGAGGGCTCCGGGATCTGGGACCAGGCCGACCTGGAGGCACACGACTACGGACTCCTGTGCGCCTACACCCATCCCGACTGCGACGGCCCCGCCCTGTCGCTGATCACCGACTGGTACGTGTGGGTCTTCTTCTTCGACGACCACTTCCTCGACATGTTCAAGCGCACCCAGGACCGCGCCGCCGGCAAGGCGCACCTGGACCGCCTGCCGCTGTTCATGCCCCTGGACCCCGGCACGCCCGTGCCCGAGCCGGAGAACCCGGTGGAGGCGGGCCTGAAGGACCTGTGGGCGCGCACCGTGCCGGCGATGTCCGTCAACTGGCGGCGCCGCTTCTCCGTGGCCACCGAACACCTGCTCAACGAGTCGATGTGGGAGCTGTCCAACATCAACGAGGGGCGCATCGCCAACCCCGTCGAGTACATCGAGATGCGCCGCAAGGTGGGCGGCGCCCCCTGGTCGGCCGGGCTCGTGGAGTACGCGACCGCCGAGGTCCCCGCCGCCGTCGCCGGCACCCGGCCGCTGCGCGTCCTCATGGAGACGTTCTCCGACGCCGTCCACCTGCGCAACGACCTCTTCTCCTACCAGCGCGAGGTCGAGGAGGAGGGCGAGAACAGCAACGGCGTCCTGGTGCTGGAGACGTTCTTCGGCTGCACCACCCAGGAGGCCGCCGACACCGTCAACGACGTCCTCACCTCCCGGCTGCACCAGTTCGAGCACACCGCGCTCACCGAAGTCCCCGCCGTCGCCCTGGAGAAGGGCCTCACCCCCGGCGAGGTCGCCGCCGTCGCCGCCTACACCAAGGGACTCCAGGACTGGCAGTCCGGCGGCCACGAGTGGCACCTGCGCTCCAGCCGCTACATGAACGAGGGCGTGCGGTCCCGTTCGCCGTGGCAGACGCCGAGCGGCCCCGGCACCTCGGCCGCCGACATCGGCGCGCTCCTCGCCTCCGCCGCGCGAAGCCGGCTGCGCGCCTACGCGCACGTGCCCTTCCAGAAGGTCGGCCCGTCCCGCGTCCCCGACCTCCACATGCCCTACGAACTCCAGCTCAGCCCCCACCTCGACCAGGCCCGCGGCCACCTCGTCGACTGGTGCCGGCGCATGGGCATCCTCCAGGAGGGAGTCTGGGACGAGGACAAGCTCGCCGCCTACGACCTCGCGCTGTGCTCGGCCGGCCTGGACCCGGACGCCACCCCCGAGGCCCTCGACCTCAGCGCCCACTGGCTCGCCTGGGGCACCTACGGCGACGACTACTACCCGCTGGTGTACGGCCACCGCAGGGACCTGGCCGCCGCCCGCCTGACCACGGCCCGGCTCTCCCAGTGCATGCCGGTCGAGGGCGAACCGCCCGTCGTCCCCGGCAACGCCATGGAACGCGCCCTCCTCGACCTGTGGACGCGCACCACGGCCACCATGACCACCGACCAGCGGCGCGCCCTGAAGACGGCCGTGGACGCGATGACCGAGAGCTGGGTGTGGGAGCTGTCCAACCAGCTCCAGAACCGCGTCCCGGACCCGGTCGACTACCTGGAGACGCGGCGCGCCACCTTCGGCTCGGACCTCACCCTGAGCCTGTGCCGGATGGGACAGGGACCCGCCGTCCCGGCCGAGGTGTACGCCAGCGGCCCGGTGCGCTCACTGGAGAACGCCGCCATCGACTACGCCTGCCTCCTCAACGACGTCTTCTCCTACCAGAAGGAGATCGAGTACGAGGGCGAGATCCACAACGCCATCCTGGTGGTCCAGAACTTCTTCGGCGTCGACTACCCCTCCGCGCTGACCGTCGTCCACGACCTGATGACCCAGCGCATGCGGCAGTTCGAGCACGTCATCGCCCACGAACTGCCCCTCCTCTACGACGACCTGGCGCTGTCCGGGAAGGCCAGGACCGCCATGGCCGCCTATGTGCTGGATCTGCAGAACTGGCTGGCCGGCATCCTGAACTGGCACCGTTCCGTCGACCGCTACAAGGCCGAGTGGCTGGGCCGCCGCGCCCACGGCTTCCTGCCCGACCGGCCGCCCGCCGTGCCCGTCCCGTCGCTCGGCTGACAATCGCCGAATCTCCTCGTACGGAACGGGGCATTCAGGGAACTTCGGTGCGCTCTCGGGAGTCTTCAGGAGCAAGGGGAACAACAAGTCGCCAACACGGGGGGTGTTCGGCCTTGACCGAGACGATCGAGAGGCTCGCCGCAGACACCGGGCGCGGGCCCGCACCGACCACGAACGAACTGACGCCGTACCTCGCGCCGCTGACCGTGCCGCCCGTCCTGCGGCCCGCCACGGACGACGTCCTGCGCGAGACGGAGATCGCGCTGCGCCCGACCTGGGTGCGGCTCCACCCGCAGCTGCCGCCGACCCTGATGTGGGGCTACGACGGACAGGTGCCGGGGCCGACCATCGAGGTGCGGCGCGGCAGGCGGGTCCGCATCGCCTGGACCAACCGCATACCCAAGGAGAGCGAGCACCCGGTCACCGCGGTCGAGGTGAGGCTGCGCACGGACGGCCGTCCGCAGCCCGGCACCGAGCCCGGCCGCGGGGGCGCCGAGCCGAACAAGGACGTCGCCGCCCTGCCCGCCTGGGTGGTCACCCACCTGCACGGCGCGCAGACCGGCGGCGGCAACGACGGCTGGACGGACAACGCCGTCGGCACCGGCGACGCCCAGCTGTCGGAGTACCCGAACGACCACCAGGCGGTGCAGTGGTGGTACCACGACCACGCCATGAACATCACCCGCTGGAACGTGATGGCGGGCCTGTACGGCACCTACCTCGTGCGGGACGACGAGGAGGACGCCCTCCGTCTGCCCTCCGGTGAGCGGGAGATACCGCTGCTCCTCGCCGACCGCAACATCGACACCGACGAGGACGGCCGGCTCAACGGCCGGCTGCTGCACAAGACGGTGATCGTCCAGGACCGCAACCCGGAGACGGGCAAGCCGGTCTCCCTCCCGTTCACCGGCCCGTACACCACGGTCAACGGCCGGATCTGGCCGTACGCCGAGGTGGACCCGGCCTGGTACCGCTTCCGGCTGGTCAACGCCTCCAACGCGCGCATCTTCCACCTCGTCCTGATCGACGAGGACGGCGAGCCGGTGCCGGGCATCGTCCACCAGATCGGCAGCGATGGCGGCCTGCTGCCGCGCCCGGTGCCGGTCGACTTCGACGCGGAGCTGCCCGACCTGACCGCCGCGCCGGCCGAGCGGTTCGACCTGCTGATCGACTTCCGCGGCCTGGCCGGCCGGACCCTGCGCCTGGTGAACAAGGGACCGAACCGGCCCGCCGGGGAGCCCGACCCGCAGGGGGACGTGGCGTACCCGGACGTGCTCCAGTTCCGGGTCGGTGAGACGTGCGAGGAGGACGCCTTCGAACTGCCCGAGGTGCTCTCCGGCTCCTTCCGCCGCCTCACCCACGACATCCCGCACGGCCACCGCCTGATCCTGCTCACCCCGCCCGCCACCAAGGGCGCCGGCGGCCACCCGGAGATCTGGGAGATGACCGAGACCGAGCGCCCGGCGGGCCTCCGGCTCCCGGCCGACGGCATCGTGCAGGTCACCGGGCCCGACGGCGTCACGAAGACGTACCGGCGCACGGCGCGCACGTTCAACGACGGCCTCGGCTTCACCATCGGCGAGGGCAGCCACGAGCAGTGGAGTTTCCTCAACCTCGCCCCCATCGAGCACCCGATGCACATCCACCTGGCCGACTTCCAGCTGCTCGGCCGCGACGCCTACGACGTCTCCGGCTTCGACCCGGCGGCCGGCGGCACCCGCACCCCGATCCGGTACGACGCGGGGAGGGCGATCCCGCTCGCGCCCAACGAGCACGGCCACAAGGACGTCTTCCGGGTGCCGGGCAACCAGATGCTGCGGATCATGGGCCGTTTCGACGGCGGGTACGGCCGGTTCATGTACCACTGCCATCTGCTGGAGCACGAGGACATGGGCATGATGCGGCCCTTCGTCGTCATGCCGCCCGAGGCCCTGAGGTTCTCCCACGACGGGGCGCACGACGGCCACGGCCACACGGGCTGAGGGACGGCGGCCCCGGCCGGGGACGGCGGGCACGGCCACGCCGGCCGGGGCGCGGTGCGCGGGCCGGCCGGGGGCACGCCGTGCGGGCGGGCCGGGTGCCGCCTGCTCAACCGCGGCGCGGACCGGCACCCGGATCACCGGGTGCGGGTCCGCGCCGCCGCCCGCCGGCTCCGGCCGGAACACCGGCGCCCCGAGGGGAGGGGATGCTCGTGGGTCGGGGTGCCGGCCCGTCGGACATGGCTACCCTCCGCCGTCCGCCGGGCAATCTCACCCTTTCGTGTCTCGTCACGGCCCGCCCGCCCGGGTAGAGCACCGGTCGGAGGCGAGCGAACCATGGAACCGACCGCTTTGCGGCCCAAGCCGATCCCCGGTCAGCACCGGCAGGACGAGGGCGCCCCGGGCCCCGCCGGCCGCCCGCACGCCGCGCCCCGGCGCGCACGGCGGCTGCGGACCCTGCTGCTCGGCGCGGGCGCCGGCACCGTACTGCTGCTCTGCGGCATCGGCATCGGCATGGCCGGCGCCACGATGACCGGCGTCGGCGGACCCGGCGGGCCGCCCCGCCAGGGCCCACCGCCCGGCCCCGCGTCCCCCGCCGCCCCCCGGGACCCCGCCCCGCCCGGCGCGACCCTCGGCGTGGAAGTGGCCGACGGCGAGCAGACGGGCGCGCTGGTGGTCGCCGTCCACGTGCCCGGCCCCGGCTACACGGCCGGCCTGGTCCGCGGGGACGTCGTGCTCCGGCTCGGCGCGGCCCGCGTCGGCACCGCCGCCGACCTCGCCCGCGCCGTCACCCGCTCGCTGCCCGGAAAGGCGCTGCCGCTCACCGTGCGCCACCACAGCGGTGCCCTCCAGCAGTTGACGGTGACCCCGGGGCTGGTCACCTGACCCCTCCGCGAACCGGCACAGCGCCCCACCGGACCCGGTGAATCCGCTGGTCACCATCCGTCCCACGCGTCATCATGGGCCCATGCCCAGCCCCTTCCCCGCGTGCCGCCGAACGCCCGTTCCCAGGATCGGGTCGCGTGGATCCGGCCGGGCGGGCAGGATGCTGCCCGAGACGTCAGCGCGCCCCTTCCCCCGCAGCGCCCGGAGGCCCGGATGACCGGTACCACGCCCGCGCCCTTCACCGCCGCCGACTACCGGGCCCGCATGGAACGCGCCGTGCGCTCCGCGGCCGACGCCGGCCTCGCCGGACTGCTCGTGGCCCCGGGCCCGGACCTGGTGTGGCTCACCGGCTACGCCCCCACCGCCGTCACCGAGCGGCTGACCGTGCTGGTCCTCGCCCCCGGCCGCGACCCCGTCCTCGTCGTGCCCACCCTGGAGGCCCCGGACGCCGAGCAGGCCCCCGGCGCACCCGCGCTGACCCTGCGCGACTGGACCGACGGCACGGACCCCTACGCCCTCACGGCCGCCCTCCTCGACGACCGCGGCCGGTTCGGCATCAGCGACAACGCCTGGGCCATGCATCTGCTGGGCCTCCAGCGGACCCTGCCCGGCACCTCCTACGCCGCCCTCACCGACGCCCTGCCCATGCTGCGCGCGGTGAAGGACCAGGTCGAGCTGGACCTCCTGGCGGCCGCCGGAGCCGCCGCCGACCAGGCGTTCGAGGAGATCCGGAAGCTGCCCTTCGCCGGCCGCCGCGAGTCCGACGTCGGCCGGGACCTCGCCGCCCTGCTGCGCCGCTTCGGCCACGAACAGGTCGACTTCACCATCGTCGGTTCCGGCCCCAACGGCGCCAACCCGCACCACGAGGTCGGCGACCGGGTCATCCGGCCCGGCGACATGGTCGTCCTCGACTTCGGAGGCCTGAAGGACGGCTACGGCTCCGACACCACCCGCACGGTCCACGTCGGCGAACCCACCGCGGAGGAGCGCCGGGTGCACGACGTGGTGCGCGCCGCCCAGGAGGCCGGCTACCGGGCCGTACGCCCCGGCGCCGCCTGCCAGGACGTCGACCGTGCCGCCCGCGCGGTGATCACCGACGCCGGGTACGGCCCGTACTTCATCCACCGCACCGGGCACGGCATCGGCGTCACCACGCACGAACCGCCGTACATGATCGAGGGCGAGGAGCGGCCCCTCGTGCCCGGCATGTGCTTCTCCGTGGAGCCCGGGATCTATCTGCCCGGCCGCTTCGGGGTGCGCATCGAGGACATCGTCACGGTCACCGGGGACGGCGGCCGGCGGCTGAACAACACCACCCGCGAGCTGGTCACAGTGGACTGAGGACGCCCCGCGAGACCCCACCCCGACGACACCGGAACGGCGACGCCCGCACCCATGACCCAGGCACCGACACCCACCGCGGACACCGTCCGCCGACTGGTCCGTTCGCTGCTCAAGGAGGGCCGCGACGGCACCGGGGGGCCCGACGTGCGGCCCGTGAGCGAGGAGCGCGAGCACACCTGGTGGATCGGCGCCCGCCATGTGCTGCGCCTCGCCCACGACCGCGAGGCGTCCGCGCGCCGCCGCCGGGAGCTGCGGCTGCGCGACCTGGTCCGCCCGCAGGTGCCGGTCGCCGTCCCGGTCAGCGTCGCGCACGGCGACTGGGCGCCCGGTCTCGCCTACACCCTCGACACCCGGGTGCCCGGCGGCACGGCCGACGAGCACGACGTCTCCGCCCTCGGCGAGGCCGACCTCGCCGGGCTGCTCACCGGGCTGCGCGCGGTGTCCGCACGCCAGGCCGAGGCACTCGGCGTGCCCCGCGCCGCGCCGCGCTCGCTGGAGGCGCTGCGCCGGATGGCCGTGCACGCGGCCGAAGGCCTCGCCGCCGCCGACGAGTTCGACGCCGCGCGCCTGCACCAGTTCGCCCCGTCGAACGCGGCCCGGCTCGGCGCGCAGCCCGGCGCGGCCGTCCTCACCCACCACGGACTGACCGGCGCGCACGTGCTGGTCAGCGCCGACGGCCGGGTGCGGGGCGTCCTGGACTGGACGCGGGCGGCCCTCGGCGACCCCGCCGAGGACATCGCCGGGCTCGCCGTCGCCGTCGGCTCCCCGGCGGCCGTCCGCGCCGCCACCCTCGCCGGTTACGGGGCCCGCCCCTGCCTGCGCGGCCTGTGGCTGGCCCGCTGCGACACCGTCATCGGGCTCGCCGACCACCTGGAGGGCCGCGCCGGCGGTGAGCTGCCCCTGCTGCGGACCCGGCTGCGCCGCGCCTGGGAACCGATCCTGCTGGAGCGCGTCACCGACCTCCCCAAGGACGAGCCGGGGCCGTGAGCAAGCCGCCGGGGCCTCAGCTCCCCGTCAGCACCACGCACGACTCGCCGGGCACGTGCAGCAGACCGTCCGGTCCCGGCGCCGGCACCGGCTCCCAGGCCGCCAGGACCTCCACCCGGCCGGTGCCCAGCGGGATCGCCGCGCTCTCCTTGCCGGCGTTCACCGCCACCCGCACGTCTCCGCGCCTGAAGGCCAGCCAGCGGGCCTCCCCGTCGTACGCCACCCGCGTGGCGGCGAGGTCGGGGTCGGTGAGGTCGCTCTGCGCACGGCGCAGCGCGATCAGCCGCCGGTACCAGTCCAGCACCCGCGCGTGCGGCTCGCGTCCCGGCTCCGACCAGTCCAGGCAGGACCGCTCCCGGGTCGCCGGGTCCTGCGGGTCCGGCACGTCCTCCTCGGCCCAGCCGTGCGCCGCGAACTCCCGCCGCCTGCCCCGCCGTACCGCCTCGGCCAGCTCCGGGTCGGTGTGGTCGGTGAAGTACTGCCAGGGCGTGCCCGCCGCCCACTCCTCGCCCATGAACAGCATCGGCGTGAACGGCGCGGTCAGCGTGAGCGCGGCCGCGCAGGCCAGCAGGCCGGGGGAGAGCAGCGCGGCGAGCCGGTCGCCCTGGGCGCGGTTGCCGATCTGGTCGTGGGTCTGGCTGTAGCCGAGCAGCCGGTGCCCGGACACCCGCGCGCGGTCCAGCGGACGGCCGTGGTGCCGGCCCCGGAACGACGAGTACGTGCCGTCGTGGAAGTAGCCGCGGGTGAGCGTCTTGGCGAGCGCGGCGAACGGCTCCCGCGCGAAGTCGGCGTAGTAGCCCTGGGCCTCACCGGTCAGCGCGGTGTGCAGGGAGTGGTGGAAGTCGTCGTTCCACTGCGCGTGCAGCCCGAGCCCCTGCTCCGCGCGCGGGGTGATGAACCGCGGGTTGTTCATGTCCGACTCGGCGATCAGGAACAGCGGCCTGCCCACCTCCTCGGCCAGGCCGTCCACGGCCGCAGACAGCTCCTCCAGGAAGTGCCGCGCGCGCGTGTCGTACAGCGCGTGCACCGCGTCCAGCCGGAGCCCGTCGATCCGGTAGTCCCGCAGCCACGCCAGCGCGCTGCCGACGAGGAACGCCCGCACCTCGTCCGAGCCGGACGCGTCCAGGTTCACCGCCGCCCCCCACGGAGTGGTGTGCGTGTCCGTGAAGTACGGCCCGAACCGCGGCAGGTGGTTGCCCGACGGGCCCAGGTGGTTGTGGACGACGTCCAGGACGACGCCCAGCCCCAGTCCGTGCGCCCGGTCCACGAACCGCTTCAGCGCCTCCGGTCCGCCGTACGGCTCGTGCACCGCCCACAGCGACACCCCGTCGTAACCCCAGCCGTGCCGTCCCGGGAAGGGACACAACGGCATCAACTCCACGTGGGTGACACCCAGCTCCACCAGGTGATCCAGCCGGTTGGCGGCGGCGTCCAGGGTGCCCTCGCGGGTGTACGTGCCCACGTGCAGCTCGTACAGCACCGCGCCCGGCAGCCCGCGCCCCGCCCACCGCGCGCGCCACTCGTGACGCCCGTGGTCCACGACCGCGCTCAGCCCGTCCGGGCCGTCCGGCTGGCGGCGCGAGCGCGGGTCGGGCAGCACCGGACCGTCGTCCAGCGCGAACCCGTAGCGCGCACCGTCCGCCGCCTCCGCCTCACCCGTCCACCACCCCTCGCGCGCGGGGTCGCGCGCCAACGCGCGCGTGGCGCCCTCGCAATGGAGCGTCACTCGGTCTGCCTGCGGTGCCCACACCTCGAACTGCACGGACGGTTCCCCTTCGTCTGCTCACCGTGATGTCCCGCGCCCCCATCGTGCCGTCCCGGACGATCATTCCGCTCGTCAATTCGCCCGCGGCGAGCCGGTGTCGCGGAAGTACCGCCCCGACGGCACCGATTCCGCGTTTTGTGGACACCCGGGGTTCACTGTCCGACAATCACCAGCGTGACGTCGTCCTTCGAGTTCTCCACCTACCCCGCGCGGCTGTCCGACACGGAGCGCGACAAGGCGCTGCGGGTACTGCGCGACGGCGTCGCCATGGGCCGGCTCTCGCACGACACGTTCGTCCGCCGCATGGAACTGGCGCTCGCCGCGCGCCGCTCCGACGAACTCGCCGTCCTCGTCGCCGACCTGCCCCAGGAGAACCGGTTCTCCCGCGCGGTCCTCGGCACCGTCGAGGCCGTGTCCGGGTTCACCGTACGGCTGCGCCGCGCCTGGCAGGCCGAGCGGCTGCCCAAGCTGCTGCTGCCGCACCCGGAGCACACCCACCCGCTGCGGATCGGCCGCGACCCCGCCAGCGGGCTGCGCCTGAACCACGAGACGGTCTCCCGGGTACACGCCGAACTCCGCCGCCAGGACGGCCTGTGGGTGCTGAAGGACCTCGGCTCCACCAACGGCACCACCGTCAACGGCCGCCGGGTGACCGGTGCGGTCGTGGTCCGCGAGGGCGACCAGGTCGCCTTCGGCAGGATGGCGTTCCGGCTCTCGGTGGGCTAGGACGCCGGCCGGCCCGTTCGAACTGGCGACCGGCGAGGCCCTTTTGCCGTCCCGATCGGGTGAGGGGCCCTCGGGAAGGCGGGCCGCCGTGCCGATGCAACCGGCATGACTCACCTCACCAGAGCGAAGGCGATGGCCGCGGCCCTGCTGGCCGTCGCGGCACTCCTCACCGCGGGACCCGCCCGGGCAGCCACCCGTGAGGCCCGCGCGGACACCTGGCTCTACCTGACGGTCACCCGGGGCAACGCCCGCGCGGGCGTCCCCCGCGGCGCGCTGCTGCGCTGCGACCCGCCTCGGTGGCACGCCCGCGCGAGGGAGGCGTGCGCCGAACTCGGGGCGGCCGAGGGTGACATCGGTCGCATCCCGGCCGAGAACGTCTTCTGCCCGATGATCTACGCCCCGGTGACCACCCGGGCGCTCGGGCGGTGGAACGGCAGGGCGGTCGACTTCCGGGAGACGTACACCAGCGCGTGCGTCATGCGGGCGCGCACCCGTCACGTCTTCGCCCTCGACGGCTGAGGTCCGGCGGCTGAGGTGCAGCGGCCGGGGTTCAGCGGCTGATGCCCGGCGCCGGGCCGCGGTCGGGCGGTGGACTGGCGCGGGCGGGGCGTACCGGCCGGGGCCGCCCGGCTCACGCCACCCGTTCCCGGGCCTGCCGCGCCGCCACCAGCACCGTCCGGGACTGGTGCTCCACCTGGTCCTCCAGCGGGACCCAGCGGGCCCGGAACCGCTGCGCGAAGGCGTCGCACCAGGCGGCCACGAGCCGCTCCAGACGCGGCGCCGACCGGTCGTCCGCCTCCCGCAGCACCCGCAGCAGCATCGCCGCGGCCCGCAGCGGCAGCCGCCGGCCGAAGGCGTCCACGCTGCCGACGTACGCCATCGTGGTGCCCGCCGGGGAGGTGTGCGCCCAGTCCTCGGCCAGGCCCGGGATCAGCTCCAGCGCCCACCGCGCGGCCCGCAGCAGCGGTCCGTCCACGCCCTCCAGCCGGGGCAGTGCCTCGGCGAGGACCCGCTCCACCTGCCGCGCGTCCCGCAGCAGCCGGGTGGCCAGGTGGCGCAGGGCCGCCGCGGGCTCCGGGTGCGGGGCCGGGTCGTCCACCAGGTCGCTGGCCCACATCGGCACCTCCACCACGGCCGTCAGACCGCCGTACCGGTGCGCGTGGTACCAGGTGCTGTGCCGCGCGTCGTCCGGCATGCTCGGATAGGGCACGCCCGTCTCCGGGCCGGGCATCACATGCACCCCGGGGCCGGAGGCCGGCCAGCCCGCCGCGTCCGAGGCCCCCGTCTCCACCGGGATGTGCAGCTCCGCCGCGGACTTCGCGAACGGCTCGGCGAGGCCCGGCACCTCCTTGGTCAGCTGCACCCAGCTGCCGCCCAGATCGGTGCCGTGCAGCGTCACCTGGAGGTAGGGCCGCAACTCGTCGATCACCCTCGTCAGGGTCCGGGTCTCCGGGGGCAGCCGGTCCGGCGGCAGCACCGCCGGCGACCACTCCGGCTGCTCCGCGCCCGTCGGCCGGTAGAAGCCGAGGTGGTAGTCGAGCAGGCTGCGCGGCGCCGGGGTCACGTGCAGACTCGCGCCGTCGGGATCCGCGCACAGCAGGAAGTGCCAGGAGGTGCCGGTCCTCAATTCCCGTTCGCACAACACACGTTCGGCGAGCACCAGCAGGGTGGAGCCGCCCGTCGGCTCGTTCGCGTGGGCGCCGGCGACGACCAGCACCGCGCGGCGGGCGTGTCCCACCGACAGCAGGTGCAGGGGTCTTCCCGCGCGTGAGACACCCACCTGGCGCAACGCGCACAGCCCGGGTTCCAGGGTTGCGAACGCCTGGGCGCGGGCCACCAGTTCGGGAACGCTGGGATAGCGCAGCTCCGGCAGAGGACCCACCCCCCGACTAGTCCGCCCGGCTTCGCCCTCCCAGTCCCGCACGCCACGGGGGAACTGTCAAGCAGTCGGCGGGGGGAGGCTCTCGGGGGCGCGCGGGGGCGCGGAACCGGTGGGACCCGCTCCACTGTGTGCCACGAGCGCACCACCGGGACGACGGACGCCCCCCGAACGCGCGAGGGGCAGCCCGACGGCGCCGGGAGTACGGCTAGCCGGCCGTCCACCCGGCGCGTTACCGGTACGGCGGACGTCCCGCGCGATCGACCGGTACGGCCGGCGTTCCGCGCGCTCTCGGTACGGGGGCGCCCGCGAGCGGGCCACCGGTACGGCCGGTGTCCCGGGCACGCCACCGGTACGGGGCGGCCGTGAACGCGCCCCGCACACCCGGTGCCCCGCGAGCGCCGGCCGCCCGTCCGCCGTGCCCGGCCCGTCCCCTCAGTCCTCCGGGACGCGTTCCAGCAGGGCCACCGGGAGCCCGTCCAGCAGGTCCGCCACGCGCACCTGGCCGGTGAACTCCCGGCCCGGGACGAGCACGTCGGCCCAGCGGCCCGGCGGCAGCGGCAGCAGCGTCTCCCGCCAGCCGCCCGCCTCCGCGAGCCGCAGCGACAGCCGGGTCACCGCCGTGACCACCTCGCCCGAGCGCGCGAACGCCAGACAGTGGTCGGCCGCCGGTCCCTCGGCGGTCAGCGGGTCGTACGACGCGTCCGCGCCGAACGCGTCCGGGCGCCGGGCGCGCAGCCGCAGCGCCGCCGCGGTCAGCGCGCCCTTCTCGCCGGGCGCCTCGGGAGGCAGCGCCGCCGGCCGCCGGTTGTCCGGGTCCACCAGCGCCCGGTACTCGCCCTCCGTGCCCTGGTACACGTCGGGCACCCCCGGCATCGTCAGGTGCACCAGCGCGGTGCCGAGGACGTTGGCCCGCACGTGCGGCTCCAGCGCCTTGCGGAAGGCGGCCACCCGCATGCCGGGCGGACCGCAGGGCCCGGCGGCGACGAAGGCCGCCACCGCGTCCTCGTACGGCGGTTCCCGCTCGGTCCAGCTCGTGTACATGCCCGCCTCGCGGACGTGCTTGAGCAGCGCCTCCTGGACGCGGTCCTCCTCGGCCGGGCCCAGCCCGAACACGGTCTGCCAGGCCGCCCAGGCCAGCTGTCCGTCCGGCGCGCCCTCCTCGGCGAGGCTCACCTCGGCGAGCAGCGCCGCCCAGCGGTCCGGGCACTCGGTGAGCACGGCCAGCGCGGCGCGCACGTCCGCGCTGCGCTTGGTGTCGTGGGTGGTGACGACCGTGCCGGTGAGCGGCCGGTCGCGGCGCACGCCCGCGCAGTACGCGTGGAACGCCTCCGGGGACACGCCCGGGCTGCCGGGGTCGCCGCCCACCTCGGTCGCCGACAGCAGCGGCACGTAGCGGTAGAAGGCCGTGTCCTCCACCGACTTGGCGCGCAACGCCGACGCGGTCTGCGCGAACCGGGTACGGAACTCCACCCGGTCGGCGTGGTCCGGCGCCGCCGGGTCGGGCGGCTCGACCAGCAGCCGGCGCACCACGGAGACCGCCTCGGCCTCCTCCGGCACCACGAACGCCAGCCGGGCCTCCTCGGCGGCCTCCTCGGTGATCACGGCGGAGGCGTCGGTGGAGGCGTACGGCCGGTAGACCCGCATCCGGACCAGCAGCTCCTCCACGGCCGTGCGCAGCGCCCAGGGAGCGCGGTCGCGCAGCGACAGGTCGGGCGAGGCGGCGCACAGCCGGGCCGCCACCCGGGTGAGCCGGTCCGCCTCCGTGGCCAGCTCGTGGGTGAGCACCTTGTACGCGGCGCGCCGGACCGTGGCCTCCCAGTTGCCGCCGCGGTCGGTCTGCGGCGCCGCGTAGGCCCGGTAGCGCCCCAGCAGCTCGTACGCGCCGGTGCGGTCCGTGAACAGGCCGTCGATGTGCCGCAGGGCGTCGTAGCCCGTGGTGCCGGCGACGGGCCAGGAGGCGGGCAGGCGCTCGCCGTCGGCCAGGATCTTCTCCACGACCGTCCAGCGCCCGCCGGTCGCCTCGTGCAGCCGCGCGAGATAGCCGTCGGGGTCGGCCAGGCCGTCGGGGTGGTCGATCCGCAGCCCGTCGAACACGCCCTCCTCCAGCAGCCGCAGGACCGTGGCGTGGGTGGCGTCGAACACCTCCGGGTCCTCCACCCGCAGCCCGATCAGCTCCGAGATGCTGAAGAACCGGCGGTAGTTCAGCTCGGTGCGGGCCAGCCGCCACCACACCGGGCGGTACCACTGGGCGTCCAGCAGCTCCGGCAGCGGCAGCCGCTCGGTGCCGGGGCGCAGCGGGAAGGCGTGGTCGTGGTAGCGCAGCACGTCGCCGTCCACCCGCAGCCGCTCGAGCTCCGAGCCGACCGGGCCGCCGAGCACCGGCAGCAGCACCCGGCCGCCCTGCGCCTCCCAGTCGATGTCGAACCAGCGCGCGTACGGCGAACCCGGTCCCTCGCGCAGCACCTCCCACAGGGCGCGGTTGTGGCGGGGCACCATCGCCATGTGGTTGGGCACGATGTCCACCACCAGGCCGAGGCCGTGCTCCCGCGCGGTGCGGGCCAGCGCGCGCAGGCCCTCCTCACCGCCCAGTTCCGCGCGCACGCGGCCGTGGTCCACCACGTCGTAGCCGTGCGTGGAGCCGGGAACGGCCTCCAGGACCGGGGACAGATGCAGGTGCGAGACGCCGAGCGACGCCAGGTACGGTACGGCCGCCTCGGCGGCGGCGAACGGGAACGCGGGCTGGAGCTGGAGCCGGTAGGTGGCCGTGGGCACTCCCGGTCCGGGTCGCGCAGAAGTCATGGGAACCTACGTACCCCGCTCGCCGCCTTTCGTGTCATCGGCCGGTGCCCGGATCACGCCCGCGTGTCTAGGTTCGAGCGATGGGGATGACGGGGAAGCCGGGGCGGGACCGCGCGGCGGACGCCTACCGGCGGGTGATCGGGCTGACGGGGCCGCTGCTGCCCTGCGTGTCGTTCCTGGGACGGCTGCCCACGGCCACCATCCAGTTCGGCAGCGTGCTGCTCGTCGCCCGCACGGACGGTTCGCTGGCCACGGCCGGTCTGACCGGGGGCGCGCTCGCGCTCGGCCAGGTGGCCTGCGGGCCGCTGGTGGGGCGGCTCGCGGACCGGCACGGCCAGCGGACGGTGGTGCTCGCGTTCTCGCTCGCCAACGCCGTCGCCGTGGCCGCGCTCGTCGCCGGCGCGCTCGCGGGGCTGCCGGCGCCGGCGCTGGCCGTCCTGGGGGCCGCGGCGGGTGCCACCGTGCCGCTCGTCGGCCCGCTGGCCCGCGCCCGCCTGGTCGCCCTCGCCCGCCGCTCGGGCGCCTCCGAGGGGACGGTCGGCGCCGCGCTGTCCTTCGAGAGCACCCTGGACGAACTGTCGTTCGTCCTCGGTCCGGCCCTCGTCGGCCTGGCCGCGGTCCTCGCCCATCCGGCCTGCGCGATGGCCGCCGCGGCGGCCCTGGTGGCCACCTGCGGCACCGCCTTCGCCCTCCACCCGACCGCCCGCGCGACGACTCCCGCCCACCGGGCCCCCGGCCGGCCCGAGGCGCCCGCCGACGGGCGCCCGGCCCGTGACGCACCCGCACGGGCACCGGGCCCGTCCGACACGCCCGCGCACGCGCGCGCGGAGCCGTCCCCGGTCGACGCGCCTCCCCACGCGCGCGGGGAGTCGGGCCGGACCCACGCGTCCGCGCGCGCACGCGTGGAGCCGGGGTTCCCGGGCGCGCCCGCAGCCGCGCCCGGGAACCCGGGCGCCTGTGGCGGGCGCCGCCCCCCGATGCCCCGCTGCCTGCCCGGTCTGCTGGCCGCGCTGGCGCTCCAGGGGGCGGTGTTCGGCGCCTGCCAGGCGGGGATCACGGCGTTCACCGGGCGGCTCGGGCAGGAGGAACAGGCGGGGCTGGTGTACGCCGCCATGGGGGTGACGAGCGCGGCGGCGGGGCTCGCCATGGCCGCCGTGCCGCAGCGCGTCGGGGCCAGGACGCGCTGGCGGCTGGCGACCGGTGCCGCGCTCGCGCTGTCCCTGCCGCTGCCCGCCACCAGCGGCCTGCCCGGCCTGTACGCCGTCGTCACCGTCCTCGGCGTCGCCTACGCCCCGCACCTGATCACCGTCTTCGGCCTCCTGGAACGCGCGGTCGCGCCGTCCCGGCTGGCCGAGACGATGGGCGTGGCCACCAGTGCCCTCGTCGGCGGCCAGGCCCTGGCGGTCGCCGTCACCGGACGCCTCGCGGAGGCGCACGGTCCCACCGCGGCCTTCGCCGCCGCGAGCACGGCGGCCGGGCTCGCCTTCGTCCTCGCCCTGACGGTGCGCCCGACGACGTACGCGGGCGAGCCCGGACACGCGCTCCACGCGCGCGCGGCGGACACGCGGCCCCGCTAGGAGGCCGCGTGTCCGCCACGCGTTCACTCCGCCGGGCGGCGCAGCACCGTCAGGCTGCGGTCCGGCAGGGTGACGCGGTCGCCGGCCGCGACCTTGTCGCCCGTGCCCGGCTCCACCCCGCCCGTGCGGGCCGTGTCCACCACGACCTGCCACTGCCGGCCGTGGTCGACCGGCACCACGAAGTCCAGCGGCTCGGGAGAGGCGTTGAACATCAGCAGGAAGGAGTCGTCGGTGATGCGCTCCCCGCGCGGGCCGGGCTCGGAGATGGCGTTGCCGTTCAGGAACACCGTCAGCGCCGACTCCTGCGCCGAGTTCCAGTCCCGCTGGGTCATCTCGGCGCCCTCGGGGGTGAACCAGGCGATGTCGGACAGCTCGTCGTGGGTGCCCTCGCCCTCCACCGGACGGCCGTGGAAGAACCGGCGCCGCCGCAGGACCGGGTGGTCCCGGCGCAGCCACACCATCGCGCGCGTGAACTCCAGCAGCTCACCGTCCTCCTCCGGCCAGTGGATCCACGACAGCTCGTTGTCCTGGCAGTAGGCGTTGTTGTTGCCGCGCTGGGTGCGCGCGAACTCGTCCCCGTGGCTGATCATCGGCACGCCCTGGGACAGCATCAGCGTGGCGATGAGGTTCCGCATCTGCCGGGCGCGCAGCCCCAGCACCTCCGGGTCGTCGGTGTCGCCCTCCGTTCCGCAGTTCCAGGACCGGTTGTGGCTCTCGCCGTCCCGGTTGTCCTCGCCGTTGGCGTCGTTGTGCTTGTCGTTGTAGGCCACCAGGTCGTGCAGCGTGAAACCGTCGTGGCAGGTGACGAAGTTGATGGAGGCCAGCGGGCGCCGGCCGTCGTCCTGGTAGAGGTCGGAGGAGCCGGTCAGCCGGGAGGCGAAGTCGGCCAGCGCGCGCGGCTCGCCCCGCCACAGGTCCCGGACGGTGTCCCGGTACTTGCCGTTCCACTCGGTCCACAGCGGCGGGAAGTTGCCCACCTGGTAGCCGCCCTCGCCCACGTCCCACGGTTCGGCGATCAGCTTCACCTGGGAGACCACCGGGTCCTGCTGCACCAGGTCGAAGAACGACGACAGCCGGTCCACCTCGTGGAACTGCCGGGCCAGGGTGGCCGCCAGGTCGAAGCGGAAGCCGTCGACGTGCATCTCGGTGACCCAGTACCGCAGCGAGTCCATGATCAGCTGGAGCACGTGCGGGGACCGCATCAGCAGCGAGTTCCCGGTGCCCGTGGTGTCCATGTAGTAGCGCGGGTCGTCGGTGAGCCGGTAGTACGACGGGTTGTCGATGCCCTTGAAGGACAGCGTCGGGCCCAGGTGGTTGCCCTCGGCGGTGTGGTTGTAGACCACGTCCAGGATGACCTCGATCCCGGCCTCGTGCAGCGCCCGGACCGCCGACTTGAACTCCAGCACCTGCTGGCCGCGGTCGCCCCAGGAGGCGTACGCGTTGTGCGGGGCGAAGAAACCGATGGTGTTGTAGCCCCAGTAGTTGTTCAGGCCCATGTCGACCAGCCGGTGGTCGTTGACGAACTGGTGCACGGGCATCAGTTCGAGCGCCGTCACCCCCAGCTTGGTCAGGTGTTCGATGACCGCCGGATGGGCGAGCCCCGCGTAGGTGCCGCGCAGCTCCTCCGGCAGCCCCGGGTGACGCATGGTCAGGCCCTTGACGTGGGCCTCGTAGATCACCGTGTGGTGGTACTCGGTGCGCGGCGGGCGGTCGTCGCCCCAGTCGAAGTACGGGTTGATCACCACCGACGTCATGGTGTGCGGCGCCGAGTCCAGGTCGTTGCGCCGCTCCGGTTCCCCGAAGTGGTAGCCGTAGACCTCCTCGCCCCACCGGATCGATCCGCTGACCGCCTTCGCGTACGGGTCGAGCAGCAGCTTCGACGCGTTGCAGCGCAGCCCGCGCCCGGGGTCGTACGGGCCGTGCACCCGGAACCCGTACCGCTGCCCCGGCATCACGCCCGGCAGGTACGCGTGCCGCACGAACGCGTCGCTCTCGCGCAGTTCCACCGCCGTCTCCGAGCCGTCGTCGTGCAGCAGACACAGCTCTACTCGGTCCGCGGCCTCCGTGAAGACCGCGAAGTTGGTTCCGGCGCCGTCATAGGTTGCGCCGAGCGGATACGCCTCTCCAGGCCAGACCTGCATGGATACGACTCTCCCAGGTGTGCCGTCCGCCTGGGGCCGGGTCGGCCCCGAGTCCTGTCCGAAAGTGAGCCAGCCTCCCGTCGTCCACCCGCCCCCCTGCGAGGCGACCAGTGCGTGCGGCGGTTCAGGTACCCGCCACGCGCCGAATCAGCGGGGCGAAGACGCACTCCCGGGGAACCGAGGGGGAGCAGGGGGGTACGCGAGAGGAGGCGCACCGCCGTCTCGCCCCGTGCCCGGGGCGAACGCCGGCTCCGACCACATCGCCCGGGACGCGGACCGGCTGCCCCTGCCCGTGCACCGGCAGGGGCCGCACCCCGCCCCGGGACGTCACGGCTATGAATCCGCTCACTCCCGCGGAACCCCCATGGCGGAACGGCCACCGCCAGTGCCGTAGTTGAGCCGGGCGGCCGGCGAACCGACCTGTCCATCGGGCTGCACCGCCGACCGCTCGCGGAGTACGCTTTCTTGATCGTTGAGACGGGAAGGCCCGGGAGCGGAAGGCGGTGCACGGGTGGGCTCGGGAGGGCTGGAGCTGCCTCCTGGTGACGAGGGTCACGAGGGGAACTCCGCAGACGTCCCGCCCGGCGCGGTGTCCCTGGCGCGGCCGATGGACGCGGGGTCCATCGGGCCGGAGCTGGACTGGGACGCCGACGCCTGGCGCGAGGTGCGCACCCGCGCCCAGCGGGCGGGCCGGGCCTACATCTGGCTGAACCTCGTCGAACAGCGGCTGCGGGCGGTCGTGGCCGCCGTGCTGCGGCCCGTCTACGAACCCGTCCACGGCGACGAGTGGGTCGTGGCCGCGGCCGGCCCGGCCGGACAGGAGTGGGTGCAGCGCGCGGTCGCCGTCCGCGAGGTCAGCCGCCGCAAGGGCTACCTGCTCGACCCGGCCGACGACAACGTGCTCAGCTTCCTCACCCTGCCCCAGCTGCGCGAGCTGGTGGTGCAGCACTGGCCGTGCTTCGAGCCGTACTTCGACGAGCGCCGGGACCTCGAACTCGCGCTGGACGAGCTGGAGGTGACCCGCAACGTCGTCTCCCGCAACCGGGCCCTGTCCGAGGCGGTGCTCGGCCAGGCCGAGCGGGCCTCCGCCCGGCTGCTGGAGATGCTGGGCGCGGGCGGGGACGTGCCCTCGGCCCGCCGGCTGCCCGTGGACGCGGTCGAGGACCTGGTCGGCGACCGGTACGCGGACGTCGTCGCGGTCCACCCCGACCGGGTGCGGCTGATGCGCCAGTTCCCGGCCGAGGACATCTTCGGCGGCGCCCGCCGGCTCGACGCCATCGGCATCGGCCTCAACCTGCTGGTGCAGAACTTCTCCGGGCGCCGCCTGCTCCGGCTCGCCGAGTCCGGCTGCCGGGTGCGCCTGCTCTTCCTCAACCCGGCCTCCAGCTCGGTCAAGCGCCGCGAACGCGAACTGGGGATGAAACGGGGCGAACTGAGCCGTTCGGTCGAGATGAACATCCTGCACACGCGCCGGGTGCGGTCCCGGCTGCGCGACCCGGGCGCGTTCGAGATCCAGGTGTACGACGAGACGCCCCGCTTCACCGCCTACCTGGTGGACGGCGACGGCGCGGACGGTGTCGCCGTCGTCCAGTCCTATCTGCGCGGGGCGCGCGGGATGGAGTCGCCGGTCCTGGTGCTGCGCAACGGCAGCCGGCTGGTCACGTCGGACGACGTCGGCGAATCCGGTCTTTTCCCGACATACCGCGAGGAGTTCGAGCTGGCCTGGGCGGATTCGCGTCCGGTGTCCTGACCCGTCGGCACCCGCGGACGGGCGGCCGTCGGCGGATTGTCAGTGCCGCGTGCGATGGTGGAGGCACTGGGGGAAAGCACCACCAAGAAGGGGGGCCGCCCATGGGCTGGCACCGGGAGCTGCTGATCGGCTTCGACCTGGAGACGACCGGGACCGATCCGCGCGAGGCGCGCATCGTCACGGGTGCCGTGATCGAGGTCAGGGCGGGCGAGCCCCTCGGCCGCCGGGAGTGGCTGGCCGATCCGGGCGTCGAGATCCCGGCCGACGCGGTCGCGGTCCACGGCATCAGCACCGCACGCGCGGCCGCCGAGGGCCGCCCGGCCGACCAGGTGGCCGACGCCATCGCGGACGTCCTGGCCGGTCACTGGAGGACGGGCGTGCCGGTCGTCGCCTACAACGCGGCCTTCGACCTCACCCTGCTCTCCGCCGAACTGCGCCGCCACGGCCTGCCGTCCCTGACCGACCGGCTGGGCGGCGCCGCCCCCGCCCCGGTCGTCGACCCGTACACCATCGACCGCTGGGTCGACCGCTACCGCCGGGGCAAGCGGAACCTGGAGGCGGTCTGCGGCGAGTACGGCATAGTCCTGGGCGCGGCCCACGACGCCACCGCCGACGCCCTGGCCGCGGCCCGGCTCGCGTCCGCGATAGCCGACCGCCACCCGAAGATCGCGGCCCTCGGCCCGGCCGAACTGCACCGGTGCCAGATCCAGTGGTACGCGCAGTGGGCCGCGGACTTCCAGGCGTTCCTGCGGCGCAAGGGCGAGACGGACGCGGTGGTGGACGGGACGTGGCCGCTGAGGGAGCTGACCGAGGACCAGCACGCGTAGCGGGTGAGCCGCGGCCGGTCGCGCCGGTCCCCGCACCCTTCGGGGCGCGGCACCCGGTCAGAACGGATACCACCGCACGGTCTCGTCCCCGTCCCGCAGCGACGCCACCCGGCGCCGGAACTCGGCCAGGGCCTTCGGGTTGGACGGGGCGTGCTGGGCCACCCACGCGCAGCTCGCCGTCTCCCGGGCGCCGCGCAGCACCGCGCAGCCGTCCCACTCGCGCACGTCCCAGCCGTAGGTGCCGGTGAAGGAGTCGTACGCCTCCGCGGGCAGCCCGTACCGGTCGCGGGAGAGGGCCATGACCACCAGGTCGTGCTCGCGCAGATCGCCGGAGAAGGTCTCCAGGTCCACCAGGACCGGCCCGACCGGCCCGACGTGCACGTTGCGGGGCAGCGCGTCGCCGTGGATCGGCCCCGGCGGCAGATGGGGCGTCAGCTCCGCCGCCCGGGCCGCGAAGTCGTCGCGGCGCGCGCGGAGGAAGGCCGCGTCCTCCGGGTCGATCGCGTCGCCCGCGAGCCGCAGCCAGCGCTCCACGCCGCTCAGCAGATCGCGGGGCGGCAGCGTGAACGAGGGGGCGGGGAGGGTGTGCACGACGCGCAGCAGCGCGGCCAGGTCCCGGGGCTCGGCGGGCCGCACGGGGTCCGGCAGCCGGTGCCACACGGTCACCGGGTGGCCGTCCACCAGCAGCGG
Source organism: Streptomyces sp. NPDC104831 (assembly GCF_055583025.1). Taxonomy (NCBI): domain Bacteria; kingdom Bacillati; phylum Actinomycetota; class Actinomycetes; order Kitasatosporales; family Streptomycetaceae; genus Streptomyces; species Streptomyces sp. NPDC104831. Next base: position 89,672 of record NZ_JBVJOT010000014.1, read on the forward strand.
CTCCGGCTCGGCCGCCCGCACCGCCGGCACGCCCGCCTCGGCCAGCCAGCCGGCGACGGCCAGCTCGCGCTCGGCCCGCGCCATCAGCTCGGCGTCCCGGCCGACCTTCACCACCAGGCCGCCGGCGGCGAACACCGCGTTCTCCCCGAGGGCCAGCAGCCGCGCGTCCCCGGCCGGCCCCGGCAGCACCCCCGCCGCGGCCAGTACGTCCCGCGCGCGTGCCTCGTCCATCGTCCCGCCTCCGTGCCGTCTTCCCGTGCCGTGTCCGTCCGGTTCCCGGCCAGTCTCGCATCCGCACAGGTCGGCGGTGGTGCACGGGCCCTTGACGGGGTAACGGGCCTTCACGACCATGAACACGCCAATCGGAGCAGGCAAAGGGGCTGATTCCGTGACAGAGGCGGCCGAAGCGCATGCCCGCGCCGTTCCCCGGACCGCCGACCGCGGTGCCTGGTTCCTGGTCCTGCCCGCCCTCCTCCCGATCCTCCTGCTCAGCGTCGGCCCGCTGCTCTACGGCATCCTGCTGGCCTTCACCGACGCCCAGTCCGGCCGGACCACGGCCACCCGGTGGGTCGGCGCCCTCAACTTCCGGGACCTGCTGCACGACACCCTGTTCTGGGAGTCCTTCCGCATCGGCCTGGTCTGGGCGGTGGGCGTGACCGGCCCCCAGTTCCTGCTGGCGCTCGGGCTGGCCCTGCTGCTGAACCAGGACTTACGGCTGCGCGGCCTGGCCCGCGCCCTCGCGATCGTGCCCTGGGCGATGCCCGAGGTGGTCGTCGGCATCATGTGGCGGCTCGTCTACAACCCGGACGCGGGCGTCCTGAACGAGACCCTGCGCGGCCTCGGCCTCGGGGACGGCCGGGACTGGCTGAGCGGCCTGGCCACCGCGCTGCCCGCGGTGATCGTCGTCGGCGTCTGGGCGGGCCTGCCGCAGACCACGGTCGCCCTGCTCGCCGGGCTGCAGAACGTCCCCCGTGAACTCCACGAGGCGGCGGCGGTCGACGGCGCGGGCGCCTGGCGCCGCTTCCGCACGGTCACCTGGCCCGCGCTCAGACCCGTGGCCCTCGCCGTCACCGCGCTCAACCTGATCTGGAACCTCAACTCCTTCGCCCTGGTCTACGTCCTCACCAACGGCGGACCCGGCGGCAAGACCCGGCTGCCCATGCTCTTCGCCTACGAAGAGGCCTTCCGCTACGGCCAGTTCGGTTACGCGGCGGCCATGGGCTGTGTGCTCGTCGCCGCGGTCTCCCTCCTGCTCGCGGTCTTCCTGGCCGGCCGGCTGCGCGGCGGTGAGGACGCGTGAGGACCGCCCGCGCCCCGAAGGCCCGCCGCGCCGCCCGCGCCGGCCAGTACACCGCCCTGCTCGCCTACCTGCTCTTCCTCGCCTTCCCGCTGCTGTGGCTGCTGTCCACCGCGCTGAAGTCCCCACGCGAGCTGGGCAGCCCGCACCCCGCCTGGATCCCGCGCCACCCCACCCTGGCCAACGTCCGGCAGGCCTTCGCCGAGCAGCCGCTCGCGCACGCCGCCCTCAACTCCCTGCTGGTGGCGCTCGCCACCGCCGCCGTCGCCGTACTGATCGCCACCCCGATGGCCTACGTCATGGCCCGCCACCGCACCCGGGCCGCCCGGGCGGCCACGGGCTGGGTGGTGGTCAGCCAGGCGTTCCCCTTCGTCCTGCTGATCATCCCGCTGTTCCTGGTGCTGAAGCGGCTGCGGCTGATCGATTCCCTGACCGGACTGGTGCTGGTGTACGTGGTGTGGTCGCTGCCCTTCGCGCTGTGGATGCTCGCCGGTCACGTCCGCGCGGTCCCCGCCGAACTGGAGGAGGCGGCGGCCGTCGACGGGGCCGGACGGCTCAGGACGCTGGTGTCGGTGACGGCACCACTGCTCGCGCCGGGCATCGCGGCGACGGCCCTGTTCGCCTTCGTCACCGCGTGGAACGAGTTCTTCTTCGCGCTGGTGCTGCTCAAGAGCCCGCGGCGGCAGACCCTCCCGGTCGTCCTCACCCACTTCATCGGCGCCGAGGGCGTGGCCGACCTCGGCCCGCTGGCCGCCGCCGCGTTCCTCGCCACCCTGCCCTCCCTCGCGTTCTTCGCGCTGGTCCAGCGCCGGATCAGCGGCGGCCTGCTCGCCGGGGCGGTGAAGAGCTGATGCGGACCCGGATCGCCCTGGCGCTCACCGTGCTCCTGCTCCTCCTCGCGGGCTGCTCCCCGGGCGGCCCCGCGGACGGCGGCCGGGTCACCCTGCGCTTCCAGTCCCTGGCCTGGCAGCCGGAGTCCGTCGCCGCCACCAAGAAGCTGGTGCGGGAGTGGAACGCCACCCACCCGGACGTCCGGGTCGAGTACGTCCAGGGAAGCTGGGACGGCGTGCACGACCAACTGCTCACCTCCTTCGAGGGCGGCGAGGCCCCGGACGTCATCCACGACGCCTCCGACGACCTCGCCGACTTCGCCTACGGCGGCTACCTCGCCGACCTGACCGGCCTGCTCCCCGCCCGGCTCACCGCCGACATCCCGCGCGACAGCTGGCGGACGGCCACCTTCGGCCGCGGTGTCTACGGCGTGCCGTTCCTCCAGGAACCCCGGGTGCTGATCGCCGACGCCGACCGGCTGCGCGCGGCCGGGGTGCGCATACCGACACCCGAACACCCCTGGAGCTGGGCGGAGTTCCGGCAGGTCGCGAAGAAGCTCAGCGGGCCCGGGCGGTACGGCGTGGCCTGGCCGCTGAAGGAGCCCGTCTCCGCCACGCTCAACCTGTCCCTGTCGGCGGGCGGCCGGCTCTTCCACCGGGGCGCGGACGGCAAGGTCACCGTGCGGTTCACGGCCGGGGACGCGGTGGTGGCCCGGACCATCCACGACCAGGTCGCCGTCGACCGCAGCGCCCCCGCCTCCACGCTCGGCAGCGGCGGCTCGGACACCCTGCCCGGCCTCTTCGGCGGCCGGTACGCGATGGTCCCGCTGGGCTTCTCCTACCGCCAGCAGATCGCGCGGCAGGCCCCCGAGGGCTTCCACTGGCAGGTGCTGCCCGCCCCGGCGGGCGCCGATGGACTCACCCAGGGCGTCAGCCCGCAGACGCTGTCCGTCTCCGCCGACTGCCCGCACAAGAAGGAGGCCGTCGCCTTCCTCGACTTCCTGCTGCGGCCGGGGAACATGGTCCGCCTCGCCCTCGGCGACTGGATGCTGCCCACCGGCACCGAGGCGCTGAAGGACCCGGCCCTGCACACCGCACGGCACGGCTGGGCCACCGGTACCGCCCTCGCGGCCCGGCTCCGCCCGGCGCCGGCGCAGTCGGTGCGCGGCTACCCGGAATGGAAGGACAAGGTCGCCACCCCGGCCTACCAGGAGTACTACAGCGGCGCCCTCACCCTCGCCGCACTGCGCCACCGCCTGGAACGGGACGGGAACCTGGTGCTGGCCCGCTACCAGCGCTGAGCGACCGGCCCTGTGCCGCGCGGTGGTGCGCGGAAATGCATTAGACGAGACGTATCGTCTCGCTTAGGGTCGGTGACATGACCCCTGAGACCGCCCCCGCCCACATCGCCATGTTCTCCGTCGCCGCCCACGGCCATGTGAACCCCAGCCTGGAGGTGATCCGTGAACTGGTCGCCCGCGGCCACCGGGTCACGTACGCCATTCCGCCGGTCTTCGCCGACAAGGTCGCCGCCACCGGCGCCCGCCCCGTGCCGTACCACTCCACCCTGCCCGGCCCCGACGCGGACCCGGAGGCGTGGGGGAGCACCCTGCTGGACAACGTCGAGCCGTTCCTGGACGACGCGATCCAGGCGCTCCCGCAGCTCGTCGAGGCCTACGCCGACGACACACCCGACCTCGTCCTGCACGACATCACCTCCTACCCGGCCCGCGTCCTCGCCCACCGCTGGGGCGTCCCGGCGATCTCCCTCTCCCCGAACCTCGTCGCCTGGGAGGGCTACGAGGAGGAGGTCGCCGAGCCGATGTGGCGCGAGCCCCGGCAGACCGAGCGCGGCCAGGCGTACTACGCCCGGTTCGGGGCGTGGCTGGCGGAGAACGGGATCACCGAGCACCCGGACTCGTTCGCCGGCCACCCCTCGCGTTCCCTGGTCCTCATGCCGAAGGCGCTCCAGCCGCACGCCGACCGGGTCGACGAACGCGTCTACACCTTCGTCGGCGCCTGCCAGGGCGACCGCGCCGACCAGGGCGACTGGCAGCGGCCCGCAGGTGCGGAGAAGGTCGTGCTGGTGTCGCTCGGCTCGGCCTTCACCAAGCAGCCCGCCTTCTACCGGGAGTGCGTCCGCGCCTTCGGCGACCTGCCCGGCTGGCACGTCGTCCTCCAGGTCGGCCGGCATGTGACCCGCGCCGACCTGGGAGAGGTGCCGGACACCGTGGAGGTGCGCGACTGGGTGCCGCAGCTCGCGATCCTGCGCCAGGCCGACCTGTTCGTCACCCACGCGGGCGCCGGCGGCAGCCAGGAGGGGCTGGCCACGGCGACGCCCATGATCGCCGTACCGCAGGCCGTCGACCAGTTCGGCAACGCCGACATGCTCCAGGGGCTCGGAGTCGCCCGGAAACTGGCGACCGGGGAGGCCACCGCCGACCGGCTCCGCGAGGCGGCCCTCGCCCTGGTGGACGACCCGGAGGTCGCGCGCCGGCTCCAGGAGATCCAGGCGGAGACGGCCCGGGAGGGCGGCACCCGGCGGGCGGCGGACCTCATCGAGGCCGAACTGCCCGGCCACCGCGCACGGTAGGACCCCGCGCGGCCGACGGGCGATCTCCGTCCCGGCCGGCGCGGGCCCCCGTGTCGCGGTCGCACGGACGGGAGTTGGCCGATAATCGTCCCTCGGCGTGGCGGCCGGTGACACCGGAGCCGCGGCCGGCGCAGAACCAGACGCCGCCGCGGTCCGACGTCACAGGGGAACGCCGGACCGCGGCCGCCGATACCACACACCCGCCCCCCGCAGGTCCGGCTCGCCGAAGCCCGCGACAAACCCGTCAGGCTGTTCCTAGGGTGAAGCCCACGGAAGGCCGGAAGGGGCGGATCAGGGTGAGGAACGGACCATTACCGGCGGCGCCGCGCCACCGCGGGGGCGGCGTGACCCGCCCCCGGGCACCCTCGCGCGGCACGCCCCTTCCCGCGCCGGCCCCGGCGGGGAGGGTCAACGCGCACCGGTCACCCGGACGGGTGGCGAATTCCGGCCCTCCCGGGCCCGCGGCTCCGTCCCGACGGACCGTGTCCGCCGCCGGAGCCGGCCACCGAGGCCGCCCCGGACCGACGAGAACACGCCAACTTGCCCACCACCCCGCCGGCCTCGACACCGTTCCCACGACACGGCCGTACGGAACCGGCGGCACCCACACCCACGCCATCGGCGACGGCTGCGGCGCCCGCCACCCGACGGCTCCTGCGGCCCGCGAGCGAGGACAGGACATGAGCACCTACAACTTCGGAAACGTCAACGGCCCGGCCCGCTTCGGCGACCGCACCACCCCGGACCTGGAGACCCTGATGGAGGCCGCCGACCGGCTCACCGAGGCGCTGCGCGCCGAGTACCCCGGGCTCGTCAGCAGCGGCGAGACCATCGAGGAGCAGCTGGCGCAGTCCGCCGAGGACGGCCTGCCGCCCAACCGAGGCCGGATCCGCTCCGCGCTGGAGACGATCGCCATCGCGGCCTCGGCCGGCACCGCCAGCCTCGACTACACCCGGCACCTCCTGCACGCCCTCGACCTCTGACCGGCCACGGCCGGTGCCAGGGGGGGCGCCGTCGTACCGGCGGGCCCGTCGGCGCCACGCGAGCGGCCCGAGGCACCGGCCGGCCCACGGCCCTTCCACACGGCCCTTCCACGGAAGGCGGCCGGGACCGGCACACCCCCGGTCACGCGCCGAGCGCCGCCAAAGCCGGCCGCCGGGCCCGGTCGTAGCGCTCCAGCAGGAGACGGGCGACCTCGGGGGCCGCGCCCAGCACCTCCGCGCGCACGTCGGCCTCCGCCGCGCCGCGCGCGATGCGGTCCGGCAGGAAGCCGGGGGCCAGTACGTACGGCGCCACGGCGACCCGCTCGCAGCCCAGGCGTCGCAGTTCCCGCACGGCGTCCTCGGTGCGGGGCAGGGAGGCGGAGGCGAACGCAGGCCGCACGGCGCACCAACCGGTGTGCCGCCACTCCCGCGCGATTGCCGCGATCACTGCGATCGCCTCCGGGTCGGACGATCCCGCCGAGGCCAGCACGACCCCGGTCGAGGACTTGTCGGCGGGCGTGAGCCCCGCCTCGTACAGCCGCCGTTCCAGCGCGGACAGCAGCAGCGGCGACGGGCCGAGCACCTCCGCCTGCCGGATCCGCAGCCGCGCCGGGGCGTCCCGCAGCACGGCCGGGATGTCGGCCTTGGCATGGAACGCGCGGGTCAGCAGCAGCGGCAGGGCGACGACGTCCCGGACGCCCTCCGCCGCCAGCGACCGCAGCACCCCGTGCACCGACGGGACGTTGAAGTCCAGGAAGCCGGTCTCCACGCGCAGCCCGGGCCGCAGCGACCGTACCCGCTCCACGAGGGAGTGCACGGTCGCCGCGTGCCGCGGGTCACGGCTGCCGTGGGCGATGACGAGGAGAACGGGCCTGGTGCGCACGATATGTCAGCTCTTCACCAGCAGACCGCGGCTGCGCAGCACCCACCGCTCCAGCGGACTGAAGATCAGCAGGTCGATGGCGATGCCGACGAACAGGATGAGCAGGATCGCCTCGAACACCATCGCCATGTCACTGGCGGTGCGGCCGTTCTCCAGCAACTGGCCGAGGCCCACGCCGAGATCGGGGAACTGGGCGATGATCTCCGCGGCCATCAGCGAACGCCAGGAGAACGCCCAGCCCTGCTTCAGGCCCGCCACGTAGCCGGGCAGCGAGGCCGGCAGGGTGACGTACCAGACGCCCTTCGCGCCGGTGGCGCCCATGGTGCGCCCCGCGCGCAGGAACAGCGGCGGCACCTGGTCCACGCCGGAGACCAGCCCGTTGGCGATGGAGGGCACGGCACCGAGCAGGATGACCGCGTACATCATCGAGTTGTTCAGGCCCAGCCAGATCACCGCCGGCGGCACCCACGCCACCGACGGCAGCGACTGCAGCCCGGACAGGATCGGGCCGATGGCCGCGCGCACGAACTTCACCCGGGCCACCAGCAGACCCAGCGGGGTCCCGATGACCAGCGCGAACGCGAAGCCCAGCAGACCGCGCGAGACACTGGTCCAGATGTAGCCGATCAGATCGCCCGCGAGCCAGGCGTCCCGGAACGCGCCGCCCACCGCGCCCGGCGAGGGCAGCCTCGTCGGGTCGTCGACGACCGGGTACAGGATGTACCAGACCACCAGGACCACCGCGATGGCGGCGACCGGCGGCAGGATCTTGTTGACGAGCGTCTCGCGCAGCGGCGGGCGGCCGGTGGCCGTGGTCTCCAGCGCGTCCAGGCCGGCCTCGACGCTCCCGGCGTCCTGGACCGGTGTCGTCTCAGTGCTGGCCATGGCGGCGGATCTCCCCACGCAGTACGTCGGTTATCTCAAGGGACAGTTCGGCCACGGGCGCGTCCTCGATGCGGCGCGGCTGCGGGAGGCCGACGCGCCACTCGCGGGCGATCCGGCCCGGCCGGGAGGACAGCAGGACCACCCGCTGCGCGAGCCGCACCGCCTCGCGCACGTTGTGGGTGACGAACAGGACGGACAGCCCGGTCTCCGACCAGATGCGGGTCAGCTCGTCGTGCAGCACGTCCCGGGTGATGGCGTCGAGCGCGGCGAACGGCTCGTCCATCAGCAGCATGTTGCTCTCCTGGGCCAGCGCCCGGGCGAGCGCCACCCGCTGGCGCATACCGCCCGACAGCTCGTGCACCCGCTTGCCGTGGGCGCCCTTCAGCCGGACCAGTTCGAGCAGTTCCTCGGCCTTCTCGCGCCGCTCGGGCTTGGGCACGCCCCGCAGCTTGAGGGCCAGTTCGATGTTCTTGCCCGCCGTCAGCCAGGGGAACAGGGCGTGTTCCTGGAACATCAGGGCGGGGCGGCCGTCCGTGGTGATGGAGCCGGCGCTCGGCCGGTCCAGGCCGGCCACCAGGTTCAGCAGCGTGGACTTGCCGCAGCCCGAGGCCCCCAGGAGGGTGACGAACTCGCCCGGCGCGACATCGATGCTGATGTCGTCCAGGACGAGCTGCTGCCCGCCCGGAGTCGCGAAGGACTTCGAGACGTGCTCGATGCGTGCCGCGAACTCGACGGTCTCGTCGGTCTTGGCGAGGGTCGTGGCCATGGTCGTCACCTCCTGGGGACGCGTCGGGAAGGGGCGTCAGCTGGTGCCGAGGCCGGCGGCGTCGACCGCGGGGCGGCCCTTGGCCTTCAGGACCTTGTTGAGGATCGACAGGTCGTAGATCCCCTTCAGGTCGGGCTTCTCCAGCAGGCCGGCCTTGACCGCGTGCTCGGCCTCGGTGTCGAGGGTGGCGGCCAGCGGATCGTCGGTGAACTGGACGGACTGCCACGCCGGGTCGAGGATCTTCGCCGCGAGCGCCTTGCCGGAGTCCGCCGCCAGCTGCTTGTTCGCGGCGGCCTTCGCCTCGTCCGGGTGGTCGTTGATCCACTGGTTGGTCTCGACCGCCGCCTTCAGGACGGCCTCGACCGCCTTCGGGTGGTCCTTCAGGAAGCCCTGCCGCACGATGACGTTCGTGATCACGAACTTCTTCTCGGGCCAGAGCGTCGACTCGTCCAGGAGCACCTTGGCACCCTCGGCGACCAGCTTGGACGCGGTCGGCTCCGGCACCCAGGCGCCGTCGATCGAGCCGGACTTGTAGGCGTCCGGGGTGATCTTGTTGTCCGTGCGGACGACGGTGACGTCACCCTTGCCGCTCTGCGCGTCGACCTTCCAGCCCTGTTCGGCGGCCCAGTTGAGGAAGGCCACGTCCTGGGTGTTGCCGAGCTGGGGCGTGGCGATCCTCTTGCCTTCGACGTCCTTCAGGGACTTGATCTTCTTCGGGTCGACGACCAGCTTCACGCCGCCGGAGGCCGAACCCGCGATGATCTTCAGGCTCTTGCCGTTGGACTTGGTGTAGCCGTTGATGGCGGGGGACGGGCCGATCCAGCCGATGTCGATGGAGCCGGAGTTCAGGGCCTCGATCTCGGAGGGTCCGGCGTTGAAGATGGCGGGCTTGACCGTGGTGGCGCCCAGCTCCTTCTGGAAGAAGCCCTTCTGCACGCCGACCAGCGCGGTGGCGTGGGTCAGGTTGCCGAAGTACCCGATCTTGACGGAGTCGAGCCCGTCGGTCTTCTCGGCGCCGTCGGCGATCTTGGCGGTGCCGGTGTCCTTGGACTCGGAACCGTAGCCGCAGGCGGCCAGGGTGAGCAGGGGGAGAGCGGCGAACGCGGCTATGCCGCGGCGCAGGAACGGTGAGCGGATGGCAGGCACGGGAGGGTTTCCTCTCGTTGGCCCGGCGGTCACGGTCTGACGGGTCGTGGCCGGGAGTTCGGCAGAGATCTTCGTCGCCTCCGGGACGGGTGTCCCGTCGCGGGCGGGCGAAGTCGAGCATGGGGGGCGGGGTGGGGGGAGCGGGCGCGCGAGCGGTGCGCGTACGTCAGCGCACACATCGCGCCACCCCGCCCTGCCCGCTGCCGAGGGCGCCGCTGCCGACGCGGCCGCCCTCCTTCGCGAACGTGGAGTAGACGTCGGGCGTCCTCATGTCAGAAGTCCCAGCCGTCGTCGTCGGCCTCGTCCTTGACCGGCTCGGGGGCGGCGAACGACTCGCCGACCATGCCCGCGGTCAGCGTGGTGCCGTCGGCGGGGTCGATCAGGATGAAGGATCCGGTGCGCCGGGAGTCGGCGTAGGAGTCGACCGGCAGCGGCTCGGCGGTACGGATCTTCACCCGGCCGATGTCGTTGGCGACGAGCCGGCCCGGGTGCGGGTGCAGGGACAGGTCGTCGAGCGTGAGCCGGGACGGGATGTCCTTCACGATCGCCTTGACCGTGCGGGTGCCGTGCTTGAGCAGGACCCGGTGGCCCACGGTGAGCGGGGCGTCGGCGACGTGGCAGACGGTCGCCTCCACGTCCTGGGTGGTGGGCGGGGCGTCCTTCGTCGGCACGATCAGATCGCCGCGCGAGACGTCGATGTCGTCCGCCAGCAGGATCGTCACCGACTGGGTCGTCCAGGCCACGTCGACCGGCTTGCCCAGCAGGTCGATGCCGGCGACGCGGGTGGTCCGCCCGGACGGCAGGACCGTGACCTGCTCGCCGACGCGGAAGGTGCCGGCCGCGATCTGGCCCGCGTAGCCCCGGTAGTCCGGGTGCTCGGCGCTCTGCGGCCGGACCACGTACTGCACGGGCAGCCGCGCGTGGCAGTGCGCCAGGTCGTGGCTGACCGGCACCGTCTCCAGGTGCTCCAGCACGGTGGGCCCGCCGTACCAGTCCATGTTCGCGCTCGGCTCCACCACGTTGTCCCCGGCCAGCGCGGAGATCGGGATCGCGGTGACCTCGGGCACGCCCAGCTCGGTCGCGTACGCCGTGAACTCCTCGGCGATCCCCGCGAAGACCCGCTCCTCGTAGCCGACGAGGTCCATCTTGTTCACGGCCAGCACGACGTGCGGGACCCGGAGCAGGGCGGCGATGGCGGCGTGCCGGCGGGTCTGCTCGACCACGCCGTTGCGGGCGTCGACCAGGACGACGGTCAGCTCGGCGGTGGAGGCCCCGGTGACCATGTTCCGGGTGTACTGCACGTGGCCGGGGGTGTCGGCGAGGATGAACCGGCGCCGGGGCGTGGCGAAGTAGCGGTAGGCGACGTCGATGGTGATGCCCTGTTCCCGCTCGGCGCGCAGGCCGTCGGTGAGGAGGGCGAGGTCGGGGCCGTCCTGGCCGCGGCTCGCGGAGACCCGCTCCACGGCCTCCAGCTGGTCGGCGAGGACCGACTTGGAGTCGTGCAGCAGCCGCCCGACGAGCGTGGACTTGCCGTCGTCGACGGAGCCGGCGGTGGCGAACCGCAGCAGGGTCGTGGCCGAGAGCGCCTCGGTCGTGGTCGTGCTCATGCTTAGAAGTACCCCTCGCGCTTGCGGTCTTCCATCGCGGCCTCGGACAGCTTGTCGTCGGCACGGGTCGCGCCCCGCTCGGTCAGCCGGGACGCGGCGATCTCGGCGATGACCTTCTCGATCGTGTCGGCGTCGGAGTCGACCGCGCCGGTGCAGGACATGTCCCCGACGGTGCGGTAGCGCACCCGTCGCTTCTCCACCGTCTCGCCGTCCTTCGGGCCGCCCCACTCGCCGGCGGTCAGCCACATGCCGGAACGCTCGAACACCTCGCGCTCGTGCGCGTAGTAGATCTGCGGCAGCTCGATGCCCTCGCGGGCGATGTACTGCCACACGTCCAGCTCGGTCCAGTTGGACAGCGGGAAGACCCGCACGTGCTCGCCGGGGGCGTGCCGGCCGTTGTACAGGTTCCACAGCTCGGGGCGCTGGCGGCGCGGGTCCCACTGGGAGAACTCGTCGCGCAGGGAGAAGACGCGCTCCTTCGCGCGGGCCTTCTCCTCGTCCCGGCGCCCGCCGCCGAAGACGGCGTCGAACCTCTCGCTCTGGATCTTCTCCGTCAGCGGCAGGGTCTGCAGCGGGTTGCGGGTGCCGTCGGGACGTTCCCTGAGCACACCGCGGTCGATGTAGTCCTGGACGGAGGCCACATGGAGGCGCAGCCCGTGTGCGGCCGCCACACGGTCCCGGTACTCGAGCACCTCCGGGAAGTTGTGTCCCGTGTCCACGTGCAGCAGCGAGAAGGGGATCGCGGCCGGGGCGAACGCCTTCAGCGCGAGGTGCAGCATGACGATGGAGTCCTTGCCGCCGGAGAACAGGATCACCGGGTTCTCGAACTCGCCCGCCACCTCGCGGAAGATGTGCACCGCCTCGGACTCCAGCGCGTCCAGGTGCGACAGGGCGTACGGGCTCTCCGTGCCGTCCTCCGTCTTGGCGACCGTGGTCATGCCAGTCCCCTCTCGCTCAGCAGCGCGTACACCGACGCCGCGGACTCCTGGACCGTCTGGTGCTGCGACTCGATCCGCAGATCAGGCGCCTCGGGCTCCTCGTACGGGTCGTCGACCCCGGTGAGCCCGGTCAGCTCGCCCGCGGCCTGCTTGGCGTACAGCCCCTTCACGTCGCGCACGCTGCACACGTCGACGGGGGTCGCCACATGGATCTCCAGATAGGGCGTCCCGTTCTCCTCGTGCCGCTTGCGTACCGCCCCCCGGCTGTCCGCGTACGGCGCGATCACCGGCACCAGTGCCTTGACGCCGTTGCGGGCGAGCAGTTCGGCGACGAAGCCGATGCGCTGGACGTTGGTGTGCCGGTCCTCCCGGGAGAAACCGAGGCCGGCCGAGATGAACTCGCGGATCTCGTCGCCGTCGAGCACCTCGACGCGGTGGCCCTCGGCACGCAGCCGGCCCGCCAGCTCGTACGCGATGGTGGTCTTGCCGGCGCTCGGCAGACCCGTGAGCCAGACGGTGGCTCCGGTCGTCACGTCGTTCTCCTGAATCGAGTCGTTCGTCATCCGTGCAGTCCGCACTCGGTCTTGGCGCGTCCCGCCCAGCGGCCGGCGCGCGCGTCCTCGCCCTCCAGAACCCGGCGGGTGCACGGGGCACAGCCGATGGAGGCGTAGCCGTCCATCAGCAGCGGGTTGGCCAGTACACCGTGTTCGGTGATGTACGCGTCCACGTCGTCCTGGGTCCAGCGGGCGATGGGGGAGACCTTGACCTTCTGCCGCTTCTCGTCCCAGCCGACGACGGGGGTGTTCGCCCGGGTCGGGGACTCGTCGCGGCGCAGGCCCGTCGCCCACGCCCGGTAGTTCGCCAGGCCCTCTTCGAGGGGCTTGACCTTGCGCAGCCTGCAGCACAGGTCGGGGTCGCGGTCGTGCAGTCTCGCGCCGTACTCGGCGTCCTGCTCGGCGACCGTCTGCCGCGGGGTGAGGGTGATGACGTTGACGTCCATCACGGCCTCGACCGCGTCGCGGGTGCCGATGGTCTCCGGGAAGTGGTAGCCCGTGTCCAGGAAGACGACGTCCACGCCCTTCCGCACGCGCGAGGCGAGATGGGCGACCACGGCGTCCTCCATGGAGGAGGTGACGCAGAACCCGTCGCCGAAGGTGTCCACCGCCCACCGGAGGATCTCCAGCGCGGAGGCGTCCTCCAGCTCACGGCCCGCCTGCTCGGCGAGCGCCTTCAACTCCTCGGTGGACCGCTCGTCCCGAGTCGTCGTCATATCCGCCCGTCCCCTCCGTCGTCGGCTCGCTGAACGCCCCGGGCCAGCAGTCCCAGGAACTTCAGCCGGAATGCGCGGTTGCACGCCCCGCATTCCCAGGCGCCGTGACCCTCGCCGCTCGGGCGCAGGTCCTCGTCGCCGCAATAGGGGCAGTAGAAGGGCGCCGCCCGCTCGCTCACGACAGCGCCTCCTCGGAAGCACGCGCCGCCCACGCCGCGAAGCGTTCGCCGTCCTCGCGCTGTGCCTGGAAGCGCTTCAGCACCCGCTCGATGTAGTCGGGCAGTTCCTCGGACGTCACCTTCAGGCCGCGCACCTTGCGGCCGAAGCCCGCCTCCAGGCCGAGGGCGCCGCCCAGATGCACCTGGTAGCCCTCGACCTGCTCGCCCCGGTCGTTCAGGACCAGCTGGCCCTTGAGACCGATGTCCGCGACCTGGATGCGGGCGCAGGCGTTCGGGCAGCCGTTGAGGTTGATGGTCAGCGGCTCGTCGAAGTCCGGCAGGCGGCGCTCCAGTTCGTCGATCAGCTGGGAGCCGCGCTGCTTGGTCTCCACGATGGCGAGCTTGCAGAACTCGATGCCGGTGCAGGCCATGGTGCCGCGCCGGAAGGAGGACGGCCGGGCGGTGAGGTCGAGCGCCTCCAGGCCCTCCACCAGGGAGTCGACCCGGTCCTGCTCGACGTCCAGAATGATCATCTTCTGCTCGACGGTGGTGCGTACCCGGCCCGAGCCGTGTGCCTCGGCGAGGTCGGCGACCTTCGTCAGCGTGGCCCCGTCGACCCGGCCGACCCGCGGCGCGAAACCGACGTAGAACCGGCCGTCCTTCTGCCGGTGCACACCGATGTGGTCGCGCCACTGCCGGACGGGCTGCTCGGGCGCGGGCCCGTCGACGAGCCTGCGCCCGCCCAGGTACTCGTCCTCCAGCACCTGCCGGAACTTCTCCGCGCCCCAGTCGGCGACGAGGAACTTCAGGCGGGCCCGGTTGCGCAGCCGGCGGTAGCCGTAGTCGCGGAAGATCGAGATGACGCCCTCGTAGACGTCCGGGACCTCCTCGATCGGGACCCAGGCACCCAGCCGCACACCGAGCTTGGGGTTGGTGGACAGGCCGCCGCCGACCCACACGTCGAAGCCCGGCCCGTGCTCGGGGTGGCGTACGCCGACGAACGCGACGTCGTTGATCTCGTGCACCACGTCCAGCAGCGGCGAACCCGAGATGGCCGTCTTGAACTTGCGGGGGAGGTTGGAGTAAGCCGGGTTGTTCAGGACGCGGCGCTTCATCTCCTCCAGCGCCGGCGTGGCGTCGATGATCTCGTCCTCGGCGATGCCCGCCACCGGTGAGCCGATCATCACGCGCGGGGTGTCGCCGCAGGCGGTCACGGTGGACAGGCCCACGCCCTCCAGCCGGTCCCAGATCTCGGGCACGTCCTCGATCCGGATCCAGTGGTACTGGACGTTCTGCCGGTCGGTGATGTCCGCGGTGCCGCGCGCGAACTCCTGCGAGATCTCGCCGATCACCCGCAACTGCCGGGTGGTCAGGGCCCCGCCGTCGATGCGGACGCGCAGCATGAAGTAGCTGTCGTCCAGCTCCTCCGGCTCCAGGATCGCGGTCTTGCCGCCGTCGATCCCGGGCTTGCGCTGGGTGTACAGCCCCCACCAGCGCATCCGGCCGCGCAGGTCGTTCGGGTCGATGGAGTCGAAACCGCGCTTGGAGTAGATCGTCTCAATGCGTGTCCGCACATTGAGACCGTCATCGTCCTTCTTGAACTGTTCGTTGCCGTTGAGCGGCGTGAAATGGCCAGCGGCCCACTGGCCCTCGCCGCGGTGACGGCTCACCTTGCGGCGGGGCGCGGAGGCGGCGGGGTTCGGTGGGGTGGCGGCCATGGTTCTACGTCCTTCGGGACCGGTGGGAATCAGCTCTGACCTGCGCCGACGCGCGCACGCGGGCAGGCGTGCGCGGCTTTGCGCGGGAGGCAGGGGGACGGGTTTCGCGGCGGTGCTGGAGGCGTCAGCTCGCCGGACAGATGGCGCTGGACATGCGGCCGAGGTCGACGTGCCGCCGACTCACCAAGGCAATTCCAGTTCCGGACATGACGGAAGCGTGTCACGGCGATCTGGACACAGTCCAGCTTCGTCCATCATCCGGACATGGTTGTCCCGCTATGTGAAACAGGGGTGGTGTCGCTCACATGTGCTGCCGGGAGGCTTGTCCCGGCAGGTCAGGCGGGGTATGCCCCGGGCCACGGCCCCGGAGTGGCCACGTCCGGTTCCAGCTCCACCTTGGTGTCGAACAACTTGAAGCCCCGGCGCAGGTAGTTGTCCATGGCGTGCTCGCCGTCCTTGCTGCACGTGTGCAGCCACACCCGCTTGGTCGGCGCCCACCCCGGCCACCGCTCGGCCAGGTCCCAGGCGCGGGCCGTGCCGTACGCGAGCAGATGACCGCCGATGCGCCGGCCGCGGAAGGCGGGGACCAGCCCGAAGTAGACGATCTCCACCGCGCCGTCGTCCTGCGGCTCCATCTCCACATAGCCGGCCGGGGTGCCCCGGTCGTACGCCACCCACGTCTCCACGCCGGGCCGCTCCAGGTACTCCCGCCAGTGCGCGTACGTCCAGCCCAGCCGGTCGGTCCAGCGGATGTCACCGCCCACCGAGGCGTACAGGAACCGGCTGAACTCGGGGGAGGGCACCTCGGCGCGGACGATCCGGACATCGCCGTCGGGGGCGGCGGCGGGAAGGAGGTCGGCCGGATCGGTCTGCTCGAGGGACCAGGTGGTGACGGGAACGCTGTTCATGCGGGCCAGGGAATCATCCCGCCGCGTCGTCTGTCGACGTCCGCCGGCGCGGAGCCGGGGGCCCGCCGGGCCGGGGGTTCCGACGGCGGCGGCCCTTCACCGGGCAGGGGGCCGGCGGCGGGGACGCGGACCGGGCCTTCGCCGGGGCGGGGGTTCCGGTGGCGGGGGGCCTGCACCGGTCGGCGGTCTGCCGGGGCCCGGCGGGGGCGCGATCGGGTTGGTGCGCGCGACCGCCGGGCGCGCGCCGTCGGACCGGTCCGGCTCCGCGGGCCGAACGGTCCGGTGCGCCCCCGGTCGTGGCGGACGTGGCGCGCCCCCGGCGACCGGGCCGCCGTCGGCGCCCGGGTGGCGACGGCGGCGACGCCCGGCGGGCCGGGTCAGTCCAGCGCACCGTCCAGGTCGGCCAGGGGCAGGGTGAACAGCATGCGGTCCGACAGCGACCACACCTCACCGGTCTCCCGCCAGTAGGACAGGGAGCCCGCGTCTCGCGCCCAGCAGCGGTCGGAGGCGTCGGCGCCGCAGCGGGCCGCCCCGGCCCCCCCGGTGTCCTGCCGCCACAGCCCGCCGTGCCCGTCCTGCGTACCGGGCAGCCGTCCCACATACCAGGACGGCCGGTCCGCCCCGGCCTTCCGGTACGACAGCACGCCCGTGATCCCGGCCGCCCGGGTGCGGTACGCCTCCACCGCGTCCACCCGCCCCGCGCCGTCCGTGGCGAGCGGCCCGGGCCGCGCCGGTTCGGTGCCGAACGCGTACCGCCACAGCCGCGCGGGCCGGTCGCCGTCCGGTTCGGTCCACTCCGCGGCCACCAGACTGTCGGGTGCCGTACCGCGGTCCAGGGCGAGCGCCCCGGGGCAGGGCGGCCCGGTGGGGGAGCAGCGGCCGGCGGTGAAGCGGTACGAGGCGACGGCGGGCAGGACATAGCCGTGGCCGCCGGCGGACCAGCCGCCGGGCACCCGGCCGACCTCGGGGCCGTCGACCGTGGTGCGCTGGATGCGGTCGAGGTCGTAGACGTACAGCGCGTCGGCGCCGCCGGCCGTGGTGGTCACCAGCAGCTTGTTCCGGTGCCAGACCATGCCCGAGACGCCGGAGACCAGTCCCCGGTAGTCCCGGCCGCCGTTCACGGGCACCACCAGCAGCGCCCAGCGGTACACGAGGTGCGCGGGGTCGTCCGCGTCGACGAAGGCGACCCGGGCGAGGCCCCGTTCACCGGGGCGGCCGGCGGTGGTGCTGTGGGTCCAGCCGGCCAGGACCACCCGGTGGGTGCCCCAGAGGCCGTCGTCGTCCGCGTCCCCGGAGGTGGTCACCGAGGCCGGCCGCCAGTCGCCGCCGGTGTCGGCCGGGTCCCAGCAGTAGGCGCGGGCGGCGGCCGGGGCGACCGGCAGCGACGCGCGGTCGTCGGCGGAGCAGTCGTCCGCCGCGCGCAGCCGGCGGTCGGCACCGCGCAGGACGGCGTCCACGCCGACCGGGCGGCCCATCGCGGCGGCGAGCCGGTCGAGCGACCTGGCGGGTACCGGGTGCTCCTGGAGCCGGAGCCGTCCGGTGTCCGCCGGGGAGGTCAGCGGCGTGAGCGCGCCGGGCTCCTTGGCGACCCCCGCCTGGGAGGTGCTGATCACGGTGGCGGCGGCGGTGAGCGCCAGCGCGGTCCCGGCCAGGACGGCGCGCAGGGCCGCGCCCCGCCTGCGCCGCCGGTGTCTGCCGCGATGCTTCATCTCTCCTCCAGTGGCCGGCCCAACTGCGCCTGATGGTCCGTAC
This sequence comes from Streptomyces sp. NPDC104831, assembly GCF_055583025.1. Lineage (NCBI taxonomy): Bacteria > Bacillati > Actinomycetota > Actinomycetes > Kitasatosporales > Streptomycetaceae > Streptomyces > Streptomyces sp. NPDC104831. The sequence continues at coordinate 107,406 of NZ_JBVJOT010000014.1, forward strand.
CTTGACGCGAGGAGCAGAGGGGGCGGCCCGTACGGATGCTACGGCAGGAACGGGCCGGACAGGGCCCGGAGCGCGGAGCCGACCGCAGCCGGGGAGCGCCGCGCCGGGAAGGCGTCTACGCCGGGGGCCGCGCGCCACGGCCCGCGTGCCCGGCATTCCGTTTCCGCACCACCGCGGGCGCCGACGAGTGCGGGAGCAGGTCAACGGGGTTGTCCGGCAGGACGACCGCCACGTCCGCATCCTCGCAGAAACGATACGGCCGATGGCGGAGAAGTTCCCCCAGATACCGCCGGATCCTGGACATCTCCGCCCGCACGGTCACCGTCCGGGAGGGATCGTCGAACACATCCTCGGCCAGCCCCGCCGCCCCCCGTCCGGCGGGGTACTCGGCGAGCAGGAACAGCAGTTCCGCGTGGCGCGGGCTCAACTCCCGCGACCAGGAACCCCCCGAGCCGGTGACCGTGACCGTACGACGGTCCCGCCCGGCGAGGTCCAGCACGATCCGGGCCGGGGCGGGCGGCCGCTCCTCCGCCCGCAGCAGCCAGCCCCCGGCCAGCGGATCCACCGCGCACGCGCCCAGCGAGGGCAGCCACCGGTGGCCCGGCGCCAGCGACTTGGGCAGCGGCACCCGCCGCACGTACGGCATCCCGGTCACCGCCGCCGCCCAGCCGTCCCGGTCCACCACCACGGCCCGTCCGGCCAGCCGGGCCAGCACCGGCGCCGCCACCGCCCGCAGCCGCTCCAGCGAGGTCAGATGCAGCTCCCGCAGCCGGGCCTCGGCCAGCTTGGCCACCGAGTCCACCCAGGCGAGGGTGGCCGGATGCATGGTCTCCAACGGACCGCTGACATCCACCACACCGAGCAGCCGGCCGTCCCGTGGATCGGTGATCGGCGCGCCCGTACACGTCCAGGACGTGTGCGAGCGGACGAAGTGCTCGGCGGCGAACACCTGGACGGGCCGCCGCACCACCGCGGGAGTGCCCACCCCGTTCGTGCCGACGACGTCCTCCCGCCAGTCAGCGCCGACCTCGAACCCCAGCCCGTCGGCCTTGCGCAGCACCGGGGGCGCGCCCTCCCGCCACAGCACCCGCCCGTCGGCGTCCGCGACGACCATGATGTGCTGTGCCACGTCCGCGACCGAAAGAAGCCCCTCCCGGAGCACCGGCAGCACCTGCCGAAGCGGGGACTCCTCCCGCCGTCGCCGCACCTCGTCGGAGGGCAACAGCCCGGCGCGGACATCGCGTTCCGGATCGACACCGTTGCGCAGCACCCGGTGCCACGACTGCTCGATCACCGGACGGGGCGCGATCCGCGCACGTCTCCCGGCGAGCGCGGCCTCGCGCACCTCGCTCAGCACCCGCGCCGCCTGCGCCGCGTCCCGCGCGGCCAGGCGCGCCAGATCCATCGGCGGATTCCCCACTGCGGTCCTCCCGGAAGGCGTCGAACACTCCTGTCAAGCCGTCCGGGCGGCGGTTTCCGGTCCGACTGTCCTCACATAGTGCCGCTCCGCTCATGGCGGAGGCACAGACTCCGCGCATGTGCCCCCATAAGTTGCAACCCCCCGCAACCCTGGTGGTCCACAGGGCGGCGGCCGAGACTTGACCACGACGCGATGCGCGTCCGCGGGGGCCCAACAGGCCCGCGCGGCGGGGGTGGTGCCGTGTCGGCGCAGCACCACCCCTTGCCGATGACGGTCCGGCCGGCGCGGGCCGGGGCGCCGGAGAGGCCGGCGCCCCCGGGGCGGGTCAGGCCGGCCGCGCCCGCTCGACCACCGCCGCCAGGTCCAGGCCCCCGGGCAGGGTGCCGAAGGACGCGCCGCGGTCGCCGCCCAGCCGGGAGGCGCAGAAGGCGTCGGCGACCTCCGGCGGCGCGTGCCGCACGAGCAGCGATCCCTGGAGGACCAGCGCGAGCCGCTCGACCAGGCGCCGGGCCCGCCCCTCGACGCCCTCCAGGTCCGCGAGTTCGGTGAACAGGTCCTTCACCGCCCGGTCCAGCCGGTGGTCCGCGCCGTGCGCCCGGCCGATCTCGGTCAGGCAGGCGTCCAGCGCGCCCGGCTCCCGGCGCAGCGCCCGGAGCACGTCCAGCGCCTGCACGTTCCCCGCGCCCTCCCAGACGGAGTTCAGCGGCGACTCCCGCACCAGCCGGGGCAGGCCGGACTCCTCGACGTACCCGTTGCCGCCCAGGCACTCGGCCGCCTCCACGGCCACGGGCGCGCACCGCTTGGTGATCCAGTACTTGGCGGCCGGCACCGCCAGCCGCAGGAACGCCCGCTCCTGTTCCCCGCCGTCGTCGCAGGCCGCGGCGAGCCGCAGCGCGAGCGCCGTCGCCGCCTCCGACTCCAGCGCGAGATCGGCGAGCACGTTGCGCATCAGCGGCTTGTCGATCAGCTTGCCGCCGAACGCCTCCCGGTGGGCGCAGTGGTGCACCGCCTGGGCCACCGCCTGCCGCATCAGCCCCGCCGAGCCGAGCGCGCAGTCCAGCCGGGTCGCGGCGACCATCCCGATGATCGTCCGCACCCCGTCGCCCTCCGCGCCGACCCGGCGCGCCCAGGTGCCGTCGAATTCGACCTCGGCGGAGGCGTTCGAGCGGTTGCCCAGCTTGTCCTTCAGCCGCTGGATCAGGAAGACGTTGCGTCCGCCGTCCGGCAGGACCCGGGGGACCAGGAAGCAGGTGAGCCCGTCCGGGGCCTGCGCCAGCACCAGGAAGGCGTCGGACATGGGCGCCGAGCAGAACCACTTGTGGCCGGTCAGCAGGTACGCGCCCGCCTCCGCGAGCGGCCGGGCGACGGTCGTGTTGGCGCGGACGTCGCTGCCGCCCTGCTTCTCCGTCATGCCCATCCCGAACAGCGCCCCGGGCTTCTGCCCGGCGGGCCGCAACTGCGGGTCGTAGACCGTGGACGTCAGCCGGGGCTCCCACTCGGCGGCCAGCTCCGCGTCGGCGCGCAGTGCGGGCACGGCCGCGTGCGTCATCGACAGCGGGCAGCAGGTGCCCGCCTCGGCCTGCGTCCACAAGAGGAACCCGGCCGCCCGGCGCACCTGCCCGGAGGGCCGGCTCCAGGCGCCGGTCAGCCGGGCCGAGACCCCCTTGCCGAGCAGCCGGTGCCAGGCCGGGTCGAACTCCACCTCGTCGATCCGGTGGCCGTACCGGTCGTGGCTGCGCAGCCGGGGCGGACGTTCGTTCGCCCGCACCGCCCATTCCTGCACCTGCGCCGAACCCACGGCCCGGCCGAGCGCGGACAGCTCCGCGCGCACCTCCTCCAGCACGTCCGCTCCGGTGTACCGGTCGACGGCCTCGGTGAGGGCGCGGTCGGCGGTGAAGACGTCGTAGCCGACCAGCGGGGGCGGCTGGTTCGTCACGGTGTGGGTGGGAGTGCCTGCCATGGTGGGGAACCTACCCGGGAAGGCGACGGGAAACCTGTCCGGGAAGGCCGATGGGGGACTTCTCCGGGCAGGGGATCAGGGACGCCTCGGGGAAGGGAGCGGGGGACGGCTCCGACAAGACCGTACCCAGAGTGGCACAAAGGAGTCGCGCGGCGGGCCGGAACCGGTTCCCCGGACCCCGGGGAACCGGTCGCGGGCCCCGGAAGGTGAGGGCGGTCCCGTGCTGCGGATACCTTTGGCTCGTGCAGCCAGCAAGTGAAACCCCCGAGCGCCCGGCCGGCCGCTTCCACCGGGCCAGAGCTCTCTACCGGAACGTCTCCAAACGCAGGACCGCCTGGCTGTTGCTCAAGGACACCGTCAACTCCTGCATGGAGTACCGCATCCTCGGCCTGGCGGCGGAGGCGGCGTTCTTCACGCTGCTGTCCGTGCCGCCGCTGCTGCTGAGCCTGATCGGCCTGCTCGGCTACGTCGACGACTGGACCGGCGCGGACACCATCCACAGCCTGGAGACCAACCTCCTGGACGCCTCCCGCACGGTGCTGTCCGACAAGGGCGTCAAGGAGATCGCCGAGCCGATCCTGCACGACGTGATGCGGGGCGGCCGGCCGGACGTGATCTCGATAGGTTTCCTGTTCGCCCTGTGGTCGGGCTCGCGCGCGGTGAACGTCTTCATCGACACCATCACCGTCATGTACGGGCTCGACGGCGTCCGGGGCATCGTCAAGACCCGGATCATGGCGTTCCTGCTGTTCATCGTGGCGCTGCTGATCGGCTCGGTGGCGCTGCCGCTGATGGTGGCCGGGCCGGACGCGGTGGTCCGGATCGTGCCCTGGTCGGGGACGGTCGTACAGGTCCTGTACTGGCCGGTCGTGATCGTCCTGTCCATCGCCTTCCTGACCACGCTGTACCACGTCTCGGTGCCGGTCCGCTCCCCGTGGATCGAGGACGTGCCCGGCGCGCTGGTCGCCCTCGCGATGTGGGTCCTGGGCAGTTTCCTGCTGCGCATCTACCTCACGTACACCATCGAGGGCGCCACGATCTACGGCTCCCTCGCCGCCGCCGTCGCGGTCCTGCTGTGGATCGGCGTGGGCGCCTTCGCCGTGCTCGTCGGCGCGGCCGTGAACGCGGCCATCGACCGGGTGTGGCCGGCCGCGGCCACGGCCGCGGCGCGCGAGGCCAACGAGCGGATGCGGGAGGCCCAGGTCGCCGAGTACGTGGCCCGCGCCGCGGCCGCCGCCCGCGAGACCGACCCCGACGACCCCGACATGCCCTCCGAGTACCCCGAGCGCTGGTCCCGCTTCCTGCCTCCGGAGGACGTGACCGCGCGCCTGCGCGGCCATGCCCGGAACCCGCATCACGCTCACCGGGGCGACGGGAACGCGAAGGGGAACGCGGAGAACGGGAGCACGGGCGGCCCCGAGGACGGTCCGGGCAGCGGGGGCGCCGACGGCCCGGGGGGCGTCGGTGGAGCCGGCGGTTCCGGTGGATTCGGTGGGGGCGGCGGCTTCGGGGGCGGCGCAGGGGGTGCCGGGAGCGATGGCTTCGGCGGGGCCGGCGGGTACTGGGCCGGGGGTGGCGGTGGCGCCGGCGGAGGGGGCTACTGGAACAACGGCGGCGGCAGCGGTTTCGGCAACGCCGGCGGCGGGAGGGCCGGTGCGGCCGGCGGCGGGGACGGCAGGGATCCGGCACACCCCGAGTGGTGAGGGCCGAGCCCGCCCGCCTGCCCGCCGCCCTCCGACGGCCGAGCCGTCCGACGGCCGGCCGTCTCCACCCCGAGAGCTGGACCCGTCGGTGGAGAACACGCCGGTGACCCTCCACTCGTTTTCCACCCGCTGCTCCACCCGTGCTCCGATCCGCCGGAGACCGCCCCGCGCCTAGCGTGATCGCACAGGCCGGAGCCGTCCGGCCGCGGCAGGACAGCCGGGTGCCGCCGTCGCGGCACCACCCGGCACGGCCCTGGCACCGGGCAAGGAGGCAGCGGACATGACGGAGCGGACGCTACGCGAGGAACGGCGCGGCAGGACGGGGAGGCAGGCGGGGTCAGCGGGGACGACCGGCGCCGCCACCGGGCCGATCAGGCGGACCGGGGCGGCCGGGCCGGCTGCGACGCCCCCGTCGACCAGGTACGCCAGGGCAGCCGAGGCGAGCGGACCGACCAGCCTGCGAAAGTCTCCCCGGCCGCCGTCATCGCCCCTGCCCCCCAGGCCGGACGGACCCGCGAGGTCCCGGGGACAGCCGAAGCCACCCGGCACCCTCCGCGGCCCCCTGCTGTCCCTCGCCGTGGACATCCTCCTCCCGCTCCTCGCGTACTGCGCGGCCCGCGCCGCCGGCGCCGAGCAGGGCCCGGCCCTGCTGCTCAGCGGTGCACCGCCTGCCCTGCGCCTGCTGACGGGTGCCGTGCGGCACCGCCGGACCGACGGGGTGGACCTCTTCCTCACGCTCCTGCTGCTCGCCGCCGCGCTGGTGTCCCTGACCGGTGGCGGCCCCCGCGCCCTGCTGTTCAAGAACGCGGCGCCGCCCCTGGCGGTCGGCGGCTGGGCACTCGCCACCGCGTTCACCCCGAGACCCCTGGCGTTCCGGCTGGGCCAGCGGCTGCACCGGGGCGACGCGGTCCACGCACGGGCCGCGCTCTGGCGGGACAGCGCCCCTTTCCGCCGCGCGCTCCGCACCCTCACCGTGCTCTGGGGGACCGGGCAACTCCTCGATGGCGCGCTGGGCGCCGTGGCCGCCGCGACCCTGCCCGCCGACACGGTGCCGCTGCTCGACCGCGCCGCCTCCCTCGTCCTGCTGGCCCTGACCGCCGCGCTCACCGCCGTCCACGCCCGCCGCTTCCGCATATGCCACGCCCTCCCGCTGTTCGGCGCCCCCGCGCAGGCGGCGGCACCGCGGGCGGGTCCGGGAAGCCCGTAGGCTGGCTCCCGTGTACGCGGAGCGGGCGTCGCGGCTGGCCGGCGCGGTGGTGTGGACCAAGTCCCCGACCGGCGCCAGTGTCCGGCCCGTGCTCCCGGACGGCTGCATGGACCTGCTGTGGAGCGAGGGCCGGCTGCTGGTCGCGGGTCCCGACACCCGCCCCTACGCCCCCGAGGGCCCGGCGCGTTCCTGGGCGGGCGTCCGTTTCTTCCCCGGCACCGCGCCCGCGCTGCTCGGCGTGCCGGCGCACGAACTGAGGGACCTGCGCGTGGAGTTGGCGGACCTGTGGCCCGCGGCGAGGGTCCGGCGGCTGTGCGACCGGATCGCCGCGGCTCCCGACCCGGCGCGTGCGCTGGAGGACATCGCCCTGGACCGGGCTGCGGAGGCGGAGGCCCCGGAGCCGTTGCTGCGACGGCTGGTGGAGTGCCTGGGCGAGGGCCGAGCGGTGTCGGCGACGGCCGCCGAACTCGGCGTCGGCGAGCGCTGGTTGCACCGCCGCTGCCTCACCGCGTTCGGATACGGGCCCAAGACCCTGGCCCGGATCCTGCGCCTGCGGCGGGCGCTGGCCCTGGCCCGCGCCGGGACGCCGTACGCCGAGACGGCGATCCGCGCGGGATACGCCGACCAGCCGCACCTGGCGCGGGAGGTGCGGCGGCTGGCGGGGCTGCCGCTCGGGGAGCTACTCGCCGGGGACGGGTAGCGGGGCGAACAGGTCGACCGGGGTGCCGTCCGGGTCGTGCACGATGGCGTACCGCTGGCCCCAGAAGGCGTCCCACGGCTTCAGCTCCCCGTGGTGGCCGGCGGCCACCAACTCCTCGTACCGGGCGTCGACCTCGGCGGGGGAGCCGCAGCGGAAGGCCAGCGAGGCCCGTCCCGCGCCCGCGGGTGGCTGCCATCCGGAATGGAAGGAGCGGACGGTCTCCTCGGTGTCCAGGGCGAGCACCAGCCCGCCGGGCAACTCGGCCTCCACGTGCGGCTGTTCCTCGGCCCCCTCGGGAAAGGTCAGCCCCAGGCGGCGGTAGAAGGCGAGGGAGGCGGCCAGGTCGGAAGCGACCAGGCCGATCACGGCGATGCGTACGGTCATGGCGCCACCGTAGGCAGCGGCCGGCGGGCCGGTCTTGAAGAAAACGGACACCGGCCGCGACCACTCGACCGTACGGGGGCGGTGCCTGTCAGAACGGGGATGCTGCCCCGTCCCCCCGCCCCGCCCGGAGGCGTCCCGGAGAGCCGCCGGTCGCGGATCGCTCACACAAGGGGCCGCGCTCGCGCGCCCATTGCCGTAGTGCGGCCCCGACGTGTCCTCGGCCCGCCCCTTGGCGGGTGCCGGGCGGTGCCACCGCGGCGCCTCGGGGACCCGGACGGCGAAGTCTGGTGAACGGGCGGCCGAGGGCCGTCAGTCGGTGGGCGCTCGCGACCCGTCGTGCGAGGAAACGGAGGAACCGTGCTGATCGAGGATCCGCCGCACCATGTTCATCAGCCGGTCACCGGCCTGATCGACGCTGCCGTTCTGTGCGCAGACCTGTGCGCCTTCGAGGAGGAAGGTGATCTCGGCCGCGGCCTGTCCGGGGTCGGGCAGCCCCGCCGCGGCGCACATGCCGACCAGCCTGCGCATCTGGAGGGCCTTGTGCTGCTCGACGACCTGCCGGGCGGGATGGGAGCGGTCGGGCAGTTCGGCGATGGAGTTGATGAACGGGCAGCCCCGGTGCGAGATCGCCGGCAGCCCCTCGGCGATGAAGCGGGCGATGCCCAGGATCTGCTCCCTGGGCCGGCCCGGGTGGTCGGCCTCGACCCGGTCGAACACCGCTTGGTAGTCGGCGGCGACGATCCGCAGCCACTCCGCGACCAGCGCGTCCTTGGTCTCGAAGTGCCGGTAGATCGCCATTTTGGTGGTCTCGGCCTTCTCGGCGATGGCCTGCACGCCCACCCGCCGGATCCCCTCGCGCTGGAAGAGCTCTTCCGCCGCGTCGAGGATGCGCTCACGGGGCGGCAGCTTCGCCACCCTGGTCGGCCTGCTGACCGTCGATGCCATGACTGCTCCGTGACCTGGGTCCGTTGTGACGACCTCCACCCGCTGCTACGGTACCAGCCCGTCCCTCACGATACCGATCGGTATCGTGAGGGACTGTTCGGTATCCTTCTTTCCGCTGGAGTGAACAGGTGAGAGTTGCCGAGTACGTGACCTTCGACGCCGTCGGGCTCGCGGAACTGGTGGCCAAGGGCGACGTGACGCCCGCCGAGCTGGAAGCGGTCGCACGCGAGGCCGCGCGGGCGGTCGACCCGCGGATCAACGCCATCGTGGAGACCTGGCCGGCCGACGGCGAACCCGCCCCCCAAGACGCCCCGCTGGCCGGTGTCCCCTTCCTGATCAAGGACCTCGGGGTCACCATGGCCGGACGGCGGACGGAACTGGGCAGCCGTCTCGCGGCCGGGCACGTCGCCGCCGCCGACTCCTTCCTGATGCGGCGCTTCCGCCGCGCGGGCCTCGTGACGTTCGGGCGTACCGCGACCCCGGAGATGGCCTACAGCACCACGACGGAACCGGTGCTGTACGGCGCGACCCGCAACCCCTGGGACACGGCGCGCAGCGCCGGCGGGTCCAGCGGGGGCGCGGGCGCGGCGGTCGCCGCCGGGGTGGTCCCGGTCGCACACGCCACGGACGCCGCCGGTTCCCTGCGCATACCCGCCGCCTGCAACGGCCTGTTCGGGCTGAAGCCCACCCGCGGCCGGGTCTCCATGGGGCCCGACGCCGACGAGGTCTTCAACGGCCTGGCCGTGCAGGGCGGGGTCAGCCGCACGGTACGGGACAGCGCGGTGCTGCTCGACCAGATCCGCGGCCCGGAGCCCGGCGACCCCTACGTCGCACCGGAACCGCCCCGGCCGTACGCGGAGGAGGTCACCCGTTCCCCGGGCTCGTTGCGGATCGGGGTCCTCGCCCACGCGTGGGGCGGGCACCGCACCACCGCCCCCGTGGCCGACGCCCTCTCCCGCACCGTGCGCCTGCTCGAATCCCTCGGCCATCGCGTGGAGGAGGCCGAAGTCGAACTGGGCGCCGACTGGGAGGAGTTCGTGCTGGCCAGTGCCCATCAGTGGAGTGCGAACCTCACGGCCTCGGTCGACGAGCTGGCCGCCGCGCTCGGCCGGCCCGTCGACTCCTCGACCCTCGAACCGCCCGTCCTCGCCGCCTATCGTCACGGACGGCGGGTCACCGGCGCCCAGTTCGTCGCCGCTCTCGCGCTCCGGAACCGGATCGCTCGGAGCCTGGGGCGGTATTTCGAGGCGTACGACCTGCTGCTCACCCCGACGCTGCCCGACCTGCCCGTGCCGCTGGGCACCCATGCCGAGGGTGCGGAGACGCTGGACGGTCCGGGCTGGCTGCGCCGGTTGTTCGACCTCTCGCCGTTCACCGCGGTGTTCAACGTGACGGGCACCCCCGCCATGTCCGTGCCGGTCACGGCCGACCCCGGGACCGGACTGCCCGTCGGCATGCAGTTCGCCGCCGGTCATGGGCTCGAAGGCCGCCTCTTCCGCCTGGCCGGCCAACTCGAACAGGCCAGTCCGTGGTCGGGTCGCACCCCTGCGGTGTGGGCGGGACACCCCACGGGCCGGGCCCGATGAGGAGGGCTCCGGGAAGAACGCTCCGGCGGATGCCCGCGTACCCCGGGCGTGCCGCTCGGGCCGATCGCGTGCCGGGAGGTACCGGGGAGGGGGCGGCCGTAGCCGATCGGTCCGTCCGGGGAGTCGCTGCCGGTCACCCCGCTGCGTGCGGTGTCGGTCGCGGCGCCCGGCCCGGAGGCGGTACGCGGCCGGCCGGCGGCACCGGGCGCCTGGCTGCCCCTCACCGAAGGACCCACCGTGTTGTCCTTCGGTGTCCTTCATCGTGGGAACGGCGCCGGATCCGGGCCCCCCGGCGTTCGTGCCGGCCGGCCACCGGCGCACCGGGGTGCGGCGGTTCGTCCACCCTGCCGGGCCGGGGTCCCGGCTCCGTGCCCGGGTCACGGCGATCGCGCCGGACCGGGCGGGCCGACCGCCCACGCCGGCACGGTGGGTCCGGTCGTCCGGACCACCGCACGGCCGCGGACCGGCGGGCTCGGGCCGCTCCGGATCGGACCCGGTGATCTCTCCGGACCGCCGCCGAGCCCGAGCAGGTGGTTGCGGGCGCCCGGCCCGGCACGGGTGCCCCGCCGGGCGCCGGCACGACCCCGGTCCGGCGCGCGAAGGCGGTGACCGTGGCGGTCGAGTCCGGTGTGGGGGGGCACCAGATGGTCGGGAAACGGCGGAACGGCGGTCGTCGGGCGAGGGGTTGCGGGACCGGGAGTACCCCCCGGTACGCCTGTGCGGCACGATGGGCGGCATGATCCGTGCCGCACGCGCCCTGCCGCTGCTCCTGCTCCTCCCCGCGCTGCTCACCGCGTGCGGCACCGAGAAGGCGCGTTCCGGTCCCGGGCCGGCTGCCCCAGCGTCCGGGAGGGCGGCCGCGGGGAGCACCCCGGAGCCGGCGTCCGCCGACCCCGGGCGGGCCGACATGGACGAGCGCCTGCGGGCGTTGGGCATCGCACCGGAACTCGTCTACGTCACCGACGTGCCCGGCTTCACGCTCGCCCAGCAGTCCATCGGGGTGAACGGCGACGACGGCTTCTCCGTCGCGTACTGGGCGAAGGACGGTGCCATCCTGCACCTCTACGCGGAACGCGGCAGCGCCGCCGACTGCCCCGAGGGCCATGTCTGCCGGGCACCGGCCAGGGGCCAGGTGGTCCGGGTCTACGGAGAGAAGGTCGCGGCCGACGTGCTCCGCCGGGCCGCCGACGCCATCCACCGCCCCGCCCCCGAGGAGCTCGCTCCCCTCCTGCCGCCGCCCCGCACGGCGACGGCCCCCGTGGAGCGCGGGGACCTCCCGCCAGGCGGCGACGGAGCCCCCGACAACAGCGTCCCCGGCAGCGGCTGACCGGCCCCGACAACGGCGTTCCCGGCAGCGGCTGACCGGCCCCGTGCACGGCGAGCCGGCTCCCGCCCCACCGGGCCGCTCACGCCCGCCCGCCCAGCCGATCCCGTTCCCCACGGGCCGCCGCCACGCTGTCGCCCGTCACCCGACCGGCGCGCACCGGACGCCGGCCGGCTCCCCCGCGCCCGGAGCCCGCCATGCCTCCTCGCCTCCTCCTCCACACCCGCACCGCCGGCCACCGCCACGAGTCCGTCCCGGACGCGGTCGACGCGATCCGGGCGCCCGGCGGGTTCGCCGTCGAGCACACCGAGGATCCCGGGGGCCTCGAACGCCCGCTGGACGGATTCGCGGCCGTGGTCTTCCTGTCCACCGGCGGAGAAGTGCTGACCCGGCCCGGCCGCCGGGGTGCGTGCGGCGGCGGGCGGTGGGATGGGCGCGGACCATCCGCCGGCCTGGTGCCGCGAGCGGGGCCCGGCGGGCGGCCGTGTCTTTTGCACAGCCTTGGGGCACGCCTCCGGCGCGTACCGCGACCCGGACTTCCTGGCCCACCTGAACGGCGGACTCGAATGGGTGGCAAAACCGGCTCAGTGACGTTTCTGCGGTGAACCGGTTACCCCGTTGGGGTGACTAAAGCTCGCGTAGAGGGATGGTCATGTGTCTACCTAGAGATGCTCTTGTCTTGGCAAAGGACGTTGAGACGCGTGACCCACCCTGCCCGCGTCACCCACCCACAGAAGGAGCCGGACCTTGACTTACGGTAAGAAGCTGCGCGAAAGCATCGCCGGGCCCGGGACAACACCGCTGATCGGCGTGTACGACATGTACTCGGCGTCGATCGCCGCCAAGCACTACGACGGGATGTTCGTCTCGGGCTTCGGCTTCGCGGCCTCGTACTACGGGCTGCCCGACATCGGGTTCATCGCCTGGCCCGACATGGTGGCCTTCGTCCAGCGGCTGCGCGGCGCGTTCCCGCACCACCACCTGCTGGTGGACATCGACGACGGATACGTGGACCCCGAGGTCGCCTGCCACGTCGTGGAGGGCCTGGAGCGCATCGGCGCCTCCGGGGTGATCCTGGAGGACCAGAAGCGGCCCCGCCGCTGCGGCCACGCCGATGGCAAGCAGGTGCTGCCCCTGGACGAGTACCTGGAGAAGCTGGAGAAGGTCCTGGAGACGCGCAGGGACCTGGTCGTCGTCGCCCGTACGGACGCCACCGACGAACACGACATCCTGCACCGCGCCGAGCGGCTGGCGGCCACCGACGCCGACGTGGTGCTGGTCGACGGGGTGCGCAGCGTCGAGTGGATCAAGCGGATCCGCGAGGTCGTCGGGGACAAGCCGCTGCTGTTCAACCAGATCGCCGGCGGCAAGTCCCCCCGCCTGTCCCTCGGCGAACTGTCCGATCTCGGCGTGGACGTCGCCATCTACAGCACCCCGTGCCTGTTCGCCGCGCACGAGGCGATGGACTCCGCGCTCGCCGGCCTCAAGGCGGCCGACGGCCGGCTGCCGGAGGTCGACCCCGCGAGCGGCGTGGGGGTGAAGGCCTCCACCAGCCTGCTGGAGCGCAACATCGCCCGCGAGCGGCTCGTCCCCGAGGGCGTGGGCGTGTGATCCGTGCCGTCTCCGGGCTCGGGACGGCCGCGGCGGTCGCCGCCGCGCTCCTCGGGGCCGGTGCCGCGCCGGCCGCGGCGTCCGACAGCCTGATCACCGTGATCGACAACTCGGAGGCCGACTCCTGGCTCGAGGTCGACCGCACGGCCAACCTCCAGGCCGGCAGCGGCACCGCAGGCAGTGACCACGACGGCAGCGCCGTGGACGTGGTGGAGGCCCTCTTCACCGGTCCCGACCAGGACGACGAGGACTGAACGGGACGGACGGCTGCTCGGCGGGACGACACGGAACGTACGACGGCCGGGAATCCCCTCGCGGGGGATGCCCGGCCGTCGTCGTGTGACGGACCCGCGCCGGGGCTCAGTCCTCCCCGGTGTCGGGACGGCCGTCCTCGTCCAGCTCCACGTCCTCCTTCGGGTCGTGCTCGTCGCCGGGCGAAGCGGCGGGCGGTGCGGCGGGCGGCGCGAGGGACGGCGCGAGGGGCGAGACCACGGTGACGCGCTGCTGTCCGGGGGCGAGGGTGTGCCGGGCGGCACGGGCCGTGCCGTAGGCGGTGGCCAGGGCGACTGCGGCCACGGCGAGGGCCGCGGCGGTACGCGTGCTGTGGTTCATGCCCGGCCAACGACCCGGGCGGGAACGGGGTCACCGGACGAGGGACCGACGCGCCTGGGAGGTCATGCGGATGGCCGCTCCGCGGTGACGGGCGCGTACGCCCTGGGGCGGCGCGGCGCGGGCGGGGCCGTGCTCGCCCGCCGTACCAGCCGGGTCGACAGCTCCGTCCGGGTGCCCTCGGGACGGTCGCCGTGTGTCATGCGGACCAGCAGCCGCAGCGCCGTGGCCGCCATCTCCGCCAGTGGCTGGCGGACGGTGGTCAGCGCCGGTGCGGCCCAGCGGGCCTCGGGCAGGTCGTCGAAGCCCACCACGCTCATGGCGTCCGGCACCCGCACCTCCCGCTCCGCGAGCGCCTTGTACACCCCGAGCGCCATCCGGTCCGAGCACACGAAGACGGCCGTCGGCGGCTCGGGCAGGTCCAGCAGCTCGTGCGTGCGCAGCCGGGCGGTGGACTCGTCGGAGTCCGCGTGCCGCACGTACTCGGCGCGGTACCGCACGCCCGCCGAGGCGAGCGCCGAGCGGTAACCGGCCAGCCGGGCCTCGTCGGCCATCGTGCGCCGGTGCGCGGCGATCACCCCGATCCGCTCGTGGCCCAGCTCCAGCAGATGCCCGGTCGCGCACACCCCGCCCTGCCAGTTGGCCGCCCCGACCGACACCACGCCGGCCGGCGGCTCGTGGGGCGGGTCGATGAGCACGTAAGGAATGCGGTGGTGGTCCAGCCAGGCGTACTGCGCGGCGGACAGCTCCGCCAGGTGGAACAGCGCCCCCGAGGAGCCGCGCGCGGTCAGCCTGTCCAGCCACCCCTGTTCCGGGCGGGCGTCCCGGCCCCGGGCGGGCGCGGTGGACACCACCACGTCCAGCCCCTCCTCGTGGGCAGCCGCCTCCACTCCGTGCAGCACCGCGCCCGACCGGGAACTTTCCAGCGAGTGCAGCACCAGGTCCACCAGGCCCGGCGCCCGGGCCGTGTCGAAGCGCGGGCGGCGCACATAGCCGAGCCGCTCCAGCGCCTCGGTCACCCGGCGGCGGGTCTCCGGCGCCACGTCCTCACGGCCGTTGACCACCTTCGACGCGGTGGGCACGGACACACCCGCCTCCCGGGCCACCACCGCCAGCGTCGGTCCGGCCACCACGTTCGCACCCCGCGCACGGACCATAGCGAACCGCCTCCCCGGCCCGCCCGTGGGCCGTCGACACCTGCGACCGACGCGTTGCCGACGGCCGGGCACGGATGACCGGCCGCCGACAGAAAGCGCTTCCTACGATAGGTGTGGCTCAGCACAGCGGGAAGACGAACGAATCCACGGGATGCGACCGACCGCGACTTTCGAACCTCCGAACAGGCGGACCGGCAGGGTTCTCGTGCGCGGGAATACGCCCGGGCCGGGTGGCGCTCTGATGTGAACGGTGTCCGCACCGGTGAGCGGTGCGCACGCGCGGCGAAGGGCTGGCGGCCATGGCGGCAGACCGGACGGGGCCCGTGGTCCCGACCCCCTACGGGGCCGTACGCGGCCGGTACGAGCGGGGCATCGCGGTCTTCCGGGGCATCCCCTACGCCGCCCCGCCCTTCGGACCGCTGCGGTTCCGCCCGCCCCGGCCGCCCGAGCCCTGGGACGGCCTCCGGGACGCCGGCGCCTTCGGGCCGACCGCGCCGAAACCGCCGTACTCGGAGGCGTTCGCCCCGTACCTGTCCGACCCCGACATCCCCGGCGACGACTGCCTCAACCTCAACGTATGGACCCCCGAGCCGGGCCCCGGTGCCCGGCTGCCGGTGCTGGTCTGGCTGCACGGCGGCGCGCTGACCAGGGGGTCCTCGGCGGTGCCGGTCTACGACGGCGGCACCTTCGCGCGCGACGGGGTCGTCTGCGTCTCGGTCAACTACCGGCTCGGCGTGGAGGGCTACGGCCTGTTCCCGGACGCGCCGCCGAACCCCGGACTGCGCGACCAGTTCGCCGCCCTGTGCTGGGTGTACGAGACCATCGCGGCCTTCGGCGGCGACCCGGACCGCATCACCCTGTGCGGGCAGTCGGCCGGCGCCATCAGCACCGGCGTCCTGCTCGCCGCGCCGCGGACGCGGGGCCTGATCCGGCGGGCGGTGCTGCAGAGCGGACCGCCCGAGGTGTCGGACCGCGACAGGGTACGGCGGATGGTGCGCCGGATGGCCGCCCGGCTGAGGATCCCCGCCACCGCCGAGGCGTTCGCCGCCGTCGACCGTGATCTGCTGCTGCGCACCCAGGCCGAGGTCGGCCGGCTCGGCAGCCCGGTGCTGGGCGGCCCCGCGTTCGGCATCGTCGTCGACGGCGACCTCGTGCCCCGGGACCCGCTGAAGGCGCTGACCGACGGCGGCGCCGCCCCGGGCGTCGAACTCCTCATGGGCTGGACGCGGGACGAGTACCGGCTGTGGCTGGCGCCCGGCGGGCTGCTGGAGCGCGTCGACCGGCTCGGCGCGGTCGCCCTGGCCGGGGCCATGGCCCGCTGCCACGCCGGTCCCGACATCCCGCGCGGCTACCGGCTGCTGCACCCCGGCGCGGGGACCGCCGAGATCGTCGGCCAGATGGTCACCGACCACCTGCTGCGGGTGCCGCTGCACCGGCTCGCCGACGCCCGGCCCGCCGCCAGCCACCTGTACGAGTTCGCGTGGCCGTCCCGGCTGCCCGGCCTCGGCGCCTGCCACGCCCTGGAGCTGGGGTTCGTCTTCGACACCGGGGACGTGCCCGAGTCGAGGAAGCTGGCCGGTGAGGGCGCGCCGCGGGAACTGTGCGACGCGATGCACACCGCCTGGGTGCGGTTCGTGACGACCGGGGACCCCGGCTGGGCGGCCTGGGACGCCACGCACCCGGTGCGGATCTTCGACGACGGCGGGCCGCGCGTCGCCCACGGCCCACGGGACGCGGACATCGTCCTGTGGACCGCCGCGTCCGCCGGCACCGGGCCCCCACGGCACTCCGTCCCGCGCGCCCCCGGCGCCGAACTCGCCTCCGCGATGCGCCGGCTCCGCCGCTCGGTGGGCGCCCTGCGCCACTGACCGCCGCCGCGCCGCCCCGCGCCGGGCCCGGACCTGTGACGAGGCCCCGGTCCGGCGCCCGCAACGAGCCGGCCGCCCGGTGGGAGGGTCCGGGCGGCCGGAGCTTTCGAGGAGGCCGGACGGATACACACGGTACGGAATCGGGCACGTAACGTCATCGGCGCCCGGTGTCGTTGTTCGACCAGGGGGCGCCGCCGAGGGCGCCCGTTCCCGGCCGCACGCCGACCGGCGCTCCCCCCGAGGGCAGGGCGCTCAGGCCGCGTCCAGTGCCCGCGCGATCTCCCCGATGCTCCGCGGACCCACCCGGCAGCACCCGCCGACCAGCCGAGCGCCCGCCTCCCGCCACGCCGTGACCCGGTCCGCGCCGAACGTCGTACCGCCCCGCCAGGCGCGCTCCCCGGCGTCCCAGCCCTCGCCGCTGTTGGGGTAGACCACGACCGGCTTGCCGGTGACGCGCGCCGCGATCTCCACGGCGGCCTCCACGTCCCCGGGCGCGCAGCAGTTCACGCCGACCGCGATCACCTCCTCCGCGTCGGCGGCGAGGGCGAACGCCTCCGCCAGGGGCTGGCCGGCCCGGGTGCGCGTCCCGTCGACCGTGTACGACAGCCAGGCCGGCACCCCGAGCCCCCGTACCGCCCGCAGCAGCGCGGCGGCCTCGTCGGCGTCCGGCACGGTCTCCAGTGCCAGCACGTCCGGCGCGGCGGCGGCCAGCGTCTCGATCCGGGGCCGGTGGAACCGCTCCAGCTCGGCCACGCTCAGCCCGTAGCGGCCCCGGTACTCGGAGCCGTCCGCGAGCATCGCCCCGTACGGCCCGACCGAGGCCGCCACCCACAGCGGGCGCCGGATGCCCGTGTCCGCCGCGCGCAGGGCCGCCGTACGGGCCAGGTCCACGCTGAGCGCGAGCAGCCGCGCCGCCTCCGCGCGGTCTGTGCCGCGCTTGCCGAAGCCCTCGAAGGTGGCCTGGTAGCTGGCCGTGATCGCCACGCTCGCCCCCGCGCGGAAGTAGGCGAGGTGCGCCTCGGTGACCGCCTCGGGCCGCTCGGCGAGCAGCCGTGCCGACCACAGCTCGTCGCTCAGGTCGTGCCCGGCCGCCTCCAGTTGGTTGGACATGCCGCCGTCGAGCACGACCGTCCCGGAGGCGAGGGCGTCGGCGAGGCTGGGGGAGGTGTCGCTGGTCATGGTCACGACGCTAGTCGAACCGGAGGAGGACCGGACGGGGAGTCCACGCGTCCGCCCCATTGACCCTCCCGTGGGCCGCCCTTACCTTTTCGGCGTTCGTAATCACAGATGCTGTACGTAATATCGAACAATCGAGAGGCAGTCCGCATGAGCCGCGATCACGACCTGCCCGACTCTCCCGGCCGCAGGGCGGTGCTCAAGGGCGCCGCGCTCGCCGCCGGCGCCCTGGCCGTCACCCCCGGCCTCGCCCAGGCGGCCCCCGCGCGGGCGGCCGGGCCGGAGCCGCACCCGGGGAAGGCGGGGCCGGCCCCGTACGCGAACCCCCTCGTCCGCCGGCGCGCCGACCCGCACATCACCCGCCACCCCGACGGCACGTACTACTTCACGGCCACCGTCCCCGAGTACGACCGCATCGTCCTGCGCCGCTCCCGCACCTTGAACGGGCTGTCCACCGCCGCCGAGTCCGTGATCTGGCGGGCCCACGCGACCGGCCCGATGGCCGCCCACATCTGGGCGCCCGAGCTGCACCGGATCGGCGGCAAGTGGTACGTCTACTTCGCCTCGGCCCCCGCCGAGGACGTGTGGGCCATCCGCATCTGGGTGCTGGAGAACGCCCACGCCGACCCCTTCAAGGGGACGTGGGTGGAACGGGGGCAGATCAAGACGGCCTGGGAGACCTTCTCGCTGGACGCCACCACCTTCCAGCACCGTGGCACCCGCTACCTGGTCTGGGCCCAGCACGAGCCCGGCATGGACAACAACACGGCCCTGTGGATCTCGGAGATGGCCGGCCCGTGGAACCTCACCGGCCCCCAGGTGCGCCTGTCCACGCCCGAGTACGACTGGGAGTGCGTCGGCTACAAGGTCAACGAGGGCCCGTACGTCCTCAAGCGCAACGGCCGGATCTTCCTCACCTACTCCGCCAGCGCCACCGACTGGCACTACTGCATGGGCCTGCTGACCGCCGACGCCCACGGCGACCTGCTGGACGCGCGCAGCTGGGCCAAGTCGCCCGTCCCGGTGTTCACCGGCAACGACGCCACGGGGCAGTACGGTCCCGGCCACAGCTGCTTCACCGTCGCCGAGGACGGCCGTACCGACGTCCTCGTCTACCACGCCCGGCAGTACAAGGAGATCACCGGCGACCCGCTGCACGACCCCAACCGGCACACCCGGATCCAGACGCTCGGCTGGAAGCCGGACGGCACGCCGGACTTCGGTGTCCCCGTGGCCGACACCGTGCCACCCGGTCCCTGACGGTGGACGCCTCCGGCGGGTCCACCGCGGACTGAGCCGCGCTCGTCACCTACGCGTGCGCCGGCCTGGCGGACCAGCGGGGGACGCGCGGCACCTGACGGGTGATCAGTCGAGCAGGTCGATGGCGTCGACGGCCGTACCGGCACTGAGGTAGCCCGTCGTCCCCGAGCCGCTCACCACGTCGATCCTCAGCACGTTGTACTGGCCGGTGTCCGTGCGCCAGGCACCGGCCGGGACGCTGTAGGCGAAGGTGTGGTTGTCGCCCCGGTAGGAGCCCACCGTCAGGGACCGGGTGCCCGGCTCCGTGCCGCTGCCGACCACCACGTTCCCGGTCCAGGGCGCGGCCCGGATGTCGCAGGGGTGGGCGTACGTCATCAGGTCCGCGTTCTCGAACCCCGCCGGGGTGCCGTCCCAGTCGCCGATCCGCCAGATCGCGCTCGCGCGGGACGGGTCGCCGGACGAGGGGACGGCGAGCGTGGTCGTCGCGCCCGCGGCGACGGTCACCTGGCCTTCGAGGACGGCCGGTTCGCCCTTGTGGACGGTCAGCGTGTCCGTGCCCGGCAGGACCCGGGGGATGGAGAAGTACCCGTCCGAGGCGCGGGCCGGGCCCCAGTACTGCGCCGCGGAGTTGGCCGGCCCCACGGTGTACGGGTACGCCGGGTCCCGCCCGGCGATGCCGACCCCGGCGACGCGGCCCCGGCCGCTGTCCGGTACGTGGCCGGCGATGCCCAGGGCGTCGGCCCACGGGGTGGTGAGCGCGCCGTGGTACAGGGCGGGGGAGGGGGCCCCGCCGTCGGTGAACGCGATGACGTACGGGCCCTGGAGGCCGTAGCGCTCGGGCGTCGGCGACTCCACGGTCTGCGACCAGTCCGCCGCCCCCTACTCCGGCTGGGGCCAGCAGCTCCCGCGGTACCTGCGCAGGGGTCTGTCCGTCGCCGACCACGCCGACTCCGGCGAGAGCACGGTCACCTACCTCCGGGACGCGCGGCTGTGGGCCGCCGTCCAGCCGCTGATCCGCCCCGGCGACCTCGTCCTTCACGCCCGTCGTGCGCCGCTGGTTCAACGCCGACGGCACCCTGGACAACGACACCGCCCTGCTCGTCAACGGCCCATGCGTCGACCACCCGGCCGTCATCCGCTCGGTCGCCGCCGCCGAGGGCGTCGCGCTGATCGACCTCACGGCGAGGACCAGGCAACTGGTGGGTCCCTCGGCCCGGAGGGCTCCAAGGCGCTCTACCTGTACAACGAGAAGCGCGACAACACGCACACCTCCGAGTACGGCGCCACCGTCTTCGCGGGCCTGGTCCGCGACGAACTGCTCGCCCGCCACCTGGTCCCCGCGGGCAGGGTACGGAGGGAATGAACTCCCGGGGCGCCCCGACCGGAACCGGGGCGTCCCGGGTTCCAGCCGAGGAAGGACAGCCACCGCCGTGATCGAACTTCCCGCCGACGACCGCGAGTCCAGCCCGTACACCGGCTACACCCGCGCCCACTGGGAGGCCGCCGCCGACGGCCTCCTCGCCGCCGTCGAGCCGTACGCGACCCCCGACCGCGCCCTCTACCACCTCCCCGGCGACCACGTGAGCCACTCCGGCCGCCTCTCCGACGGCCTGGAGGGCTACGCCCGCACCCTGCTGCTGGCCGCGTTCCGCCGCGACGAGACCGCCCTCGGCCGGTACGCCGACGGCCTCGCCGCCGGTCCGGGCGGGGTCTGGCCCCGGATCACCGACCGGAGCCAGCCGCTGGTGGAGGCCGCCTCGATCGCGCTCGCCCTGCGGCTGACCAGGCCGCTGCTGTGGGACCGGCTGGCCGACGCCGTGCGCCGGCGCACCGCCGACTGGCTGGCCGACGCGCTCACCGCCGTGCCCTGGCCGTGCAACTGGGAGCTGTTCCCGGTCACCGTCGGCGGCTTCCTCGCGGAGATCGGCCACCGGCAGGAGGCGGCACGCGCCGCGATCGACCGGGGCCTGGAGCGGATCGAGACCTGGTACGTGGGCGACGGCTGGTACACCGACGGCGACGGCCGGAAGTTCGACTACTACAACGGCTGGGCCATGCACCTGTACCCGGTCCTGCACGCCTGGCTCGCGGGCGACACCGACCTGCTCGCCCGCTACGGCCACCGGCTCCGCCGCCATCTCGCCGACTACGCCCGTCTGTTCGGCGGCGACGGTGCCCCAATGCGCCAGGGCCGGTCCCTCACCTACCGGTTCGCCACCACCGCCCCGCTCTGGCTGGGCGCGCTGACCGGGCACACCCCGCTGCCCCCGGGCCTGACCCGGCGCCTGGCCTCGGGGGCCCTGCGGTACTTCCTCGACGGCGGCGCGGTCGACGCGCGCGGCCTGCTCCCGCTCGGCTGGCTCGCTCCCGGCACCTCGCTCGTGCAGAGCTACTCCGGCCCCGCCTCGCCGTACTGGGCGAGCAAGGGCTTCCTCGGCCTGCTGCTGCCGCCCGGGCACGAGGTGTGGACGGCACCGGAGGAGGCGGCCCCCGCCGAACGCGCCGACGCGGCCCACCCGCTGCCCGCCCCCCACTGGCTGCTCCAGTCCACCGCCGCGGACGGCGTGGTCCGGCTGCACAACCACGGCAGCGAGGACGTCCGGTACGACCCCTGCTACACCCGGCTCGCCTACTCCACCGCCACCGCGCCCGACGCGTCGTACGACAACAGCGTGATCGTCGGCGGCGATCCGGGGCGTACGGGCATCGAGCCGCTCGGCACCGGCGAGGGCTGGATCGCCTCCCGGCACACCGTGCGCGGCGGGACCACCGTCACCAGCCTGGTGGTGGTGCGCGGGGCCGTAGAGGTGCGGGCCCACCTGGTGGCGGGCGCGGCCCCCGGCACCCCGGTCCGGGTGACGGGCTGGCCGGACGGGGACGGGGTGAGCGCCGAACTCGTCCCGGTGCACGGCCTGTCCGCGGAGCTGACCGGGACCGTCCGGGCGGACGGCGGCCCCACGCTCCTTGTGGCGCTCGCCCGGCTCACCGGGGAGACGGAACCCCGGCCGCTCACCGAACTGGTGTCCGTGACGGTGCGGGAGGACGACCGGGAGGTACGGGTGGACCGGCCCGGCGGCCGGACCGCCGCCTTCCGCTTCGCGGACGGGGACACGGGGTGGTCAGTGGCGCCCCGGTGAGCCGGGGAAGCGCACGGGGCGGCGCGCACCGGTCCGTCCGGGGCCCCGGACGGCCTTGTGACCCGGGCGGGACGAGCCCCTCCTACGCCGGCGTCCGGGCGTCCGGGCGCAGCGTCCCGGCGAGCCGGTCCGCGAACTCCACCGGGTGTTCCAGCGTGCCGAGATGCCCGCCCGGGAACTCGGCGAGGGCGCTGCCCAGCCGCTCGGCGAGGGCCTCGGCCGTGCGGTGCAGGAGCTGACCGCGCGAGTCGGCGCCGACGGCGAGCGTGAGCCGGCCCGGGGGCGGGGCGGCGGCGGGCACGTACGAGGTGAAGGGGCGCAGGACACGGGCCAGGAAGACGCCCATCGGGGTCGCCGACGGGCCCTCGGCGGGCGGCCGTCCGGCCCCCTCCAACTGCTCGATCAGCTCCGCCCGCCGGGCGTCCCCGTCCGGCAGGACGGTCACGCACGGCGGTTCGTGCGCGACCGCGTGCGCCACCCGCCCGGGGTGACGGGCCAGCAGGTCCAGGGCCGCGATGCCGCCCGAGCTGGTGCCGAACACGTACGCCGGTCCGCCCGCCGGCGCGACCGCGTCCAGCACCCGCCGCGCGCCCTCGCTCCAGTCCGCGACCCGCTGTTCGCCGGCCGGCCGCCCGAGCCGGCCGTGCGCGAGGCCCAGCGGGTCGTACGTGACCACGGTGAACCGCGCGGCCAGGCGCTCGGCGAGCGGCCCGAGGCCCATCGGGTGCCCGGCGCCGCCCGGCAGGAGCAGCAGCACCGGCCCCCGGCCCGTGATGTCGTGGTACGGCGTGTCAGTCATCGCTCTTCCCCTCCCGGGGCCAGTGGGTGAGGGCCAGGTGCAGGGCGTCGACCGCCTTGTCCCAGGAGGCCCGTACGTCCCGGTCCGCGCCGAAGCCGCCCGCGCCCTCCAGGACGCAGTAGCCGTGGAAGGTGCTGCGCAGCAGGCGCACCGCGTCCGTCAGGTCCGGTTCCGCGAGGCCGTAGCCGCGCAGCACGCCGTAGGTGATCTCGGCGGTGCGGCGCAGCGCGGCGGAGTCCGCGATCAGGGCCTGGTCGATCCGGATCTGGGTGGCCGCGTACCGGCCGGGATGCGCCAGGGCGTAGTCCCGGTAGGCGCCGGCGAACGCCGTCAGCGCCTCCTTGCCCGCCCGGCCGGCCACGGCCGCCGCGATCCGGTCGATCAGCTCGCCGCCCGCGTACAGCGCGAGCCGGGTGCGCAGGTCCTGGAGATTGCGCACGTGCGAGTACAGGCTCGCGTCCTTGACGCCGAAGCGGCGGGCCAGCGCCGAGACGCTGAGCCTGTCGAACCCGGCCTCGTCCGCCAGCTCCGCCGCGGCCGCCACCAGTCGCTCGACGGTGAGTCCCGCCCGGGCCATGGGCCACCTCCCTTGAGTTCCAAGGGCACAGCCTAGGGCATCTAGGAAAGCGGTGCGTCAGGTGATCGGCGCGTACAGCACCCCCAGCTTGTCGACCTCGTCGCCGGAGCGGCCGGTGAAGCCGACGATCTGCCAGCCGGCCGGGGCGGTGAGGGTGCTGCCGTCGGCGGTCGCGGTGCCCGCCGAGAGCGTCCGGCCCCGGTCGGTGGTGAAGGCGGCCGAGAAGACCCGGGTACGGCCGTCCTTGCGGCCCTCGGTGAGCCGGACCGAGGTGAGGTGTTCCCCGGCGGCGAGGGTGAGCGAGACGGGCGCGCCGCCCGTGCCGCCGTGCCCGAGGACCGCGCCGCCGTCGTGGGTGAGGGACACGGCGTCCAGGCGGGCGGAGCCGCGCAGGGTGAGGGTGCGCGGGGCGGGCGCGGCCGGCAGGTCGTCGGCGTCGTTGAAGGCCGTGCCGTGCGGACCGCCGGTGAAGTCGCTCGCCCGGAGCCCCGGGGCGAGCGTGTAGGAGAAGTCGACGGTGTGCGGGAAGTGGTCGGAGAGGTTGCCGCCGGACGCGTCCAGGAACCCCGCCCACTCGTCGTGGTAGCGCGTGGCGGTCAGGGACAGCAGCGGACCGCCGCGGTAGAGCACCTTGTCGACCACCTCGCAGTCGTCGGGCGGCGCGGACGCCGGGCACAGCAGCGGATCGGCGCCCTGCGCGGGGGCCGTGCCGCCCTTGACCAGCCGGACCCAGGCGTCGGTCAGGCCGTTGTCGTCGACGAGGGCGCGGATGGTGTCGCCGGCGCGGGTGTAGCGGGTGTTGGTGTCGCCCATCACGATCACCGCGTTGCCGGCCGAGTTGTCCCGGACGAAGGCCGACAGCTGCGCGATGTTGGCCCGCCGGGCGGCCAGTGCCGCGGCGCTGTCGTCGGCGTTGGTGTGCACGTTGTACAGGTCGACGTAGACGCCCTCGGCGAGCCGCACCCGGGCCAGCGTGAAGCCCTTGGGGGTCAGGCAGTCGGTGCCGGTGCAGTCGTTCCACCGCACCCGCTCGAAGTCCTGGAGCGGGTAGGCGGACAGGGTGTTGAGGCCGTCGCCGATGCCCGCGCCGCCGCTGGTCGCCGTGCGGTGGGGGTGCTGGTCGCCGGCGTAGAGCGCCGCGTGGTAGTTGAAGTCCTCCTGGACGTTGACGATGCCGTAGTCCGCCAGCCGGGGTGAGATCAGCGGGGTGTTGACGGCCGGATGCCCGGAGCTGAGGCCCTCGGGCAGTCCGGCCACGTTGTACGTCAGGACACTGAAGGTCCCCGAGTCGGCGGCCCGTGCCGTGCCGGCGGAGGCGGACAGCGCGGAGGCGGTCAGCAGGCCGGCGGCGAGGGTGCCGAGGAGTCGTCCCATGGGTCGCATGCGACCCATGGTCACGCCGACACCGCCGGTTTCAAAGGGTGGTTGGAGAAAACCTGCCGGTCGGGGAGAAGACGAAGGAGAACTCCGCCGGTTCGGCCCGCAGGTGGTAGCGGGGCAGCGGGGCCGGGCCGCAGGACTGGGAGCCGATGCCGTGCTGCCCGTGGTCGAGGTTCACCCAGACCGTGTCCCCGGGCACCAGATCGGTGCGGTGCGCGGCGGCGTCCAGCTGCTCGGTGGTCCAGCGGCGGGCGGTGAGCTGGAACACCGGGTCGCCCTCGATCCGCAGGCCGCCCAGCTCCGCCCAGCGCACGTCGATCCGGGCGCCGTTCTCCTGCGGGCGGACGTACGGCGTCTGGAGGTCGTCCACGGCCGCCTCCCAGCGGCCGGTCAGCGCCGCCGCCCGGGTGTCCGGGTACGCCTCGCCCGGGCCGCCGCCGTACCACCGCACCCGGTCGGCGGCCCGCAGCCCGAAGCGGATGCCGAGGCGGGGCAGCGGCACGGTCCAGTCGCCCTGCGGGCCGACGGACACCGTCAGCCGCAGCCGGTCGCCGTCCGACGTCCACCGGTACACCGTCGCGAGCCCCTCCTCCCGGGCGGCCGGCGCCACCCGGGTACGGACCGTCAGGGCGTCCTCGTCCGCCCGCACCGCGTCCAGGCGGTGCCGCATCCGGTGCAGGCCCAGCTTCCGCCACAGCAGTCCGTAGCGCGGATCGCTCTGCCAGGCGGCGCCGTCGTCGTTGTCGGTGGTGGCCCGCCACACGTCCAGCCGCAGCCCCGTCACCGGCACCCCGCCGATCGCCCGCAACGCCCCGGTCCGGGCGTCGAACACGGCCGGGCCCAGCGTGATCACCCCGTCACCGGGCACCGGCCGGGCGCTCGCCGCGACGGACGGCACCCGGCGCCATGCCACCGGGACCTGGCCCCAGGCGACGACATGGCCCGCCGGCGCCCAGGCGGTGCCGGTGGCGAGCCGCGCCCGCACGGTCCACAGCGCCTCGCCCGGCGGCGCCCCGGCCGGGACGGCGGGCAGCCCGACCTCGGCCGACTCGCCCGGGGCCAGCGCGGGCACCGGCAGCGCCCCGGAGTCCACCGGCTCGCCCTCGACCTCGTACGACCAGGAGAACGACAGCGCCGACAGGTCCGCGAAGTCGTACTTGTTGGTGATCCGGACCGTGCCCTGCGCGCCGTCGGCCGTGAGGGCGACGGGCTCGATCACCTTCTTGTACTCGGCCAGCCCGGGGGAGGGCCACCGGTCGGGGAACAGCAGGCCGTCGCAGACGAAGTTGCCGTCGTGCAGCTCCTCGCCGAAGTCGCCGCCGTAGGCGTACCCCAGCGCGGGGTGGGCGATGCCGTGGTCGATCCACTCCCAGACGAAGCCGCCCTGGAGCCGGTCGTGGGCCTCGAACAACCACTGGTAGTCGGCGAGCCCGCCGGGACCGTTGCCCATGGCGTGGGCGTACTCGCAGAGGATGAACGGCAGTTCGCGACGGTGCGGCGGCCCGCCGTCCAGGCCCCGGCCGATCCGCTCCACCTCGGCGTGGCTCGCGTACATCCGCGAGTACACGTCCGTGTCACGGCAGTTGGCGTCGCCCTCGTAGTGCAGCGGCCGGGAGGCGTCGCGGTGGCGGATCCACTCGGCCATCGCGGTCAGGCCCCGCCCGGTGCCCGCCTCGTTGCCCAGCGACCAGACGACGACCGAGGGGTGGTTCTTGTCCCGCTCCACCATCCGGGCCGCCCGGTCCAGCAGGGCCGGCGTCCAGCGGTCGTCGTCCACGGGGTTGCCCCGCCAGCCCTGCTCGGTGAAGCCGTGGGTCTCCAGGTCGCACTCGTCGATCACCCACAGCCCGAGTTCGTCGCACAGGTCGAGGAAGGCCGGGTGCGGGGGGTAGTGGGCGGTGCGGACGGCGTTGACGTTGTGCCGCTTCATCAGCAGCACGTCCTCGCGCATGGTCGCGAGGTCCAGCGCCCGCCCCCGCTCCGGGTGCCACTCGTGCCGGTTGACGCCCTTGAACAGCACCGCCTTCCCGTTGACCTTGATCAGCCCGTCGGTCACCGCCACCGTGCGGAAGCCGATGCGCAGCGGCACCCGCTCGCCCCCGGTGGTCAGCGCCCCCTCGTACAGCCGGGGCGCCTCCGCCGACCACGGCTCGACCGGCACCGTCACCGGCTCCCCGGTGGGCGCGTCGATGCCCAGCTCCGGCACGGTGACCCGGCCGTCCACGTCGGAGTCGACCCGCAGTGTGCCCGCGCCGGTGGTGTGGTCGTAGGAGGCGTGCACGAAGAAGTCGAGGACGCAGTCCGCCGGGCGGTGCAGCAGGGTCACCCCGCGGAAGACGCCCGGCAGCCACCACTGGTCCTGGTCCTCCAGGTACGAGCCCGCCGACCACTGGTGCACCCGGACGGCCAGCACGTTCCCGGCGGGCCTGAGCAGGTGCCCGACCGCGAACTCGTGCGGCAGCCGGGAGCCCTTGAACGTACCGATGTCCGTGCCGTTCAGCCAGACGCGGGCACAGGACTCCACACCGTCGAAGCGCAGCACCGCGCCGCCGTCCGCCGGCCAGCCGTCGGGCAGGTCGAAGACGCGCAGGTGGTCGCCGGTCGGGTTCTCGGTCGGCACCCGGGGCGGGTCGACAGGGAACGGATAGAGGTGGTTGGTGTAGACCGGGGAGCCATGGCCCTGGAGCACCCAGTGGCCGGGCACCTGGATCCGCGCCCAGTCACGGGCGTCGTACCCGTCCCCGGCGAAGGAGTCGTCCTCGGCGTCGGCCGTGTCCGACAGCCGGAAGCGCCAGGTGCCGTCGAGGGAGAGGGACGGGGCGTCGGAGGACGCGTACCAGGCGCGGGGCGGCAGCGCCCCGGAACCCGGCGAGACGTCCTCGACGTACTCGGTGGTCGTGGTCACGGACATGGTTCTCCTCGCTCAGCCCTTGATGCCGGTCTGCGCGATCCCCTGCACCAGCCAGCGCTGGAGGAAGAGGAACACGAACAGCAGGGGCAGGATCGATATGGCGGTCGCCATGAAGATCAGGTGGTAGTTGACGGTCTGGTTGGTCATGTACGACGACAGCGCGACCTGGACCGTCCAGGCGCTCGGGTCCTGGCCGATGACCAGTGGCCACAGGAAGGCGTTCCAGCCGCCTGTGAAGGTGATCGTGGCGATCGCCGCGAAGAAGTTCAGCGAGTTCGGCACGACGACACGCCGGTGCGCGCCCCAGTACCCGAGCCCGTCCACGCGCGCCGCCTCCTCCAGCTCCTTGGGGAACCCGAGGAAGTACTGCCGGAACAGGAAGCAGGTGAAACCGCTGAAGAGCCCCGGGACGATCAGACCCCGGTAGCTGTCCACCCAGCCGAGCGACGACACCAGCACGAAACTCGGCACGAAGGTGACGGCGGCCGGGACCATCAGGGTCACCAGGACGGCGCGGAAGACCTTCTCCGCGTGCCGGTAGGGGATGCGGGCGAGGGCGTAGCCGGCCGGCGAGCACACGACCAGCGTGCCGGCCGTGTGCAGGCGATGATCCACTGCGTGGTCACGTCCGCCTCGGAGTACGCCGCCGCGTGGCGCTTGACCGCCTGCTCGGTGCCCGGCTCGCCGTAGGCGTGGAAGTACTGGACCAGGCGCTCGCCCGAACCCGAGCCGCCGCCGCGGCCGTTGTTGCCGCCGCAGGCGGCAAGCGCACCGGCGGCGGCCAGGCCCGCGGCGGCCCGGGATATCGATCGGCGGTCCCAGGTGCTGCTCTGTGCCGACATGCTGACGTCCTTGTCCGGTCGGGGGCGGCTGCGGCTCGCACGCCCGGCGGCCGGGGGCCGACGGGGGCGTGGTGCGGGACGCTAACCTTCGCCCAATCCTTCGGCAAGGGGTCGGACGAAGTCCGCGCGAGTTGTTGCCCTCCGTTCGGCACCGCGAACGGCCGCACCGCACGGGGGAGTTGGGCGCCGGGTTCCGAGGGGCCGCGGACGGTCCCCGGCCACGACAGGAGGGCGCGGGAAGGGAAGGGTGGCCGGCGCTCCCCGGCGGCGTCACGCGGACGGTTCCGTGCGGCTTCCCGGCCGCGTCACGCCCGCGGTGCCGTGCGGCCGGCCGCGCGGGTGCGCCGCACCGCCCGCTGCCCGGCCGGTCGCAGCGCCCCCTCCAGCGCGAACGTGGCCGCGCCGAGGGACACCGGGTCGGTGGGGATCGGGGAGAGGACGATCCCGGTGGCGGCCAGCGGCCGGCGCAACGCGTGCCGGGCGACCGCCTGCCGGACCTCGTCGAGCAGCGGTTCGCCCAGCCGGGCGGCCACCCAGCTGCTGAGCACCACCACTTCGGGATTGAGCAGGTTGATCAGGTCGGCGATGCCCGCGCCGAGGTAACGGGCCGTGTCCCGGACCACCTGGAGCGCCACCGGGTCCCGCCCGGCCGCCGCGCGGGCCAGCGCGTCGATGGTCGCCGTCTGGTCATCGGCGCGCAACAGCGCGGAGTCCGGGCTGAGTTCGCGCAGATTCCGCATGATGCCGGGCGCGCCGACGTACGTCTCCACACAGCCGCGGTTGCCGCAGTGGCACAGCCGGCCGTCCAGCACGAGCGTGGTGTGCCCCCACTCGCCGGCGCTGTTGCTCACCCCCCGGTGCAGCCCGCCGCCGAGCACGAGCCCGGCGCCGACGCCGGTGCCGAGGTTGACCACCACGGCGTCCCCGCGGCCCCGCGCCGCCCCGAACCACAGCTCGGCCACCGCGCAGGCGCGCAGCGGATTGTCCAGGTGGAGGGGGTAGGCGATGTGCTCGGCGAGCAGATCGAGCAACGGCACGTCGTGCCAGTCCCAGTTGGGGGCGTACTCGGCGACCCCGGTGTCCCGGTCCACCTGCCCCGGCACGCTCACCCCGACGCCGAGCACCCGGGCCGGCTCGACACCGGCCTGGGCGAGCACCGAGCCGACGGCGGCGGCGACCTGCCCGACCACCTGCCCGGGCCGGCTCTCCCCGGGCCGCGTCTCCTCCTCGGCCCGGGCCAGCACGTTCAGCGCCAGGTCGAACAGCTCGGCGTGGACGTACGTCTCCGCGACGTCCACGCCGATCAGCGCACCGCCCGACGCGTTGACGGCGACCAGCCCCCGGGGCCGGCCCCCGGCCGAGTCCTCGAACCCCACCTCGGTGATCATCCGGAGGTCCAGCAGCTCGCCGACGAGGGTGGCGACCGTGGCGAGGCTGAGCCCGGTGGCCGCGGCCAGCTCCTGCCGGGAGGTGGGGGACCCGGCGATGATCTCGCGCAGCACCTCGTAGCGGTTCGCGGTGCGGATGTCGCGCGACGTGCGCTTCACGCGGCTGCCCCCCGTCGGCGTCCGGCCCGGGCCGGGGCGGCGCGGGCACCGGCGCGGGCGTCAGGCTATGGGCTGCGAGTTCGTTCGACAAGGGGTTAGAAAAGGGGCTGGAAGAAGTCCTCCCCGGCGGGGCGGATCACTCCGCGAGCAGCTCGCGCACGAACGCGTTGGTGAACGTGCCCGCCGGGTCCAGCGCACGGGCCAGCGCGCGGAAGTCGCCGAGCCGCGCGTACCGCTCGCGCAGGTCCGCCGCCGGGACGCCGAACACCTTCCCCCAGTGCGGGCGCGGGTCGAACGGGGCCAGCGCCTCCTCCAGCCGGCGCACCACCGGCAGCACCGCCGTCTCGTCGCGCACCCAGGTGAAGTGCAGCGCGACCGAGTCCCGGGCGTGCGCCGGGCTGAGCCACTGCGCGTCGGCGGCGACGGTGCGCACCTCGCAGATCTGGAGCACCCCGGCGACCGTCTCCCGGACGGCGTCGACCGCGTGCAGCGCGTCCACCGCCGCCGCGCGCGGCAGCAGGTACTCCGACTGGATCTCCTCGCCGCTGCTCGGCGTGAACTCGGCCCGGAAGTGCGGCAGCCGCTCGTGCCAGGGCCCCGGCACCCCGGACTGGAGCGTGCAGTTGACCGCGGGCATCCCCGGCACCGGATGCAGCGCCCGCCCCGCCGGCTCGGCCCACGGGAAGTCCACCGCCGGCTGATCGGTCCGGCGCTTGACCCACACCTGCCCGAAGCCCGGCCGCCGCCAGTCGGTGAACAGGCTCACGCTGTACGCCGACCCCGCCACGGCCTCGAAGTCGAGCCCCTCCAGCGGCAGGTCGGTGAACACGTACTGCTCGACCTCGTAGGCCGGCTCCAGGTCCAGGGTGAGCGCGGTGACCACGCCGAGGGCGCCGAGCGAGGTCACGGCCCCGTCGAACCGGGGGTCCCCGCGGCCTATCGACACCGTCGAGCCGTCTGCGGTGAGCAGTTCCACCTCCCGTACGGCCACCGCGAGCGGACCGTTGCGCATCCCCGAGCCGTGGGTGCCGGTCGCCACCGAGCCCGCCACCGAGATGTGCGGTAGCGAGGCCAGGTTGGGCAGGGCCAGCCCCCGCGCGTGGACCGCCCGGGCGAGTTCCGCGTACCGGACACCGCCGGCGACCCGGACCGTACGGGCCGCGGTGTCCACGTCGATCACCGGCTCCAGCCCGGCGATCGACACCAGCACCCCTTCCTCGCCGGGGTCGGCGATCCGGTTGAAGGAGTGCCCGCTGCCCAGGACCCGCACCCTCGCGCTGCCGGCCACCACCGACCGCAGCGCCTCGATCGTGTCCGGGCGGTGGAACTCCTTGACCGTGTAGGAGACGCTGCGCGCCCAGTTGGTGACCGTCTCCGTCCCGTCCGTCATCCTGACTCCCTCACCTGGTGATCCGTTGACCCTCTCATCGGCCGGGACCTACCGTAGAGAACGGTTGCTGTCCGCGCGTCACCGAGCCGGGAGGCCCCTTCCTTGACCGAGCGGCCGTACGCCCTGTTCGCCATGACGGCCCGGAACGTGCCGGCGGTGTTCCCGCCGGAGCTGCTGCGGCGGCTGCGGGCGTGCGTGGACATCGACCCCGCCCTGGTGGCGGAGGACTTCACCGCCCCCCGGGTGCGGCAGGCCCTCGCCCGGACCGAGATCCTCGTCACCGGCTGGGGCTGCCCCCGCCTGGAGGCGGCCGTCCTGGACGCGGCACCGCGCCTGCGCGCCGTGCTGCACGCGGCCGGCTCGGTGAAGGGCTTCACCACGGCCGAGGTGTGGCGGCGGGGCATCGCCGTCTCCTCGGCCGCCGAGGCCAACGCCCTGCCCGTCGCCGAATACACCCTGGCCATGATCCTGCTCGCCGGCAAGGACGTCTTCGCCCTCCGCGACGCGATGCGCGCCCGGCGCGCCGTCCCCCACGACGGCGTCCTCCCCGGCGTCGGCAACCACGGCCGCCGCGTCGGCGTCGTCGGCGCCTCCCGGGTCGGCCGCCGCCTGATCGAGCTGCTGCGCCCGCACGACCTCTCGGTCACGCTCGCCGACCCGTACGTGGACACGGCACAGGCCGCCCGGCTCGGCGTGGCGCTGCGGCCGCTGGACGACCTGCTGCGCACCAGCGACATCGTCAGCCTGCACGCCCCGCAGACCCCCGAGACCCGCAGGCTGATCGGGGCCCGCGAACTCGGCCTGATGCGCGACGGGGCCGTGCTGATCAACACCGCGCGCGGCGCCCTGGTCGACCACGAGGCGCTGGTCGCGCACCTGCGCTCGGGGCGCCTGAGCGCCGTGCTGGACGTGACCGACCCCGAGCCGCTGCCCGCCGGCTCCCCGCTGTACGACCTGCCGAACGCCTTCGTCACCCCGCACCTGGCGGGCTCGCTGGGCAACGAGGTGGCCCGCCTCGGCCGGACGGTGGTCCAGGAGGCGGAGCGGCTGTCCCGCGGCGAGCCCCTGCGGCACGCCGTCGACCACGCGCTGCTGGAACGGACGGCCTGACACCCGGCACCGCCGCCCACCGGGGACCGGGGCGCCCCCGCGCCGGACCGCGTCACGCGCCGGGCGGGGGACCCGGCACCGCCGCGCCCGGGACGGGGGCATACGGTGTGAGCCGTACGCCTGAACCGGGAGGAGAAAGACGAATGGGCAGTCGTACCGCGCTGGTCGAGGATCTGATGGAGCGGTTCCCGCACGTCCCCCGGGAGGCCGTCTTCAAAGAGGACCTGCTCCGGGGCGGGGTCGCCTTCGACAAGTCCGCCCTGAGCGACAACGAGGACGGGGACGTCAAGCCGAAGTCCTACTTCATCTTCTCCTTCGACCACGGCACCCTGCCCGAGCTGGGCGAGGCCGCGCTGCGCCGCCCCCCGGAGGAGATCATCCTCACCGGCGGGCCGTACGACCTGCGGCGCACGGTCGTCTCCGTACGGGTGAACCCCACCTCCCCGTACCGGGTCGCCGCCGACGAGGAGGGACTGCTCGGGCTCTACCTCGACGGCCGGCGCATCGCCGACGTCGGCGTGCCGCCGATGCCCGAGTACTACCGGCACACCCTCTCCAACGGGAAGTCCGTGATGGAGGTCGCCCCGACCATCCAGTGGGGCTACCTCATCTATCTGACCGTCTTCCGGGTCTGCCAGTACTTCGGCGCCAAGGAGGAGTGCCAGTACTGCGACATCAACCACAACTGGCGCCAGCACAAGGCGGCCGGCCGGCCCTACACCGGGGTGAAGGACGTCGAGGAGGTCCTGGAGGCCCTGGAGATCATCGACCGGTACGACACCCAGAAGGCGTCCACCGCCTACACCCTCACCGGCGGCGCGATCACCTCCAAGGTGGCGGGCCGCGACGAGGCCGACTTCTACGGCCACTACGCCAAGGCCATCGAGGAGCGCTTCCCGGGCCGCTGGATCGGCAAGGTCGTCGCCCAGGCGCTGCCCAAGGCGGACGTCCAGCGGTTCAAGGACTACGGCGTGCAGATCTACCACCCCAACTTCGAGGTGTGGGACCGCCGGCTGTTCGAGCTGTACTGCCCCGGCAAGGAGCGCTACGTCGGCCGGGACGAGTGGCACCGCCGGATCCTGGACTCCGCCGAGGTGTTCGGCGCGCGCAACGTGATCCCGAACTTCGTGGCGGGCGTGGAGATGGCCGAGCCGTTCGGCTTCACCACCGTCGACGAGGCCATCGCCTCCACCACCGAGGGCCTGCGCTTCTTCATGTCGCACGGCATCACGCCCCGCTTCACCACCTGGTGCCCGGAGCCCACCACCCCGCTCGGCAAGGCCAACCCGCAGGGCGCGCCGCTGGAGTACCACATCCGGCTGCTGGAGGCCTACCGGCGGACCATGGACGACTTCGGCCTGTCCTCCCCGCCCGGCTACGGCCCGCCCGGACCCGGCCGCGCCGTGTTCTCCGTCAGCTCCTTCATGGACAGCCTGCCCGCCGGCGAGCCGGTGGAGCCGGCCGGGGGCGCGACGGCCGCCACCGTGGGTGACCGTATGTGAGCAGCCCGTTTGTCAGCCGTGTCGAAGACGTGAAAGGCTCTGTGCCCGCCGCGAGGTTTTCCGCAACTCCCCCTTCCCCCTCCGGAGAGTTGACCTCGTTCGTGGATGCGGGAGTCCCATGTCCGACCTGCCGACCCCCCGGAGCGACACCGAGGCCGCGTCGTTCTCGGAGTACTGGGACGTGGTGCTCTCCTACGCGGACCTGTGCACCGCCGGCTCGCCGACGGCCCACCAGCTGGCCACCGAGGCGTTCACCGCCGGTCTGCGCGAGGTCCGCGCCGGCGGCGCCGTGCGAGCCCCGGGCCGCCGCGCCCCGGGGCTGCCGCCGATCCCGGCGCTGCTCACCGCCGTGCGCGACACCGCCGCGGCCTGGGAGGCCGACGGCCGGGGGCACCGGCTCGACGCCGGCCTGAGGCTGTGGCTCCGCTCCGAGGACGCCGCCCGGTTCGCCGGGCCGCCACGGGGCCGCCCGATCGCCCTGCGCGCCCTCAGGGACCTCCCCCGGGCGGACGCGGAGCTGCTGTGGCTGGCCGAGGCCGAGGCGCTCCCGCTCCCCACCGTGGCCCGCCGGCTCGGCCTGGACCCGGCCGGCGCCGCCGGTGCGCTCGACCGGGCCCGCGCCCTGTTCCGGGACCACTGCCGCCGCGCCCACCTCGACTCGCCGCCGGCCGCGCCCTGCCGCGGCCACGCCCGCCTGCTGGAGGCGGTCACCGGCTCCCCGGCCGTCGAGACCCCCGCCGGCCTCTCCCGGCACCTCGCCGCCTGCGCGCGGTGCGCCGAGACCGCCGCCTGTCTGCGCCCGCACGGCGGCGGACTGCCCGCCGCGCTGGCCGGCCAGGTCGTCGGCTGGGGCGGCGCCGCCTATCTGGAACGCCGCCGCCGCGCCGCCGAGATCCGCCTCGGCGCGGCCGGCCCCGACCCGGACGCCGCCGACGCGCCCCCCGGCCGCCGGGTGCCGCGCGGCGGGCTCCTGCTGACCGCCGTCGTGCTGTCGGCGCTGGCGCTCGGGGCGTCACTGACACGGTTCGGCGGCTCCGGCGACGGCACGGTGCTCCCCGAGGACACCACCGCCGTGCACGAGGACACCGCGGCCCGCGACGCCCGCCCCCCGGCCACCGCCCCGGACGCCTCCCGCACCGCCACCCACCCCGCCGGGGGCGCCACCCCCACCGCCCCGCCCGCCCCGACCGGGACACCGTCCACCGACGCGGCACCGTCCGCCGAAGGGAAACCGTCCGCCGCGGGGAAACCGTCCCCCGCAGAGAAACCGGCCGCCGACGGGGAGGCGACCGCCGCCGGGAAGCCGGCCGCCGCCGGGAAGCCGGGCGCCGACGGGACGCCGGACCCCGGGCCCGGCGGCACCTCCGCCGCCTCCCGCCGGGCCGGCACCTCCACCCCGTCCGCCGGCTGCCGGGTCGTCTACCACCTGGACGGCCAGTGGCCCGGCGGCTTCCAGGCCACGGTCACCGTCACCACCGAACGGGCCCCCACCGCCCGCCGGCTCTCCTGGACCTTCCCCGACGGCCAGCGCATCGGCCAGACCTGGAACGCCACCGCCCACCAGGACGGCACCCGGGTCACCGCCACCGCCGCCGACTACGCGGGAACGGCCCCGCCCCGCTCCACCCTGTCCTTCGGCTTCCTCGGCACCTGGCGGCAACAGAACGGCGTCCCGTCCGACTTCCGGCTCGACGGGGCGTCCTGCGCCGTGAGTTGAGGACCCGGCGAAAATGCTTTGACGCACCGCCCCGCCCGCGGGCTACAGTTGCCCCACACGCCGAGGCGGCGTGCGAACGCGCGAGAGAGAACGAGGAGGTGTCGACCAATGGCTGTCACTGTGCCGGGCGCTGCCCTCATCCAGGAACTCCTCAAGTCCACCTCCGTGGCCGCCGGCTGAACCCACCGCGCAGCGTGCGCGTGTGCCCGGGGCCACCCTTGTGAAGGGTCTCTCCCGTTGTCTTCCACCTCTGCTGTGTTCTCCGCCCTCGCTCCCTACGGCTGGGACGAGGACTGGGCCGACGCGTTCGCCCCGTTCGCGGCCGGCGGGCTGCTGCCCGGCCGGGTCGTGCGGGTCGACCGGGGCCAGTGCGACGTCGTCACCGCGGCCGGCACCATCCGCGCCGACACCGAGTACGTCGTGCCCCGCGACCCGATGAAGGTCGTGTGCACCGGGGACTGGGTCGCCGTCGATCCCGAGGGCGACCCGCGCTACGTGCGCGCCTATCTGCCCCGCCGCACCGCCTTCGTCCGCTCCACCTCCTCCAAGCGGTCCGAGGGCCAGATCCTCGCCGCCAACGTCGACCACGCCGTCGTCGCCGTCTCCCTCGCCGTGGAGCTCGACCTCGGCCGCGTCGAACGGTTCCTCGCCCTCGCCTGGGAGTCCGGGGCCCAGCCCGTCGTCGTCCTCACCAAGGCCGACCTCGTGCCCGACCCGGCCACCCTCGGCCACCTCGTGCAGGACGTGGAGACCAGCGCGCCCGGCGTGCCCGTGCTCACCGTCAGCGCCCTGCACGGCGACGGGCTCGACGTGCTCGTGGCGCTCGTCGGCTCCGGTACGAGCGTGCTGCTCGGCCAGTCCGGCGCCGGCAAGTCCACCCTCGCCAACGCGCTCGTCGGGGGGGGGGGGGGGGGCGGGGGGGGCGCCCGGGGAGTCGAAGGGAAAGGGAGGGGACCCACGAAAACCCACCAACCGGTCGAGCGGAAGAAGGGCGGGTTGGGGGGGAAGGGT
>NZ_JBVJOT010000015.1:0-140672 GCF_055583025.1 Streptomyces sp. NPDC104831
AGGGCGGGGGGAGTCGACGAGGGAACCGGGGGGGGGACGGAAGAAACGGGAGAAGTGGGGCCACCACCCCCGCCGAGAAAGACAAAGGGAGGGGGCGGGGGCGGGGGGGCCCCCCCCCCCCCCCCGCCCGCGCTTCTTCCTGCCGCCGCGGGTCACCCCCAGCCGCGCGCGTCCTGCTTCAGCGCGGTGTCGACCGTCAGCGCGGTCGCCACCACGAGGCTCAGCAGGGGCTCGGGCAGCTGGTAGTGGATCTGCAGGACGTAGTTGTCCGCGGTCGTGAAGAGCGTCTTGGCCAGGCCCTCCCAGGTCTTCGTGATCCGGGCGACCTCGCTGTCCGCGTGGTCGACGATCGCGAAGTTCCAGGCGCGCCAGTTCTCCGCCTTGATCGCGCCGACCTGCCGGCCGTCCGCCATCATCGCGAAGTTGATCTTGCCGATCATGTTCTTCTGGACGATCTCGCCGACCGGGGAGCCGTCCGGGCGGGTCACGACGACCCGGGACTTGAAGATCTTCGCGGGCCGGGTCAGCAGCAGCTGCGGCCGGCCGTGGGCGTCGCGGATCTCCAGCTTGTGGGTCAGGAACTGGTCCAGGCTGGAGACGAAGCGCAGGATCTTGCGCAGGATGCCCTGGCCGACCTGGGTGACCGAACCGATCTCCCGGCCGCTCTGGTCCATGACCTTGTACTCGTTGGTCAGCTCGATGAGCTTGGCCTTCTGGTTCACGACCAGGACCGGCTCGGTGAAGAGGGTGCCGCCGCCGGCGCCGCCGGCCGCGACACCGGCCTGCTGCTGCACCTGGCGCTGGACCTTGGGGTCGGCGGCGGCCTGCTGGGCCGGGGCCTGCCCGGCGGGCTGCTGGGCCGGGTTGGTGTGGTCGGTCCACTGCGTGCCGTCCCAGTAACGGAGCGTGTTCTGGGCTCCGTGCGGGTCCGGGTACCAGCCGGCAGGGGTGTTGGATTGCGTGGTCACCGGGGCACACTACCCTGATCTGACCGGTACCTGACCAGTCCGCACGGAGCGGTGTTCATCGGTCGATCACCCCGTGGCGATCGCCGGATCGCTGACGCCGGGCCGTCCGTTCTCCACGTGGCCGGCGAAGCCGCGCAGGAAGGCCGGGTCGGCGTCCGAGGTCACGGTCAGGTCGTACCAGCGCTCGCTCGCCGCGAGGCCCACGGTCTGCTTCACGGTCGCGCCGGGCCGCACCGTCACCGCGACCGGGGCGGCGCCGTAACCGTCGGTGACCTTCAGCCGCGCCGTGCCGGAACCCTTGTTGGTGAAGGTCAGCTCGATGTCGTCGCCCGTGTGCCGGGCGGTGACCTCGGGGCCGGCCACCTTGTTGCGGCCCTTGAAGACGCGCACGAAACCGTTGGGCCCGTGCACGGTGAGGTCGTAGTCGCCGCCGGAGTACACCGAGTTCCAGGTGTCCGAGAGCGTCTTGCCGGCCTCGGTGGTGTAGGTCCAGGGGCCGTCGGTGCGGCTGTCGGACGTCACCAGGAAGGCCGCGCCGGCGGCCGCCCCGGAGGCGAACGTCAGGGTGAACTTGCCGGCCGCCGTGTCCGCGGCGCCGTCCACCACGGGCGCGTACCTCAGCGGGCGGGTGGGCCGGCTGCCGGGCTCCTGCCGGGGCAGGGTGCCCTGGGCGGGCGGCTTGGGGACGTAGTCCGGGTGCCGGTCGCGGTCCGGCGGCCGGTAGCCGGCCGTGGAGGGCAGCGCCACGGGTGCGGTGTCCTGGCGGGAGAAGTCGAAGGCGCTGGTCAGGTCGCCGCAGACGGCACGGCGCCACGGCGAGATGTTGGGCTCCCGGACGCCGAAGCGGCGCTCGATGAACCGGATGATCGAGGTGTGGTCGAACGTCTCGGAGCAGACGTAACCGCCCTTGCTCCACGGGGAGACGACCAGCATCGGCACCCGCTGGCCGAGCCCGTAGGGGCCGGCCACATGGCCGGCGTCGCCCTTGAACAGGTCGGGCGCGGGGTCGACCGTCGACTTGCCCCGGGCGGCGGAGGCCGGCGGGTGGGGCGGGACGACGTGGTCGAAGAAGCCGTCGTTCTCGTCGTAGGTGATGAACAGCGCCGTCCTGCCCCACACGTCGGGGTCGGCGGTGAGCGCGTCCAGGACCTGGGAGACGTACCAGGCGCCGTAGTTCGCGGGCCAGTTGGGGTGCTCGGTGAATGCCTCGGGGGCGACGATCCAGGAGACCCGGGGCAGTGTGCCCGCCTTGACGTCCGCCTTCAGCCGGTCGAAGAGGCCCTCGCCCTTGCGGGCGTCGGTGCCGGTGCGCGCCTTGTCGTACAGCGGGCTGCCGGGCTGGGCGGTGCGGTACTGGTTGAAGTAGAGCAGCGAGTTGTCGCCGTAGTTGCCGCGGTAGGCGTCGCCGATCCAGCCCCATGAGCCGTTCGCGTCCAGGCCGTCGCCGACGTCCTGGTAGATCTTCCAGGAGACCCCGGCCCGCTCCAGGCGCTCGGGGTACGTCGTCCAGCCGTAGCCCTTCTCCTCGTTGCCGAGGACCGGGCCGCCGCCCTGGCCGTCGTTGCCGGTGTACCCCGTCCACATGTAGTAGCGGTTGGGGTCCGTGGAGCCGATGAACGAGCAGTGGTAGGCGTCGCAGACGGTGAAGGCGTCGGCGAGCGCGTAGTGGAAGGGGATGTCGTCGCGCGTCAGGTACGCCATCGTCGTCGCGGACTTGGCGGGCACCCACTTGTCGTACTTGCCGCCGTTGAACGCGGTGTGGCCGTCGTTCCAGCCGTGCGGGAGGTCCTGGATGAAGGCCAGGCCCAGGTCGTCGGCGTCGGGGTGGAAGGGCAGGATGTCCCTGGTGCCGTCGGACTGCTTCCAGACGGACCTGCCGTTCTGGGTGACCGGGCGGGGGTCGCCGAAGCCGCGCACTCCGCGCAGGGAGCCGAAGTAATGGTCGAAGGAACGGTTCTCCTGCATCAGGACGACGATGTGCTCCACGTCGTCCACCGATCCGGTGCGGTAGCGGGCGGGCAGGGCCGCGGCGCGCTGGATGCTGCCGGCCAGTGCCGTGAACGCCGTGGTGGCACCCGTGAGTTGGAGGAAGCGCCGCCGGTTGACTTCGGGCATGGGTCGAGGGTCCTCTCATCCTGACGTGCACGATGCCGCCGGATGACGGAACGTGCGCGGAGCGAGTGTTCCAAGAGCAGCAAACGTCAGGGAAGGGTGCGATGGCACCGACGTGAACTCATCGCTACATGAGGTGTGCGGCACCCGCCGGCCGGGGAGGGACGCGATCATGACAGGCAAGCAGACGACGGCACCGGAGCGGACGAGGCGACCCGCGCGACAGCTTGTCGCCGCTTCCGTGGGCAACGCCGTGGAATGGTACGACTGGTACGCCTACACCTTTCTCGCCACCTACATCGCCGCCGCGGTCTTCCCCAAGGGCGCCGGGAACTCCCTGGTGCCGCTGCTGTCGACGTTCGCCGTGTTCGCGGTCGGCTTCTTCATGCGGCCCGTGGGCGGGCTGCTCATGGGGGCCGTCGCCGACCGGCGCGGCCGGCGGGCCGCCCTCACCGTCACCATCCTGCTGATGGGCGGCAGC
Organism: Streptomyces sp. NPDC104831; assembly: GCF_055583025.1. NCBI lineage: Bacteria > Bacillati > Actinomycetota > Actinomycetes > Kitasatosporales > Streptomycetaceae > Streptomyces > Streptomyces sp. NPDC104831. The sequence continues at coordinate 3,562 of NZ_JBVJOT010000015.1, forward strand.
AGCCTGCTGGTGGGGCTGACCCCGACCTACGCCTCGGCGGGCCTCGCGGCCCCGGTGGTGCTGGTCGCCGCCCGGCTGCTGCAAGGACTGTCGGTGGGCGGCGAGTTCGCGGCCTCGACCACCTTCCTCGTGGAGTCGGCGGGACCGGGCCGGCGCGGGTTGTTCTCCAGCTTCCAGTACGTCTCCACGACCGCCGGACAGCTGGTCGCGTCCGGCATCGCCACCCTGCTCGTGAACACGCTCGCCGAACCCGCGATGGACGGCTGGGGCTGGCGCGTGCCGTTCTGGCTCGGCGGGGTGTTCAGCCTGGTCGGCTTCTGGATCCGGCGCGGCGCCGAGGAGACCCGCAGCGCCGGGCAGCGGCAGGCGCCGCGACCGGGCCTGTTCGAGGCGCTGCGCCGCCATCCGCGCCAGTCCCTGCTCATCGCCGGCATCACCGCGGGCGGCACCCTCGCCTACTACACCTGGACGTCGTACCTGCCGACGTACGCCGAACTCAACGCGGGCGTCGACAAGTCGGACGCGCTGCTCGCGAGCACGGTCTCGCTGGGCTTCTTCGCCCTGCTCCAGCCGCTCGGCGGGCTGCTGTCCGACCGGGTGGGGCGCCGGCCGCTGCTGCTGGGCTTCGGGGTGGGCTTCGCCGTGCTGTGCGTGCCGCTGCTGCACCTGCTGCGCGACTCCTTCGCCGTGCTGCTGCTGGTGAGTTGCGCGGGCATGGTGCTGCTGACCGGGTTCACGTCCGTCAGCGCGGCCGTCAACGCCGAGGTCTTCCCGCCCCGGGTGCGCGCGGCCGGCATCGGCTTCCCGTACTCGCTCACCGTGGCGCTGTTCGGCGGCACGGCCCCCTACGTCGGCACGCTGTTCAAGGAGCTGGGCCGCTCCGGGCTCTTCCCCTGGTACGTCGGCGCGCTGTGCCTGCTGTCCTCGCTGGTGTACCTGCGGCTGCCGGAGACGGCTCACCGGGAGCTGGAGCGCTGAGGGGGAGCCGCGCACCGGCGCGGCTCCCCCGGTGTCCGGTCAGGACGAGTAGACCTCCACCTCACTGAACTGGCCCGCCGGCCAGCCGGTGTTGGCGCTGACGGTCAGGCGCAGGTGGCGCAGGTTCGTGCCGGCGGGCAGGGACACGGTCGCGGTGTTGCCGGTGGCGGGGTCGAAGCGGTAGCCCTGGGCGCCGGCCACCGTCGTGAAGTTCGCGCCGTCGGTGCTGCCGAGCACCGCGACGGTCTGGGTGCGGGCGCCCCAGGCCGCCGACGGCGGCAGCTTCAGCACCACGCGGCGCACGCCGTAGGACGCGCCGAGGTCGACCGTCCAGGACTGCGGGAAGGCGTTGTTGGCCGACTCCCAGTACGAGTTCGCGTCGCCGTCGACCGCCTTGCCGGGCGTGTAGACGTCCTGGGTGCCGGTCGCGGTGGCCGGGCGGCCCACGGCGAGGTTGCGGTTCGGGTCGGGGTCGGGATCGCCCTGTCCGGGCCGCGGCCAGGTGGAGCAGTCCGACCAGGTGCTCGACCACCCCGCGTTGCCGCCGCCGTCGGTGAGCGTGAAGGGACCGGAGTTCGCCGGGAAGGGGCAGTTGTACACGCCGGCCGCGCCGACCCGGGTGGCGGTGACGTTCCTGAAGACGGCGCCGCCCTGGGCCTCGGCCTGCACGACGACCGTTCCGGTGTTGCGTACGGTCGCCCCGGTGACGTTGACGTTGCGCACCGGGTAGCCCTGCCCGCCGCCGGAGACGAACTCGAAGGCGCTGTAGGGGCTGTCGGTGATCGTGGTGTTGGTGATGTTGACGGTGGCGTTGACGGCGCTGTCGTAGGAGTCGACGCGCAGCGCGCCCATCGGGTGGTTCCAGTTGGGGTTCATGGCACCGGCGCGGACCAGCGTGTTGCCGTCGACGGTGACGGTGCCGGCCAGCGGGTGGAAGGGATCGAGGAACTTCTGGTTGGAGATCGCGATGCCGCTGCCGAGGGCGTTGGTGTCGGAGACCAGGTTGTCGCGTACGGCGATGTCGGTGCCGCCGTAGACGGCGATGCCGTTGGCGAGGTTGGGCTGGGAGATGGTGTTGTGCTCGAAGCTGGAGTCGGTGTCCGGGGCGTACAGCGACCACATCGCCAGGGCGTCGTCGCCCTGGTTGCGCAGGAAGTTGTTCCGCACCCGCACGCCCCTGGCGTTGCCGTTGAGGTTGAGGCCGTCGGCGGTGGTGTCGAGGATGCGGTTGTTCTCCACCACCAGGTTGTCGTTGTTGCCCGTGAGCCACAGGCCGACCTTCAGGTGCTGGAGCCACATGCCGGACACCGAGCTGCCCGGTCCGAGGGAGCCGTTGACGAAGTTGTCCGGGCTGGAGTCGACGCGCTCGGTGACCTCGCCGATGACCGCGAAGTCCCTGATGCGCACGTTGCCCGCGGAGCCGGACTGGTCGATGAAGCGGGAGGCGTGCACGACCGAGTACCAGTGCCCGGCCCCCTGGAGGGTGACGTTCTGCACGCCGCCGAGGGAGGAGGTGACCCGGTAGTCGCCCGGCGGGATCCACACCGTGCCGCCCTGGGCGGCGGCGATGGCGTCCCGGAACGCCTGGGTGGAGTCGCCGCCGCCGGTGGGGTCGGCGCCCTTGGCGACGACGGACACCGACCCGGCGGGCTGGGCGGAGGCCGGTGCGGCCTGCTCGAAGTCGGCCACGTCGACGGTCACCTGCACGCCGGCCGACTCGACGGCGACCTTGTCTCCGGCCTGGACGGTCCGGCCCAGCAGCAGCCGGGTGTCGTCGAAGAAGTGGTGGGTCCTGGAGCCGGTGATCCAGCCGGTGTCGACATAGGAGTACTTGGCGGTCACCGGGAGCGTCTTGGCGAGCCTGGTGCCGTTGACGTACACGTTCAGGGCGCCGGACCGGCCGTCCGGGACGCTGTAGGCGAGGTTCAGCGCGTCGGCCGTGCGCGGCACGGTGAACTCCACGCGCTGCCCGGCCGCCAGCCGGACGGCCTGCCGGCCGGAGGCCTCCGAGGCGAGGGTGCCCTGCGTGTGGTCGGGGCCGATCCTGGTGCCGTCGGTACTCGCCGACTCGGCCTCCACGGAGGTGAAGGGGAGCGTGGCGCCGGCCGCCGCGTGGGCGGCCGGGGCGAGGGAGACGAGCAGGCCGGCGGCGAGGGCGACGACCGCCCCGATGGCCGGCATGCGCCTGACGTGTCCGGTGGTGCTGCTGTGCATCTGCCGATCCCTTCGTGGTGGGGTGCGGGGGACAGCGCGGTGGTGCGCGGGGGCGTGGCTCACCGACGCAGCCAGGCCGCCGTGTCCTGCGGCAGCCGGCCCGCGTCGTCCAGCGGGCCGCTGCCGAGCAGGAGCCGGGAGTGCGCGGGGAGGGCGACGGGCGTGGCCGCGAGGTTGACCACGCACAGCGCGTCCGCGCGGGAGAAGGCGAGCACGCCGTCCGGGGCGGGCAGCCAGGTCAGGGGGCCGTCGCCGAACACGGGGCGCAGGGCGATGGCCGTGCGGTACAGGGAGAGCACGGAGTCCGGGTCGCGCCGCTGGCGGTCGGCCGCGTACGACGCCCAGCCGGCCGGCTGGGGCAGCCACGGCTCCCCGCGGGAACCGAATCCGGCGTACGGCAGGCCGGCGGCCCACGGCAGCGGCACCCGGCAGCCGTCGCGGCCGGGGTCGGTGCCGCCCGAGCGGAAGTGCATCGGGTCCTGGACGCGGTCGAGCGGGATGTCGGCCTCCGGCAGGCCCAGTTCCTCGCCCTGGTAGACGTAGACCGCGCCCGGCAGCGCCAGCGAGAGCAGGGCGGCGGCGCGGGCGCGCCGGGTGCCGAGCGCGAGGTCCGTCGGGGTGCCGAAGGCCTTGGCGGTGAAGTCGAAGGCGGTGTCCGCGCGGCCGTAGCGGGTGACGGTGCGGGTGACGTCGTGGTTGCACAGCACCCAGGTGGCCGGGGCGCCGACGGGGGCGTGTTCGGCGAGGGTGGTGTCGATCGAGGCGCGCAGCCGGCCGGCGTCCCAGGGGCAGGTGAGGAAGGAGAAGTTGAAGGCGGTGTGGAGTTCGTCGGGGCGCAGGTAGCGGGCGAAGCGTTCGGCGTCGGGGAGCCAGACCTCGCCGACGAAGACGCCGCCGTACTCGTCGGCCACCCGCCGCCAGGAGCGGTAGACGTCGTGGAGTTCGTCGCGGTCGAGGAACGGGTGCGGCTCGGGGCGGGCGGCGAGGTCGGGCAGGTCCGGGTCCTTGGCGAGCAGGGCCGCCGAGTCGATGCGGACACCGGCGACGCCCCGTTCGAACCAGAAGCGCAGGATGTCCTCGTGCTCCTGGCGGACGGCCGGGTGGGCCCAGTTGAGGTCGGGCTGTTCCGGGGTGAACAGGTGCAGGTACCAGTCGCCGTCGGGCAGCCTGGTCCACACCGGTTCGGTGGAGCCGGCGAACTGCGAGGGCCAGTCGTTCGGGGGGAGTTCGCCGTGCGGGCCGCGTCCGGGCCGGAAGTGGAAGAGTGCGCGTTCGGGGCTGCCCGGCCCGGCGGCGAGCGCGGCCCGGAACCAGGGGTGCTGGTCGGAGACGTGGTTGGGCACGATGTCGACGAGGGTGCGGATGCCCGCCCCGGCGGCCTCGGCGATGAGCTTCTCCGCCTCGGCGAGGGTGCCGAAGGCCGGGTCGATGCTCCGGTAGTCGGCGACGTCGTAGCCGCCGTCCTTCAGCGGTGACAGGTACCAGGGGGTGAACCACAGGGCGTCCACGCCGAGTTCGGCCAGGTACGGCAGCCGGGCGCGGACGCCCGCGAGATCACCGGTGCCGTCGCCGTCGCCGTCCGCGAAGCTGCGCACGTACACCTGGTAGACGACGGCGTTGCGCCACCAGTCGGGGTCGTTTTGGGCAGGGGTGGGCTGTCCCACGGAGCTTGGCCTTTCTGTGGACGGGGCGGCGGCGTCAGCCCTTGGTGCTGCCCGCGCCGATCCCGGCGATGATGTGCCGCTGGAAGACGAGGAAGAGCGCCACCATCGGGATGCTGGCGATCACCATCGCGGCGATGAGCACGGTGAGCTGGACGTTCTGCGACAACTGCACCAGGGCCACGCTGATCGGCTGCTTGCCGGTGTCGGAGAAGACCATCAGCGGCCACAGGAAGTCCTGCCAGACGGCGACCAGCGCGAAGATGGACACCACGCCGAGCACCGGCCGGGACATGGGCAGCACGACGGACCACAGGACGCGGAGCCTTCCGGCGCCGTCGATCTCGGCGGCCTCCAGCACATCGCGCGGCAACCGGTCGAAGAACCGCTTGAGCAGGTAGAGGTTGAAGGCGTTGGCGGTCGCCGGCAGCCAGATGGCGAGGGGGTCGTTGAGCAGGCTGGTGTGGATCAGCGGCAGGTCGGCGACGGTCAGGTACTTGGGGACGACCAGCGCCTGCGCCGGGACCATGAGGGTGGCGAGGACGCCGCCGAGGACCGCCTTGCCGAACACCGGCCTCAGCCTGGACAGGGAGTAGGCGGCGGCGGTGCAGAACACGAGCTGGAAGGCCCAGGCGCCGGCCGCCTGGACGAGGGTGTTCCCCAGGTGCGCCGGCAGCTCCATCAGGTCCCAGGCGTCGGCGTAGCCGCCGGGGTGCCAGTGCTCGGGCAGCAGGGTGGGCGGGGTGCGGGCCACCTCGTCGGGTGACTTCAGCGCGCCGGACACCATCCAGTACACGGGGAAGAGGAAGGCGAGCGCGAAGAGGACGACGACGGTGGTGAACACCGTCCAGTAGAGGGCCTTCCCGCGCGGGCGGGCGAGGGCGGCCGGGGAGATCAGGGTGCGGGTGCCCGGGGTCATGCGTCCCCCTCGGTGCGGGTGAGCCGCAGGTACAGGGCGGAGAAGGCGCCGAGCAGGACCAGCAGCATCACGCTGAGGGCGCAGGCACCGCCGAAGTCGTTGTAGAGGAAGGCGTATTTGTAGATGAGGTACAGGACCGTGACGGTGGCGTTCTCGGGTCCGCCGCCGGTGATGACGTACGGCTCGGTGAACACCTGCATGGTCGCGATGATCTGGAGCAGCATCAGCATCAGGATCACGAACCGGGTCTGCGGGACCGTGACGTGCCGGATCCGCTGGAGCAGGCCCGCGCCGTCCAGTTCGGCCGCCTCGTACAGCTCGCCGGGGACGGACTGGAGCGCGGCGAGGTAGACGAGGACGGTGCCGCCCATGTTGGCCCAGGTGGCGACGAGCACCAGGGAGACGAGCGCGGTGCCGGTGCCGTTGGTCCAGTTCGAGGTGGGCAGGTGCACCAGGCGCAGGGCCTCGTTGGCGAGGCCGGCTCCCGGGTCGTAGAACCACTTCCACAGCAGGGCGCTGACCACCGGCGGGATCATCACCGGCAGATAGACCACGACCCGGAAGAACGCCTTGGCGTGCCGCAGTTCGTTCAGGACGAGGGCGAGGACGAAGGGGATCGCGAAGCCGATGAGCAGGGCGAGCAGGGTGAAGGCGAGGGTGTTGCGCCAGGCGTCGGCGAACTCGGGGTCGGCGAGGACGCGGGTGAAGTTGGCGGTGCCGGCCCACTCGGGCGGCGAGCCCGGGGTGTACCTCTGGAAGGAGATGACGACCGCGCGGATCGCCGGGTACCAGGAGAACAGGGCGAAGCAGAGCAGGCCGCCGAGGAGGAAGCCGTAGGCGCGCACCTGGTCGGCCAGGCGGTGCCGGCGGCGCCCGGCCGGGGCGGGGGCCGGGGGCGGGGGGACGGGCGGGTGGGCGACGGGGCGTCGCCCGGCCGTCTTCGTCATGGCCGTCAGCTCCGGGACAGAATGCTGTCGATCTTCCCGGACGCCTCCTTCAGGAGCCGGTCGATGTCGGCGTCCTCCTGGGTGAGGACGGCGGAGACGGTGCCGTCGAGGACGGAGTAGATCTGCTGGGCGTGCGGCGGCTCCGTCTTGAGCCGGAGCCTCCGGTTGCCGTCGAGGAACGCCCGGTAGTTCTCCACCGGGACGGTGGCGTTGGCCTGTTTCACCCGCTGGTCGGTGGCGTCGGCGGCACCGGTGAACAGGCGCGGCTCGGGCAGGCCGACCGGGGCGTGGTGCTTCCTGGCGCGGGCGTAGTCGCCGAGGAAGCCCTTGCCGGGGGTGAGGAACATGTGGTCGAGCCACTTGAGGCCGGCCCGGATCTGGGCGGGCGTGGCCTTCTTGCCGAACATGTAGCCGTCGCCGCCGATGAGGGTGGCGCGGCCTCCCGGCATGGGGGCGAGGGCGAGGTCCTGGTAGTCGCCGCCCTTCTCCTTGACCAGGATCGGGATGTTGTCGGGCGCGGCCAGGTACATGCCCAGCTTGCCGGAACCCATCATCTGCTGCACGTCGTTGATGACGAGGAGCTGTTTGCTGCCCATCGAGCCGTCGGTCCACCGCATGTCGTGCAGGGTGCGCAGCACGGCGCGGCCCTCGGGGGTGTCGACGGTGGCCTTCCTGCCGTCGGCATCGACGACGTCGCCTCCTCGCGCGTACAGCTCGGCGGTGAAGTGCCAGCCGCCCTGGTTCTGCGCGCTGTAGTCGGCGTAGCCGACCGTGCCGTCGCCGAGGGCCGCGATCTTCCTGGCGGCGGCGCGGACCTCCTCCCAGGTGGCGGGGGGCCGGTCGGGATCCAGGCCGGCCTCGCGGAACAGGGCGCGGTTGTAGATCAGCCCCATGGAGTAGCCGGTGCGCGGGATGCCGTAGACCTTGCCGTCCACGGTGTAGATGTCCCGCAGTTGCCGCTGGATGCCGTCGTAGTTCTTCAGTTCCCTCAGGTACGGCGTGAGGTCGGCGGCCTGGCCGATGTCCACCACGTGCCGGGCGTCGGTGAAGTACGTGTAGAACACGTCCTCCATCTGGCCGCCGGCGAGCTTGGCGTCGAAGGTCTTGGGGTCCTGGCAGGGGAAGGCGTCGTGCGCGACGACGTCGATGTCCGGGTGGGCCTGTTCGAAGGAGGCGAGATCCGCCTCGAAGAAGGCGCGGTCGGTTTTGGCGCTCTTGGGCGGTTCGCAGTTGACCGTGATGCGGGTCCTCCCGCTCGCCGCGCCGTCGGCACCGGACCCGCAGGCGGTGGCGGCGAGGGCGAGGGAGGAACAGACGCCGATCGCGACGACGGTACGGCGGAACCCGGTGTGTCTCATCGCTGGACCCCTCATGGCACTCGTGGCAGGAGCGGTGGGCGCCGCACACTCAAGCACCGCCGACATCCGTTCGCAAGATGTCGCGCGGAATCCGCAATTATTCGACAGTGAGTTGGATCTTTCGGAGGGTCAGTCGCGCGGGGCTTGCGCGGTGGAGCCGCGCACCACCAGTTCGGGCTCGAACAACAGCTCGTCGGCGGGTACGGCGGTGCCGCCGATCCGCGCGTTCAGCAGCTCCACGGCCGCGCGCCCCATGGCCTCGATGGGCTGACGGACGGTGGTCAGCGGGGGCTCGGTGCAGTTCATCAGCGCCGAGTCGTCGTAGCCCACCACGGAGACCCGGCCCGGGACGTCGTACCCCTTGCGGCGGGCCGCCCGGACGGCGCCGAGGGCCAGCGGGTCGGAGGCGCAGACGATGCCGGTGACACCCCGGTCGAGCAGCCGGGAGGCGGCGGCGTGTCCGCCCTCGACGGAGAAGATGGCCCGCGCCACGAACTCCTCCGGCAGGTCGCCGGCGACGGCCCGGGCGGCGGCGAGCTTGCGGGCCGAGGGGACGTGGTCGCCGGGGCCGAGGAGCAGGCCGATGCGCTCGTGGCCGAGGGAGGCGAGGTGCCGCCAGGCCTGTTCGACGGCTACCGCGTCGTCGCAGGACACCCCGGGGAAGCCGAGGTGTTCGATGGCCGCGTTGACCAGCACCACCGGGATGTTGCGCTCGGCGAGCAGCCGGTAGTGGTCGTGCGGCGCGTCGGCCTGGGCGTACAGGCCGCCGGCGAACACGACGCCGGAGACCTGCTGCTGGAGCAGCAGCTCCACGTAGTCCGCCTCCGACACCCCGCCCTTGGTCTGGGTGCACAGCACCGGGGTCAGCCCGTGCTGCGCCAGGGCGCCACCGATGACCTCGGCGAACGCCGGGAAGATGGGGTTCTGCAGCTCGGGCAGGACGAGGCCGACGAGCCGGGCGCGTTCACCGCGCAGCTGGGTGGGGCGCTCGTAGCCGAGGACGTCCAGGGCGGTCAGCACCGCCTGCCGGGTGGCGTCCGAGACCCCGGGCTTGCCGTTGAGCACCCGGCTGACGGTGGCCTCGCTGACCCCGACCTTCTTCGCCACTTCCGCAAGTCGTCGCGTCATGGGCGCAAGAGTAGCGCAAGCCTTGCAAGCGGCTTGCGTAGAGAGCGGGCCGCCCGGATCCGGCGGGCCGGTCAGCTGTCGGGCGTCGGGACGGCCGTGAGGTGGGAGGCGGCGCCCCGGGTCCGGCGGGGGCGGCGTACCGGCGCGGCGGGGCGGCGGGGCTCGCGCAGCACCATCGTCAGGCGCCGGTAGCCCAGCTCCCGCAGCGGCTGCGGCGCCTCCTCGACGATGCGGCACTCGGTGCGCCCGTGGCGCGGGTCCGGGTGGTGCAGCAGGCGTACGGCGCCGTCGAGGCGGGTCGCGGCCTCGCCGACGGCGTGGATCCAGTGCGGCAGGCCGTGCCGGTAGGCGGCCTCCATGATCGGGTCCTGGGCGATCTCGCGCCGCACGGCCTGGAGTTCGTGGTCGTGCCCGCCGGACTCCAGGGCGGTGCGGAGCTGGGCCAGCATCGGCAGGCACCAGTCCGGCTCGTGCTCGCCGAGGATCTCGCCCGCGTCCGGGTGGAACAGGACGAACCGCAGGAAGTTCTCCCCCGGCATCGCCGTCGGATGCGGGCGCACGCCGCCGAACAGCGCCTCGAACGCCCGGTTCGCCATGACCACGTTCCACTGGCGGTCGACGACCAGGGACGGACACGACATGTACTCCAGCAGCGCCCCGTAGTCCTGGAGGTACGCCCGGGTGTCGCAAGTGTCGGGGACGGGCCGCGGTGCCGGCCGCTGCCCTCCTGCCTGATGTGCCATCGGGAGGTCACCCCTCTTGCCTCTGCGGCCTTTCACGCGGCGATGCGATCCTGCTGCCCAGGCAAGAGTCATGTCAACTATCGTGGCATTTCATGCCGGTTGACGGCTGAAATTCGCCACAGTTGTGGCGACACCTGGATGTGGGTTCCGGACAGGGGCTACTCTCCGGGAAGTTCACGGCGATCGCTCGTGAGAAGCACGGACGCATCTGAAGCCCTCTTTAGAGACGTAGGAGTTCTGTCGGTGACGGATGGCTACGAGGATCCGGGCGCCTCGGCGACCGCCCAGCTGCCGGCCGTCGTCGCCCGCGTCACCGCGCTCGCCGACCGGCTCGGCGTCCCGCACGCCGAGGTCTTCGACGTCGGGCGGCTGTCCACCGCCTGCGGGGTGCCCGAACCGGTGGTCCGGGCCCTGCTCAGCGGCCGGCCGGCGGGCGAGCCGGACGTCCAGGCCCGGTTCCTGCAGCGCCTGGACCTGCTGCGCCGCACCCGGCTGAAGCCGGGCGGACGCCGGTACACCCAGCAGGAGATCGCCGACGGCGCGGGCATGTCCCGGCAGCAGGCCGGGGCCCTCATCAACGGCGACCGGCGGCCCACCATGGAGCACTGCGACGCGTTGCAGCGCTTCTTCCGGGTGCACGCCGGCTTCCTCACCGCGGAGGATCCCGAGGCGCTGGCGGGCGCGTTGCAGCGGGTCGAGCAGGAGTTGCTGCAGAAGCTCGCGGACCGGGAACGGGCCGACGTCGAGGCCGCGGAGGATCCGCTGGAGCGGCTGCTCCAGGACCACGGGGTGCGCGGAATCGCCTGGCGGGCCGCGCAGTTGCCCACCGACCAGCACCGGGACAAGGTCGCGGAATGGCTGGACATGCTCCTGGAGAGCGTGAAGCGGCCCGAGTCCTGAGCCGGGGGCGTACGGCGTCCGCGGCGAAGGCGGACCCCGGCTCCCGTACGGGCCGTGCGGCGCCCCGGGGCGCGGCCGTTTCCCTCCCGCGCCTGCGCTGAGCGGGCGAACACGGGCCGAGCCGGACGGCATTGTCAGTGGCGGGCGGCAAGCTGTGGGTGTGCGCCGCGGACGCGGTGCACGGCGCCGCAGGGCGCGTGACCGTGACGCCTACCCGGGGAGAGCCGACCGATGCCCACCGCCGCACTGACCGACCGTGAGCGCACCGCCGTCCAGGCGTATCTGCGGCTGCTCCACACGGTGCGCGCCGCCCTCGACGGGCCGGGCGGCGGCCGGCCCGCCGTCGTCCCGCCCGCGGTGCTGGCCGAGGCCGAACAGGCGCTCGCGCACGCCGGGCTGGCCGGCAACGAGGCGGAGTTCTTCCGCCTGCTGCGCGACGGGTGCCCGCCGGTCTGACGGCCCGGCGCGCGCGGGACACCGGCCGCCGGGGCGCGAAGGGCGCCGTACGACGGGCGCGGGGCACCGGCCGTCAGGGGTGCGGGGACGCGGGCGCGTGCGGGACGACGACGGAGGTCGCCGCCACGCCGTCCCGGACGATCCACCGGCCCTCGAACACCTGCAGGCGCCGGCCGCCGACCAGCGGGCCGGGGACGAGGAGTTCGGCGCGCAGGGTGCCGCACGACTCGCCGCCGCTGTCCGGTTCCAGGGTGATGTCGGCCTCGGAGAAGTCCAGCCACTTGCGGGCGAGCGGGAACCACGCCTTGTAGACGGACTCCTTCGCGCTGAACAGGAGCCGGTCGAAGTGCACGGCGGGCCGGCGCAGGGCCAGCCGGCCGAGCCGCGCGGACTCGGCGGGCAGGAACACGGAGTCGCCGACGCCCTCCGGGAGCGGCCCGTGCGGTTCGGCGTCGATGCCGAGGGAGGCGAGGTCGGCGGCGCGGACCAGGGCGGCGGCGCAGTAGCCGTCGCAGTGGGTCATGCTGCCGACCAGCCCGGCCGGCCACAGCGGTGCGCCGCGCTCGCCGCTGAGCACGGCCTGCGCAGGCACGCCGAGCTTCTCCATGGCGCGCCGGGCGCAGCCGCGCACGGCGGCGAACTCACGGCGCCGCTTGGCCACCGCGCGCACGACGAGCGCCTCCTCCGCCGGATAGAGCGGGGTCTCCCACAGCGGGTCGTCAGCGTGTGCCTCCACGGCCACGACCGACTCCGGGAGCAGCTCCTCGATCACCTGCTTCGACCTCCATCGGCAGGATGCGGCGCAGCCGTCCCGGGGGATCCGGACGCTTGCGCCATTCGCGCGGGTAACCCACGGAGACCTCCATGAAGCGGACTCCGTCGTGCCAGGTGGTGCGGGGGATGTGCAGATGGCCGTAGACCATGGTGGCGACCCGGAACCGGCGGTGCCAGTCGGCGGTCAGCCCGGTGCCGCACCACATGGCGAACTCGGGGTGCCAGAGGATCTCGGTGGGGTGCCGGTCCAGCGGGTAGTGGTTGGCCAGCACGGTCGGCAGGTCCTCGGGCAGCTCGGCCAGCCGGCGCTCGGTCTCGGCGACCCGGGCCCGGCACCACGCCTCCCGGGTCGGGTAGGGGTCGGGGTGGAGCAGGAACTCGTCGTTGCAGACGATGCCCGTGCCCTCCGCGTAGGCCAGGCCCTCCGCCTTGGTGGCGCACCCGGCCGGCAGGAACGAGTAGTCGTACAGCAGGAACAGCGGGGCGACGACGGCCGGGCCGCCGGCGCCGCGCCACACGGGGTAGGGGTCCTCCGGGGTGACGACGCCCAGCTCCCGGCACACCTCGACCAGGTGTTCGTAGCGGGCGACGCCGCGCAGGGTGACCGGGTCCCTCGGGTGGGTCCACAGTTCGTGGTTGCCGGGCACCCACAGCACCTTGCGGAAGCGGCCGGCGAGCGTGCCGAGGGCCCAGCGGATGTCGGCGACGGTCTCCGCGACGTCGCCGGCCACGATCAGCCAGTCCTCGTCGCTCTCGGGCCGCATGGCCTCGACGAGGGCGCGGTTGTCCGGATAGCCGATGTGCAGGTCGCTGATGGCCAGCAGCTGTCCGGCACCTGCCGTCGACTCCACCCCGCCACCCCTTCCGATCATCCGATGTGACCACAAGAACACACCGACCCGGCCCGGGACAAGAGGCTTCTGGCCGGGCGTCAGCTGTCAGGAGTCGGTGGCGCCTTGACGCGCCAAGGTCGTTTTCCGGACACCGTCGAGGGGATGCGCGGGCGGATTCCGTCGGGGGTCCGGGTCGCGAGGGATCGCCGCTCCACCGTAGCGCGACCGTCCGGCCAGGCGCTCGTTCAGATCGTGCGCCGGAATGCTCCAGTCCGCCCACCGTCGTCGGCATGGCCGGATTCCGATGGCCTCATTGAGGGAAAGTTCGATCGTACGCAACTATGCGAACTGTCGTATGAGCTGGGCCGCTGCCCATGACCCGAAGGGCCGACCATGTCCCCCTCCCCCAGGCCGCACACGCAGCCGGCCGGCACCGGCCGGGCCCGGCCGGGCTGGAGCCTGGCGCTGCTGGCGCTCGCGCAGCTGATCTTCTCCCTCGACCTGAACATCGTGTTCGTCGCCCTGCCCGACATCGGCGCCGATCTGGACTTCCCCGGCCAGACCCAGCAACTGGTCGTCAGCGCCTACGTCGTGTTCGCCGGCGGCTTCCTGCTGCTCGGCGGCCGGGCCGCCGACCTGCTCGGCCGGCGCCGGATCTTCGTGCTCGCCCTCTCCGTGTACGCCGTCTCCTCGCTGGCCGGCGGACTGGCGGGCAGCCCGGAGATCATCGTCGCGGCGCGGGCGGTGCAGGGCATCGGCGGCGCGCTGCTGCTGCCGTCCACCCTGTCGCTGATCAACACCCTGTTCGAGGAGGGCCCCAGGCGGAACCGGGCGCTCGCCGTGTGGGGCGGGGCCGGGGCCAGCGGCCTGACCGTCGGCGCGCTGCTCGGCGGTCTGCTCACCGAGGCCTTCGGCTGGCCCGCCGTGTTCTTCGTCAACGTGCCGCTGGCCGGGCTCGTCGCCCTGGCCGCCGTGTTCGTCATCCCGCGCGACCCGGCGGGCTCCGCGGGCCGCCGGTTCGACCTGCCCGGCGCCCTGACCGTCACCGCCGGCGCCACCCTGCTCGTCTTCGCCCTGGTGGAGGGCCCGGAGTGGGGCTGGGCCTCCCCGGCGGTCATCGGCGCGGCCGTAGCCGCCTTCGTCTGCCTCGCCGCGTTCGCCGCGATCGAGTCCCGCAGCGCCGACCCGCTGATGCCGTTCCGGCTGTTCCGCAACCGCAGCCTGAGCGTGGCCATCACGGTGACGTTCCTGTACATGGCCACGTTCGGCACCCTGCCCTACTTCCTCACCGTGCTGCTGCAGTCGGTGCACGGCTTCAGCGCCCTGGAGACGGGGCTCGCGTTCCTCGTGCCCTCCGTCGCCATCGCCGCCGGCACCCAGCTCGGCGAGCGCATGACCACCCGGCTGGGCGCCCGCACCACGCTGATCGCGGGCTTCCTGGTGGGCGCCGTGGGCACCGCGGTCCTCTCCCTCGGGTTCGACGCGGACGCCGGCTACGGCATCGCGGTGCCCGGCCTGATCGTCTCCGGGGTGGGCCAGGGCATCGTGTGGACGGCGATGTGGATCGCCGCCGCCACCAAGATCGCGCCCGAGGAGCAGGGCATTGCCAACGGCATGGCCTCCACCACCCTCAACCTGGGCAACGCGATCGGTCTGGCCGTGCTCACCGCGCTCGCCGACGCCGGGACCGGCGGCAAGACCGGTGAGGCGCTGCGGGCCGCCACCGCGGACGGGGAGTTCCTGGTCGTCCTGCTCACGGCGGCCGGCATGGCCCTCGGCCTGCTGATCGCGCTGCGGCTGCCCCGAGCCCAGGCCGCCGGCGTTCCCGTCGCGGGTTCCCCGGAGGCCGCCGGGGAACCGGTCGCCGCGCCCGCCCCGGTGGCCGCCAAGAACCCCTGACGCACGGGGTGCGTCCTTAACACGCGCGTTGCACGAGGGGGTGCCGGTTGGCCGTATGATCGCCCCGACACCGGCGCCCCCGATCCCCTTTCGCACAGGGCCGTTTGGTGACCCTTTCACCCACCTGCCCGGGCACGGGCCGCTCCGCCTTGCCCGCACACCCGAAAGGCGGCCTGCATGCTCTCTCGCGTACGCGTCTGGCTCAACCGCACGTACGCGGAGAACGTGTTCTTCATGGAGCAGCTGCGGAGAAATCCCGGCGACCGCGCGGTCGAGATCCACGCCACGCACGGTGACCCGGACTCCCCCGTGCTGGCCGCCGCCGACACCGCCGAGCTGGAGCCGGAGGGCCTGTCCCCGGCCGCGTACGCCGAGTACGCCCTCGACCAGTGCGTCCGGCGCGGCATCGACGTGTTCGTGCCCCGGCTGCACCAGGCAGCCGTCGTGGCGCACCGGGCCGAGTTCGCGGCGGCCGGCACGGCGCTGCTGGCGCCGACGCCCGAGGCGGTCGCCGTGTTCGCGGACAAGGCGACGGCGTACGAGGCGGTGCGCTCGGTGGGCGTCCCGGTGCCGCCGTGGTGGCGGGTCCGGACGGCGGACGACCTGCTCGCGGCGGTGGAGGAGCTGGAGGCGGCCGGGCACCGGGCGTGCTTCAAGCCGGCCGCCGGCGCCGGCGGGACGGGCTTCCGGGTGATCACCCGGTCCCCCGTGTCGCTGCCGCAGCTCGGCGGCTTCCCGGGGCCGGACGTCCAGCTGGACCTGGTCGTGGACGCGCTGCGGCGGGCCGGGGAGCCGGTGGACTGGCTGGTGATGCCCCGCCTGGGGCAGCCCGAGGTGTCCGTGGACTGCCTGACCGGGCCGGACAACCGGGTACGGCTCGCGATCGGGCGCACCAAGAACGGCCGCCGCCGGGGCTTCACCCTGGACGAGCGGTGGCTGGCCCCGGCCCGGCTGATCGCCGAGGGCTTCGGGCTGCACCATCTGTCCAACATCCAGTTCCGGATGCTCGGCGACCGTCCCGTGCTGCTGGACGTCAACACCAGGCCCGCCGGAGGGCTGCATCAGCTGTCGCTCTGCGGGGTGAACGCGCCCTGGGCGGCCGTGCGGCTGGCGCTGGGCGAGGACCCCGGGGTGATCGAGCCGCCGTTCCTCGGGCAGGACTACACGGTGGTGGCGGGACCGCGCCCCCTGATGCCCGCCGGGCTGTCCCGGCAGCGGGTGGAGCCGGCCGAGCCGCTGCTCCCGGCGGTGCCGGCGCCCGCGCGGACGGCCTCGGCGGGTGAGGTGCTGCCGCTCTAGGCGGTGGCCTCACGACGGCGCCCGGCTCCTCCCGGCCGGTTGTCGCGCGGTACGGGCGCGGCGGCGCGGCGCGCGTCCGCCGTGCCCCTGATACCGCGCTCCGGGCGCCGGCGCACCGCGTCGCGGCGCACGCCGTGTCTCTTCGCGCGGGAGCCGCACCGGGCGGCGGGGCGGCCCGTAAGGGGGAGGAGCACCGGCCCCCTCACGGAGCAGGACCGCCGGCACCCGCGGGGCAGGCCCGCCGGCTCCGCTACCGCAGATACCCCAGCCCGGGGTGCGCGGCGGTGTACTCGTCCACCAGCCGGCGGGCGACGGTCACGGAGTCCACCAGCGGGTGCAGGGCGAACGCCTTGACCGCGGTCCCGCGGGAGCCCGACTCCGCCGCGGACAGCACCTGCCGCTCGACGTCCTTGACCGCGCAGACCAGTCCGGTGGCGTGGCCGGGCAGCGGGTCGGCGGCCAGGGGGTGCGCGCCGTCGGCGTCCACCAGGCACGGGACCTCGACGACGGCGTCCGCGTCGAGCACGTGGAGGGTCGAGCGGTTGCGGACGTTGAGGACGAGGGTGGTGCGCTCGTCCCGGGCGATGGCCCGCATCAGGGCGAGCGCGACCTTCTCGTAGCCGCCGGACAGGTCGTCCTCCTCCCGTTCGCCGGCGCCGGCGCTCTCCCGGTTCTCCGCCATGTAGGTCGCCTCGCGCTCGGCGCGGGTGCGGTCCCAGGCGCGCAGGGCGGAGCCGCCGGGGCGGGCCGCCTCGGCGTAGAAGCGGGCCTGCTGGTCGCGCAGGAAGGCGCCGCGGGTCCGCTCGGCCTCCTGGTAGGCGCGGACGGTCTCCCGGTTGAAGTAGTAGTAGTGCAGGTACTCGTTGGGGACGGCGCCGAGCGAGCGCAGCCAGTCGGCGCCGAACAGCCGCCCTTCCTCGAAGGAGCCGAGCAGGGCGGGATCGCCGAGCAGCCGGGGCAGTTCGTCGCGCCCGGCGACGCGCAGGCCGCGCACCCAGCCGAGGTGGTTGAGGCCGACGTAGTCGACGAAGGCCCGCTCCGGGTCGGCGCCGAGGACCCGGGCGATGCGGCGGCCGAGGCCCACCGGGGAGTCGCAGATGCCGATGACGCGGTCGCCGAGGTGGCGGGTCATGGCCTCGGTGACCAGGCCGGCCGGGTTGGTGAAGTTGATGACCCAGGCGTCCGGGGCGAGCCGGGCCACCCGCCGGGCGATGTCCACGGCGACGGGAACCGTGCGCAGTCCGTAGGCGATCCCGCCCGCGCCCACGGTCTCCTGGCCCAGCACGCCCGCCGCGAGCGCGATCCGCTCGTCCTCGGCCCGCCCCGCAAGCCCGCCGACGCGGATCGCGGAGAAGACGAAGTCGGCGCCGCGCAGGGCCTCGTCCAGGTCGGTGGTGGCGGACACCCCGGGCGCGTCGGGGATGCCCTCGGCCTGCTCCGCCAGCACCCGGGACACCGCGCGCAGCCGGGGCGCGTCCAGATCGTGCAGCACCACCTCGGTGACCCGCCCCTCGGCGTGGTCGGCCAGCAGCGCGCCGTACACCAGCGGCACCCGGAACCCGCCCCCACCCAGAATCGTCAGCCTCACGCCGGCACCTTCCTTCCCGCCCGCACCCTGCTTGTCTGCCGCACCCTTGGTAGCAGACGGGAGCCGCGCGGCTCGGCCACCGGGGTCCCCGGGACGGTGCCGTCCGGCCGGGAACGGCCGCCTGGGCGGCTCCCGGCCGGACGCGCGGCCCGGCCGTCCCGGTCCCGGGCCGGCCCTGTGCGCCGAGCGGCCGGCGGGCAGGGGCCCCGTGCCGCGCCTGGGCGGCGAGACCGCCCCGGCCGCCGCCGGTCAGGCGCGGCAGCGCAGCATCTCCAGCGGCGGGGAGGCGAGGAGGTCCGCCCAGAAGTCCTCGCCGAACTCGCGCAGGCCGGCTTCGGACACGCTCAGCGGAACCCACTCCAGCGCGCCGAACCCGGCCGCCCGCAGACACTCCTCGTACACCTCGCGGCGCGGGACCGTGCTGACGATGCTGATCGGCCGGGGTTCGAGGAGAGCCGTGACCCGCACCCGCGGACCCGCCTCGGCCTCCTCGCCGGTCGGCTCGCAGCGGAACCCGTACGCCTCCAGGGACGCGCAGTCGAACCGGTAGTCGGGCCGCTGGGCGAACACGAAGAGCCCTCCCCCCGGCACCAGGCCGCGGTGGATGGTGCGGCACATCCGCTCCAGCCCCGCGATGTCCTCGGCGTAATTGAGGCACTGCACTGCCACCGCGAGGTCGAAGCGCCGCCCGAGGGGCCGCAGTCCGGCCACGTCGCCGACCTCGTAGCGCACGCCCAGCGGTTCCCGCCGCTCGATCCCCCGCGCGGCGGCGATCATCTCGGCGGAGATGTCGACACCGAGGACGTCGGCGGCGCCACGCCGTTTGAACTCCCTGCTGTAGAACCCGGTGCCGCACGCCACGTCGAGCACCGACTTGCCGCGCACGTCCCCGACCATGCCGAGGAAGCTCGGCACCTCTCCGTACCGTATGAGCGGCAAGGACTTGAACCCCTCGAAGGCCTCGCCGATCTCGTCGTACTGCTGCACGCTCATGTGCGTCCCCCTCCAGTGCTCCGTCCGGTGTGCGGCCGCCCCGGTTCCGGGCGCGAAGGACCGGCTCCGGGGGCGAGGGCCCGCCGGGCCGCGGCCACGGCAGAGAGTCTTCACCGCCGAGGCCCGGCCGCCGTAGTGGCGGATGGCACGAGAAATCGGCCGGACGGATCCCTCATCACCCGGCACCCGCCGTTCGGACGATCCGCCGTCACCCCGGGGGCGCCGTCCGGAACCGGTGCGCGGCGCATCCCGCCCGTGGCCCGCGCGCCGGACGCGCCGTGCCGGGAGGCCGGCCGTTGCCGCATCCCGCAGACTCGGACGAGGCGACCGGTCCGTGGCGCCGGAAGGGGCAAAACCGTGCACGGTGTGCCGCTGTGGCTCTGGACGGTCGGGACGCCCGGCCGCCCGACGCGTGAGCGAGTCGCACGGCCCGCGGTCGCAGGGCTCTTCGAGGTGGGGACACGGCACCCCTGGGGCCGGCGGCCGGCCGCGCGGGGGCCGGGCCGAGGCGCGGCTCATGAGGCGTGCCCGCCGAAGTCACCATGCCGACCGGGGCGGTGCGCTGCGCAGGGCCACCGCGGGGATCACCGCGAGGGCGAGGACTCCCGCCGCCACCGCCAGAAACGGATAGCCGCTGCCGCTCACCACCAGGCCCGACACCATGCCGCCCGTCGCACCCGCCACGGACATGCCGACGTCGGCCAGGCCCTGCACCGTGGCGCGGGTCTCGGCGGGGGCGGCCCGGGTGAGCAGGGCGGTCCCGCCGACGAGGGCCAGGTTCCAGCCGATGCCGAGGAGGACGAGCGCGCACGCCGACAGGGCGACGGAGGCGGGCGGGGCGAGGCCCGCCAGCAGTCCGGCGAGCAGCAGGACGGCACCGGACGCCGCCGCCACGGGCCGGCCGCCGGCCCGGTCCGCGAGCAGGCCGCTGAGCGGCGACGGCAGGAACATCGCGCCCACGTGCAGGGCGATGACGAGACCGGCGCTCTGCGTTCCGTGGCCGTGGCCGGTCAGGTGCACGGGCGTCATGGTCATCACGGCGATCATCACCAGCTGCGCGGTGATCATCACGGTGGCACCGGTCACGACGCCGGAGACCCCGCGCGCCGTCCGGTGCGGCCCGGCACCCGGCGCGGCTCCCGCGCCGGGGCCGTCCGCGGCCGGGGGCGGCGCCAGGGGGCGCGGCCACGCCGACAGCACGAGGGCCGCCGCGGTGTAGGCGGCCGTCGCCAGCAGGAACGGTCCGGCCAGTCGCGGGATGCCCCAGGCGTGGGCGAGCGCGCCGGTGGGGCCGACGAGGTTGGGGCCCGCGACCGCGCCCAGGGTCATGGCGAACAGCACGGTGCCGGTGGCACGGCCGCGCCGTTCGGGCGGGGCCAGCTCGGCGCCCGCGTAGCGCGCGAGCAGCCCCGTGGCCGTGCCCGCCCCGTACACGAAGAGCGCGGCCAGCAGCAGGGCCGGCCGGTGGGCCGCGGCGCCCGCGACCACCCCCGCGCTGCCGGCGGCGGCCAGGCCGTTGCCGAGCGCCAGTCCGGCGCGGCGGCCCCGACGCTGGCAGACCCGTCCGAGGGCCGCGGCTCCGAGGGCCGCGCCCGTGGTGAACAGCGCGACCGGCAGCCCCGACAGGCTCGTCGAATCGAACAGGTCCCGGGCGAGCAGGGCGCCGACCGTGATGCCGGCCGCCATGCCGGCACCGCCGAGCACCTGCGAGACGACGAGCACCGTCAGCGCGCGGCCCGCCGCCCGGGAGGGAACCGGCCCGGCGCCGAGCGGTACCGTCCCGGTCACGCGCCCGTCCGCACCGGGTCCGGGTCCGCCGCCGCGGGCGGGCCGGACGTCCGCTCGCCGTCGGCCAGCGCCGCGATCTCCGCCGGGGACAGGCCGAGTTCGTCGCGCAGGAACCGTACGATCGTCCAGTGCGGCACGGCGTCCTCGTCGAAGGGGCCGAACGCGGCCGTGTACAGGGGGATCCAGCGCAGTGCCTCCTCGGCGGCCGTGGCCCGGCCGGGAGCCTCCTGGTAGGCACCGTAGGAGATGCTCCGGTGGTGAATGAACCGGCCGCCGGGCAGCCGCTGTTCGCACAGTTCCCGGTACTCGCGGGTCTGCAGGATGAGGTAGTGCCAGATCTCGTCGACGTGCTGCTCGACGGGGAGGAAGAGGCCACCGAGCCGGCCGGGGTGGCGGGAGACCAGGTACAGGTAGCGCAGGCACTCACGGACCTGGTGCCGTACGACGGTTTCGGAGGGGCTGTGGGGCCCGGCCAGGAAGTGCCGGACCACTTCGTCGTGCAGGGCGGGGCCGAGCAGTTCCTCCGCGGTGGGAGCCGGTCGGGCGGCGGTGCCGGAGGGGGCGGGCGCTGCGGGCGTGGGCATGGGAATCCTGTCGGGGGTCGTGGCGGGGGCCGGGCGGGTGCGCCCGCACCCCGGGCGGGGGGGCAGCCGCGGGCCGCGGGTCAGGACGGGTCGGGCGGGGTCAGCCAGGGGTACTTGCCGGAGCGCCCGATCGGGATGCGGGCGCGGTGCTCGACCCGGCAGGAGCGCCCGGTGAGGGCGGCGACGGACGCGGCGAGCCGGGCGGTCTCGTCGGGGGTGAGCGGTACGCCGTCGAAGGTGGTGTACGCCAGCCGGCACGCGTCCTCGCCGGCCGGGCGCAGTCGGTGGAGGAAGACGCGTTCGCTGACCTCGGCGATGCGGCCGTCCAGGTCGGCCTGGGCGACGGGGCCTTCGGGGGTGGGCAGGAGTTCCTTCTCCCGTCCGCAGAAGGACACGATCCGCTCCGGGTCGGCGCTGCCGTCGCGGGTGCGGACGCAGTCGCCGGAGCGGTAGCGCACCAGCGGCATGTACGGGTTGCGGACGCTGGTGACGATGAGGCTGTGGATGCCGCTGCCCGGGGCCACCGGGATCAGCTCCACGCTCATGTCCGTCAGGCAGGGCCGGTAGCCGCCCTCGGCGTCGCTGTGGAAGAGGTAGCCGAGTTCGGTGCTGCCGAAGAGGTCGACCACCGGGCAGTCGAAGTGGGACCGCAGGTAGGCCCGGACGTTCAGCGGGGTGTACTCGTAGGCGTGCACGATGCCCGCCGGGCGGGGGAAGCCGTCCCACAGGCCCCTGGCGCGGACCGCGCGCACGAGGTGGGCCAGGTGGTAGCCGGAGCAGTCCAGGAGGTAGGCGCCGTCGGGGTGGGCCCGGGCCACGTCCCGGATCTCGCCGAGCATGCGCTCGACGTCCTCGCGGTCCCAGTCGGCCGGGTCCAGGCGGCGGTTGAGGTACAGCGTGCGGTCGTCGAGCCAGCGTTCACCGGGGGTCGCGCCGGGCCTGCGGGCGTTGACGCGGGCGACGTGCTCGGTGGCCAGCACGGTGGTCAGCGAGACCCGCCGGGCCCCCTCGTGCCACGAGGCGCCGAGTTCGGGGTGCTCGCGCCAGAGGCGGTAGTAGGAGCGGAGCAGGAACAGGGGCGGCCGGATGAGCTGCATACGGGCGTGGTTGGTGCCCGTGGACAGCACGAATTCGGCCTCCCCCGTCTCCAGCGCGCGGGCCAGTCGCTCGGTCATCCAGTTGTCGGGGAAGCCCCGGGCGATCTCCGGCTTCTCCAGGATCGGGAAGTGGCCCCGCTCGACGGAGGCGCGGTAGATCGGGATGTCACGCACCTGCTCCAGGACTTCGGCGCTCGGCATGTGGTTCACGGGCTCTCCGGGGCGGTGTCGGCGGCGAAGGCGGTGGCCTGCCGGCGCGGTGAAGGCCGCGCCGCCGGACCGGGGTCGGCGGAGCGACCCGGGCGTCAGCGGGAGATACAGCCGCTCTTCGCCGTGACGCTGATGCAGCCGCTCTTGGGCGCGGCGCTGATGCAGCCGTCCTTCGCCCCCTCGGCGGAGTTGACGGCGACCCACCGCCGCCAGACGGATTCCTCGGTCATGCGCTGGATGAGCTGGTCCATGGGAAACCTCCGGAACGTACGAGATTTAACGTTTCTGCATGCACGGACGACCCGGGGCGCTGACGCTCGCCCCTCGCCACCGAAGGTAAAGAGATGGTCAATCAACAGTCAATAGACGGTAGGGCGGTTGGCCGGAAACGCACCCCGCCGCGAACGCGCACCCGCGCCCGGCCTCAGCGCAGGTCCGCCCGGAAGGCCACCGGCGTCTGACCGGTGTGCAGCTGGAAGAACTTGGAGAAGTTGGCCGCGTCGGGAAAGCCCACGGCCACCCCCACGCGGCCGATCGGCATCTCCGTGTGGGCGAGGAGGCGCTTGGCCTCCAGGACGACCCGCTTGTCGATGAAGCCCTTGGGGGTCTCGCCGGTGGCGGCGCGGACGGCGCGCACCAGGGTGCGCCGGGAGTAACCGAGCGCGTCGGCGTAGGCGCTGACGCTGTGGTTGGTGGCGAAGCCCTGCTCGACGGCGGCCCGGAAGCGGGTGAAGGTGCTGTCGGCGTGCTGCGGGGAGGTCTCGGCGGAGCTGGCGGCGAGATGGGCGAGGCGCAGCAGGAACGCGGTCAGCGCGTGCCGCAGGACGGCCGTGTGCAGACTGAGCGGGAGCGTGGCGGTGTCCTCGTACTCCCGGCGGAGCTGGTCGAGGGCGGCCTGGAGCGCGGTGAGCTGCGCCGGGCCGGGGTGCAGCAGCGGCGGCAGGTCGTAGCGGTACAGGCCCGTCGCCTCGACGGTGGAGCGGGGCAGGAAGCCGGGTTGCATGGTCAGGACGGTTCCGCGGTACCCGGACTCCCGGGAGAAGCGGTGGACCTGTCCGGGGCGGATCCACAGCAGGTCGCCGGCGCCGGCCTCGTACTCGGCGAAGTCGATCATGTGCCGTACGGGGCCGCCGGTGAAGAGCATGACCACGTGGAAGTCGATGCGGTGGACGCGATGAAGGGGGGCCTCGGCATGCCAGGTGCGGTCGGTGCCCATGGGGCCGACCTGCATGCCGACGCCACCGACGGCCAACTCGGCCGGGAAGGGGAAGGTTCTGATCCCGTCGCCGCCGGTCCGGTCGTCGCCCGTCTGGCCCATCATGCCCGCCATGTCCTCTTCGTACCGTTCCTGTGGTGCGATCACTGTCCCAGATTCACCACAGGCTGACACACCCCGACCTTTCCCCGAAAAAGTCAGACTTTTAAGTTTGAACACGTCAGGCCAGCCATCCCGCACTCAACGAGGACTTCTTGAAGATGACGACGCAGACTTCCGACGGCTTCGAGTGGACCGACCTCGACCGGCGTGCCGTGGACACGGCGCGGCTTCTGGCGGCCGACGCGGTGCAGAAGGTGGGCAACGGGCACCCCGGCACCGCGATGAGCCTGGCACCTGCCGCGTACACGATCTTTCAGAAGGTGATGCGGCACGACCCGGCGGACCCCGAGTGGACCGGCCGTGACCGCTTCGTCCTCTCCCCCGGCCACACCTCGCTGACCCTCTACACCCAGCTCTACCTCGCCGGGTACGAGCTGGAGCTGGACGACCTGAAGGCGTTCCGCACGCACGGCTCGAAGACGCCGGGCCACCCGGAGTACGGCCACACCGCCGGGGTGGAGACCACCACCGGCCCGCTCGGCCAGGGCGTGGCCAACGCCGTGGGCATGGCGATGGCGGCCCGCTACGAGCGCGGCCTGTTCGACCCGGAGGCGCCGGCCGGCACCTCCCCCTTCGACCACACCATCTGGGCGATCGTCTCCGACGGCGACCTCCAGGAGGGCGTCTCCGCCGAGGCGTCCTCGCTGGCCGGCCACCAGAAGCTCGGCAACCTGGTCTTCCTCTACGACGACAACCACATCTCCATCGAGGGCGACACCGCGACCGCCTTCTCCGAGGACGTGCTGAAGCGGTACGAGGCATACGGCTGGCACACCCAGCGGATCGAGCCGACCGCCGAGGGCGACATCGACGCCCCCGCCCTGTACCGGGCGCTCAAGGCCGCGCAGGCCGAGACCGGGCGGCCCTCGATCATCGCGATGCGCACGATCATCGCCTGGCCCGCCCCGAACGCGCGGAACACCGAGGCCTCCCACGGCTCCGCCCTCGGCGAGGAGGAGATCGCCGCCACCAAGCGCCTGCTGGGCTTCGACGCGGAGCAGACCTTCGAGGTGGCCGACGAGGTGCTGAAGCACACCCGCCGGGCCCTGGACCGGGGCGCCGAGGCGCACGCCGCCTGGGACAAGCGGATCGCCGAGTGGCGTACCGCCCGGCCCGAGCGGGCCGAGCTGTTCGACCGGGTGAGCAAGGGCGAGCTGCCCGCGGGCTGGGAGGACGCCCTGCCCGTCTTCGAGGAGGGCAAGGCGGTCGCCACCCGTGCCGCCTCCGGCAAGGTGCTCCAGGCCCTCGGCCCCGTGGTCCCCGAGCTGTGGGGCGGCTCCGCCGACCTGGCCGGCTCCAACAACACCACCATCGACAAGACCAGCTCCTTCCTGCCGGCGGGCAACCCGCTGCCCGAGGCCGACCCGTACGGCCGTACCGTGCACTTCGGCATCCGCGAGTTCTCCATGGCCGCGGAGATGAACGGCATCGCCCTGCACGGCAACACCCGGATCTACGGCGGCACCTTCCTCGTCTTCTCCGACTACATGCGCAACGCCGTGCGGATGTCGGCCCTGATGCAGCTGCCGGTGACGTACGTGTGGACGCACGACTCCATCGGCCTCGGCGAGGACGGCCCCACCCACCAGCCGGTCGAGCACCTGGCCTCGCTGCGCGCCATCCCCGGGCTGAACGTCGTCCGCCCGGCCGACGCCAACGAGACCGCGATCGCCTGGGCCGAGATCCTGAAGAGGCACGCCACGCACCCCGCCCCGCACGGGCTCGCGCTGACCCGCCAGGGCGTGCCGGTGTACGCGCCGAACGAGGACGCGGCCAAGGGCGGCTACGTCCTGCGCGAGTCCTCGACGGAGGTCCCGGAGGTGATCATCATCGCGACGGGCTCCGAGGTGCACCTGGCCGTGGCCGCGCGCGAGCTGCTGGAGGCCGAGGGGACCGGCACCCGGGTGGTGTCGATGCCGTCCGTGGAGTGGTTCGAGGAGCAGCCGCGCGAGTACCGCGAGCGGGTGCTGCCGCCCGCCGTGAAGGCCCGCGTCGCCGTGGAGGCCGGGATCGGCCTGACCTGGTACCGCTACGTCGGCGACGCCGGCCGCCTCGTCTCCCTGGAGCACTTCGGTGCCTCCGCGGACGCGAAGACCCTGTTCGCCGAGTACGGCTTCACCCCCGAGAACGTCGCCGCGACGGCCCGCGAGTCGCTCGCCGCCGCGCGCGCCTGATCCCCGCGCGACCGCGCGCCTCCCGTCGAGGCGCGCGGCGCGCCCCCTTACGGCGCACACCGCGCCCGATACCGACGCAGAAGTAGAAAGATGAGCACAGTGACCGAAGCAATCGCGACCCCGGGAGCCCTCAAGCGCCTCGCCGACGAGGGCGTGTCGATCTGGCTGGACGACCTGTCGCGCAAGCGGATCACCTCGGGCAGCCTCGCCGAGCTGGTGGCGAGCGGAAGCGCCGTCGGTGTCACCACGAACCCGTCCATCTTCCAGGCCGCCATCGGCTCCGGGGAGGGCTACGAGGAGCAGCTCGCCGACCTCGCGGTCCGCGGCGTCACGGTCGACGAGGCCGTACGCATGATGACCACCGCCGACGTGCGCGACGCCGCCGACGTCCTGCGGGACGTGTACGACGCCACGGGCGGCCGGGACGGCCGGGTCTCCATCGAGGTCGACCCGCGTCTGGCCCACGACACCGGGGCCACCGTCGCCGAGGCCAGGCAGCTGGCCTGGCTGGTCGACCGCCCCAACGTGATGATCAAGATTCCCGCGACCCGGGCCGGCCTGCCCGCGATCACCGAGGTGATCGGCCTCGGCATCAGCGTCAACGTGACCCTGATCTTCTCCCTGGAGCGCTACCGCGAGGTCATGGCCGCCTACCTGGCCGGCCTGGAGAAGGCCCGTGAGCGGGGTGTCGACCTGTCCACCATCCACTCGGTGGCCTCCTTCTTCGTCTCCCGCGTGGACAGCGAGATCGACAAGCGGCTGACCGCCCTCGGCACCGACGAGGCCCTGGCCCTCAAGGGCCGCGCGGCCCTCGCCAACGCCCGCCTGGCCTACGAGGCGTACGAGGAGGTCTTCGCCTCCGCCCGCTGGCAGGCCCTCCAGGAGGCGGGCGCCAACAGGCAGCGTCCGCTGTGGGCCTCCACCGGCGTGAAGGACCCCGCGTACAAGGACACCCTGTACGTGGACGAGCTGGTCGCGCCCGGCACGGTCAACACCATGCCCGAGGCCACCCTGAACGCCGTCGCCGACCACGGCGAGATCACCGGCGACACGGTGACCGGCGGCTACGACCGGGCCCGCGCCGACCTGGCCGCCGTCGAGCGGCTCGGCATCTCCTACGACGAGGTCGTCCAGCAGCTGGAGGACGAGGGCGTCGCCAAGTTCGACGCGGCCTGGCAGGAGCTGCTGGACGCCGTCGCCACGTCCCTGAAGAGCAAGGGAGCTGACGCCCGATGACCGACAACGCCCCCGCCGCCCAGGCATCCGACCAGGTGCCGGTGCCGGTGATCCCGGCCGCCGACTGGGCCAACCCGCTGCGTGACACCCGCGACCGCCGCCTGCCCCGTATCGCCGGGCCGTCGGGCCTGGTCATCTTCGGGGTGACCGGCGACCTGTCCCGCAAGAAGCTGATGCCGGCGGTCTACGACCTGGCCAACCGCGGACTGCTGCCGCCGGGCTTCTCCCTCGTCGGGTTCGCCCGCCGCGAGTGGGAGGACCAGGACTTCGCGCAGGTCGTCCACGACTCCGTGCGCGAGCACGCCCGCACCCCGTTCCGCGAGGAGGTGTGGCAGCAGCTCGCCGAGGGCATGCGGTTCATCCCCGGCGACTTCGACGACGACACCGCCTTCAAGCAGCTGAAGGACGCCGTCGACGAGCTGGACGCCTCCCGGGGCACCGGCGGCAACTTCGCCTTCTACCTCTCGGTGCCGCCGAAGTTCTTCCCGAAGGTCGTGCAGCAGCTGAAGAAGCACGGCCTGGCGAACCCGCCCGAGGGTTCCTGGCGCCGCGCGGTCATCGAGAAGCCGTTCGGGCACGACCTGGCGAGCGCCTGCGACCTCAACGCGATCGTGCACGAGGTGTTCGAGCCGGACCAGGTGTTCCGCATCGACCACTACCTCGGCAAGGAGACCGTCCAGAACATCCTGGCGCTGCGCTTCGCCAACCAGATGTACGAGCCGATCTGGAACCGGTCCTACGTCGACCACGTCCAGATCACCATGGCCGAGGACATCGGCATCGGCGGCCGGGCCGGCTACTACGACGGCATCGGCGCCGCCCGCGACGTCATCCAGAACCACCTGCTCCAGCTGATGGCGCTCACCGCCATGGAGGAGCCGATCGCGTTCGACGCCGAGGCGCTGCTCACCGAGAAGCTGAAGGTGCTGAAGTCGGTGCGGCTGCCGGAGGACCTGGGCCGGCACACCGTGCGCGGCCAGTACGCGGCCGGCTGGCAGGGCGGCGAGAAGGTCGTCGGCTATCTGGAGGAGGACGGCATCGACCCCAAGTCGAAGACCGACACCTTCGCCGCGATCAAGCTGGGCATCGACAACCGCCGCTGGGCCGGGGTGCCCTTCTACCTGCGCACCGGCAAGCGGCTGGGCCGCCGGGTCACCGAGATCGCGGTCGTCTTCAAGCGGGCCCCGCACTCCCCGTTCGACTCCACCGCCACCGAGGAGCTGGGCCAGAACGCCATCGTCATCCGGGTCCAGCCCGACGAGGGCATGACCGTCCGGTTCGGGTCGAAGGTGCCGGGCACCTCGATGGAGATCCGGGACGTGTCGATGGACTTCGCCTACGGCGAGTCGTTCACCGAGTCGAGCCCGGAGGCGTACGAGCGGCTCATCCTGGACGTGCTGCTCGGCGACGCCAACCTCTTCCCGCGCCACCAGGAAGTGGAGGAGTCCTGGAAGATCCTCGACCCGATCGAGGAGTACTGGGCGGCACACGGCAGGCCCGCGCAGTACGCGTCGGGCAGCTGGGGACCGAGGGAAGCCGACGAGATGCTCGCACGAGACGGACGGAGCTGGCGCAGGCCATGAAGATCGACCTGACCGACACCACGGCAAGCAAGATCAACAAGGCGTTGGTGCAGGGCCGCCGCGCCATCGGGACGCCCGCCGTGGGCATGGTCCTGACGATGGTCATCGTCACGGACGAGGAGAACGCCTACGACTCGATCAAGGCCGCCGAGGACGCCTCGCGCGAACACCCCTCGCGGACCCTGGTCGTCATCAAGCGGCACGCCCGCACGCTGCGCGACCGCACCCACTCCCGGCTGGACGCCGAGGTGCGGGTCGGCTCCGAGGCCGGCACCGGCGAGACGGTGGTGCTGCGCACCTACGGCGAGGTGTCCGACCACGCCGACTCGGTGGTGCTGCCGCTGCTGCTGCCGGACGCCCCGGTCGTCGTGTGGTGGCCGGTGGAGGCCCCCGAGGCCCCCGCCAAGGACCCGCTGGGCGCTCTCGCCCAGCGCCGGATCACCGACCTGTACGCCGTCGACCGGCCGCTGGAGGTCCTGGACTCCCGCGCCCGCTGCTACGCGCCCGGCGACACCGACCTGGCCTGGACCCGGCTGACGCTGTGGCGGTCGATGCTGGCCGCCGCCCTGGACCAGGCCCGGGTGCCGATCACGTCGGCGACCGTGGAGGCGGAGGCCGAGAACCCCAGCGCCGAGCTGCTCGCGCGCTGGCTCCAGGCCCGCCTGAAGGTGTCCGTGGACCGGGTGCACAGCGCCGGCCCGTTCGTGACGGCCGTCCGCCTCGGCACCGCGAACGGCGAGATCGTCGTGGACCGGCCCGAGGGCCCGCTGGCCACGCTGACCCTGCCCGGCCAGCCGCCGCGCACCCTCGCCCTGAAGGTCCGCGCCACCTCCGAACTCATCGCCGAGGAGCTGCGCCGCCTCGACGCCGACGAGATGTACGCCATCGCCCTCACGGGCGAGGCCCCCAAGGAGAACGCCTGAGATGGCAGAGTTCCCGAAGCTCACCCACCGCCCGGAGTGGACGGCGCTCGCCGACCACCGCGCCCAGGGCCGCCCGCACCTGCGCGAGCTGTTCGCGGCGGACCCCGGCCGCGCCGAGCGGTACGTCGTACGGGTCGGCGACCTGTACATCGACTACAGCAAGCACCTGATCACCGACGAGACCCTGGCCCTGCTCCAGGAACTCGCCACCGCCACCGGTGTGTTCGCGCTGCGGGACGCCATGTTCCGCGGCGAGCGGATCAACGTCACCGAGGACCGGGCGGTGCTGCACACCGCGCTGCGCGCCCCCCGGGACGCCGTGATCGAGGTCGACGGCGAGAACGTGGTGCCGAAGGTGCACGCCGTCCTGGACAGGATGGCCCACTTCGCCGACCGGGTCCGCTCCGGCGAGTGGACCGGGCACACCGGCCGGCCGATCCGCAATGTCGTCAACATCGGCATCGGCGGCTCCGACCTCGGCCCCGCGATGGCCTACGAGGCGCTGCGCCCCTACACCGCGCGCGAGTTGACCTTCCGGTTCGTGTCGAACGTGGACGGGGCCGACCTGCACGAGGCGATCCGCGACCTGGACCCGGCGCAGACGCTGTTCATCGTCGCGTCCAAGACGTTCACGACGATCGAGACGATCACGAACGCCACCTCGGCGCGCTCCTGGCTGCTGGACGCCTTCGACGGCGACGAGAAGGCCGTGGCGAAGCACTTCGTGGCGCTGTCCACGAACGCCGGGAAGGTCGCCGACTTCGGCATCGACACGGACAACATGTTCGAGTTCTGGGACTGGGTCGGCGGGCGGTACTCGTACGACTCCGCGATCGGCCTGTCCCTGATGATCGCGATCGGGCCGGACCGGTTCCGGGAGATGCTCGACGGCTTCCGGCTCGTCGACGACCACTTCCGCACCGCGCCCACCGAGGCCAACGCGCCGCTGCTGCTGGGCCTGCTCGGCATCTGGTACGGCAACTTCCACGACGCCCAGTCGCACGCGGTGCTGCCGTACTCGCACTACCTGTCGAAGTTCACCGCCTACCTCCAGCAGCTCGACATGGAGTCCAACGGCAAGTCGGTGCAGCGCGACGGCCACCCGGTGGACTGGCAGACCGGGCCGGTGGTCTGGGGCACGCCCGGCACCAACGGGCAGCACGCCTACTACCAGTTGATCCACCAGGGCACCAAGCTGATCCCGGCGGACTTCATCGGCTTCGCCCGGCCCATCGGCGAGCTGAGCGGGGAACTCAAGGCCCAGCACGACCTGCTGATGGCCAACTTCTTCGCCCAGACCCAGGCGCTCGCCTTCGGCAAGACGGCCGAGGAGGTCCGCGCCGAGGGCGTCGCCGAGGAGCAGGTGGCGCACCGCACCTTCCGCGGCGACCACCCCACCACCACGATCCTGGCGACCGAGCTGACCCCGTCCGTGCTCGGCCAGCTGATCGCCCTCTACGAACACAAGGTGTTCGTCCAGGGCGCGGTGTGGAACATCGACTCCTTCGACCAGTGGGGCGTGGAACTGGGCAAGGTCCTCGCCAAGCGCGTCGAGCCCGCGCTCACCGAGGGCACCGACGTGCCCGGTCTCGACCCGTCCAGCACGGCCCTCGTCGCCGCCTACCGCACTCTCAAGAACGCATCGGAGAACTGATCATGCAGCTCGGTCTCATCGGTCTCGGCAAGATGGGCGGCAACATGCGCGAGCGCATCCGCCGCGCCGGCCACACCGTCATCGGCTACGACCGCAACCCGGAGGTCTCCGACGTCAAGAGCCTCGCCGAACTGGTCGAGAAGCTCGACGCGCCCCGCCATGTGTGGGTGATGGTCCCGGCCGGCACCGCCACCCAGACCGTCATCGACGAACTCGGCGACCTGCTCTCCCCCGGCGACACCGTCATCGACGGCGGCAACTCCCGCTGGACGGACGACGAGAAGCACGCCGCCGCGCTCGGCATCAAGGGCATCGGCTTCGTCGACGCCGGTGTCTCCGGCGGCGTGTGGGGCCTGGAGAACGGCTACGCGCTCATGGTCGGCGGCGAGAAGGAGAACGTGGACCGGCTGCGGCCGATCTTCGACGCGCTCAAGCCGGAGGGCCCGTACGGCTACGTCCACGCGGGCCGGGTCGGCGCCGGGCACTTCTCCAAGATGGTCCACAACGGCATCGAGTACGCCATGATGCAGGCCTACGCCGAGGGCTGGGAACTGCTGGAGAAGGTGCACTCCGTGGAGAACGTCCGCGAGGTGTTCCGCTCCTGGCAGGAGGGCACGGTCATCCGGTCCTGGCTGCTGGACCTCGCGGTCAACGCCCTGGACGAGGACGAGCACCTGGAGGATCTGCGCGGTTACGCGGAGGACTCCGGCGAGGGACGCTGGACGGTGGAGGCGGCCATCGACAACGCCGTGCCGCTGCCCGCGATCACCGCGTCCCTCTTCGCGCGGTTCGCCTCCCGGCAGGACGACTCCCCGCAGATGAAGATGATCGCCGCGCTGCGCAACCAGTTCGGCGGCCACGCGGTCGAGAAGAAGGGCTGACCCGCCGTGGGGGACCTGCTGCTGGTCCGCCACGGTGAGACGGAGTGGAGCAGGTCGGGACAGCACACCAGCTGGACCGACCTGCCGCTGACCGGGCACGGCGAGGAACAGGCCAAGTCCCTCGCCCCGCTCCTCACCGGCCGGACCTACGCCCGTGCGCTGTCCAGCCCGCTGGGCCGCGCGCTGCGCACCGCCGAACTGGCCGGCATACCCGGGGTCGAGCCCGACCCCGACCTGCACGAGTGGGACTACGGCGGCTACGAGGGCGTCACCACCGTCGACATCCACCGCACCCGCCCGGACTGGGACCTGTGGACCGACGGCGTCCCGCCCGGCCCCGAGGGGCACCCCGGGGAGTCCCCGGCCGCGATCGGCGCCCGCGCCGACCGGGTGCTGGCCCGGGTGGCGGCGGACCTGGCCGAGGGGGACGTGGTCCTCGTCGCCCACGCCCACTTCCTGCGCGTCCTCACCGCCCGCCGCCTGGGCCTGCCGCCCGCCGACGGCCGCCTGTTCCAGCTGGCCACGGCCACGGTCAGCCGCCTGTCCACGGAACACGGCCACCCGGTGATCGCGGAGTGGAACGTCCGGCCGTGATCGCCTGTTCGCCGCCTCCGGGCCCCGGCCGGGAGGCGGCGAACAGGGCCTCAGCCCGTGTCCCGGTGCCGCCGGGGCGGATCCCGGTGACGACGGTGGTCGCCGGTGTCCGCCGCGCGGGCAGCCGGTGGTGGGGCCGTGCGCCGCGTGGGGCGCCGTCGCGGTCAGCCGTCCGTGACCCGGCCGCTCACCAGCAGGTCCGTCCAGGCCGCCGCGACCCGGTCCAGCGCGTAGGTGCGCCGTACCTGGGCGCGGGCCGTCTCGCCGGCGGCCCGCCAGGTGTCCCGGCCCGCGCCGGTCGCGGCGATCGCCTCGGCCATCGCCCGCGGCCCGGCGTGGATCCACCGCCGGTCGTAGATCTCGTCGGCGCCGGGCCAGGGCAGCAGCGCGGGGACGGCGCCGGAGGCCATGCCCTCGGCCGGGGCGAGGTGGAAGGACTCGTCGTCGCTGGTGGACAGCACATGCCCGACGCGGCGCAGCCAGTTGGGCACGTCGGCGCCGAAGTCGTCGAAGACGACGGCCCCTTCGAGCAGCGGCGAGGTCTGGACGCGGCGCAGGATCGCCTCGTAGTGGGCGCGCTCCTCCGGCTTGTTCCAGATCCACCAGTACTCCCACGGCGGCTTGGACTTGACCGACAGCCGCCAGCGCCGGTCCTCGGCGCGCAGCAGTTCGAGAACGTCCAGGCCGAGGTCGAGGCGTTTGCGGCTGGGCGCGATGCCGATCATGCCGAGGCGGAACCGGGCGCCGGGCGCCTTGGGCCGGTCGAGCTGGTCGGCGTCCACCCAGTTGGGGACGGTGACGACCTTCTCCGCGGGCCAGCCGGTGTGTTCCAGGGTGCGGCGGGCGTAGTAGGGGCTGACGCAGACGACCCGGTCGACGGCGTCGATGTCGACCTGCCGCGGCCACTCGGCGTCGAGTTCGAACCGGTGCAGCCGGATCACCAGCCGGCTGCCGCGCCGCTTGTGGCGGCTGTACCAGACGGCGGCGGGGCCGCACCACTCGACGACCACCACATCGGCCCAGTCGGCGAGTTCGCGGCTGGCGGCCTGGTCGTGCCGGGCCAGCGCGGGCCAGGCGTCCACGCGGACGTCGAGTCCGGGCAGGGCGCGGAAGTGGTCCAGCAGCCGGGTGAGGAACTTCAGGTCGTGGCCGGCGACGCCGATCCGCAGGGGGCGGGCGCGGTGGGCGACGGCGGGGGGCGCGGGCGGGAACACCCGGTCGAGGTGGGCGCGCCAGCGGCCGGCGGCGGCCGTCAGGGTGTACCGGCTCGCGGCCCGCCGGCAGCGGTCGGCGGCGAGGCGGCGGGCCTCGGGGTCGCGGGCGGCGCGGACCACGGCCTCGGCGGCGTCCTCGGGTTCGGCCCGGCCGGGGACGTAGAGGGGGTAGTCGCCGCCCAGCAGTGCTTCGTGCGCGGGTGTGCGGTTGAGCACGACGGGCAGCCCCAGGGTGCCGAACTCCAGCACCTTCGTGGACAGTTCGAGGCTGGCGTCGAGCCGGGGGTCGCGCCAGCCGAGGCCGAGGTCGCAGCCGGCGGCGATGCGCATGGCCTCCTCGCGGGGCCGGCCGCCGTGGTGCCGGACGCCGGGGGTGCCGTCGTGCAGGGCCCGGTGCATGGCCTCCTGGAACCCCGGGTGGCCGGAGTCGTCGTGGATCTTGTCGCCGACGGTGTGGAGTTCGGCCCGCACGCCCCGCTCGGCGAGCAGGGCGGGCAGCCGGGTCATGGGCAGGGTGTTCCACAGCGGGGCGAACTTGCCGGTGTAGACGAGGCGCAGCGGATCGTGCGGGCGGTCGCGGTCCGGCACCGGGAAGCCGGGTTCGGGGACGGCGGGCGGGCAGAGCACGCTGCGGCCGCAGGCCTGGGGCACCCAGGTCTCCAGGAAGCAGCGCAGTTCCTCGGTCTGGCACAGCAGCAGCCGGCAGGCGGCGGCGATGCGGCCGAGTTCGGTGCGCGCCCGCTCGGTCATCGCGGCGGCGGACTGCGGGATGTCGGTCAGATAGGCCCAGATCCGCCCGTCGAAGTGGCCGTCGGCGACGACCTGGCCGACGATCCGGCGCCCGCGCAGCACGAGCAGGTCGCAGGGCTCGTCCCGGTCGAGCCGGGTGAGCAGGCGCGAGGCCTGCACCGGGGACAGGGGCCGGCCGGCCTGTCCGGCGACGAGGCCCTCCTCGGCGGGCCTGACCACGCTCACCCCGGGCAGGACGGTCAGCGGATCGGTCAGCCGGCCGGTGAGCACCGGCGACTTGAGCACGAGCCGGGTCGCGCACCCGGCCAGGGACAGCGCCTGCACGGTCGACTGGGCCCAGACGGCGGAGCCGTCGATGAGGTTGAGGTCCACGTCGCCGTAGACCAGGGCCCGTACCACTCGGCTCATGACGGCTCCTTCCCGCGCACGGCGAACAGCCGGTACCCGCGGCCGCACCAGCTCTCGGGCGGGTCGCCCGCGAGGTGCAGGGAGCGGCGCACCAGCAGCGGCCGGCACAGCTCGGGGACGAAGGTGTAGTCGGCGCCGCCGGCCGCGTGGCCGAGTGCGTCGGCGCCCGAGTACTCCTGGGCGCACATCAGGTCCAGCAGCAGGGTGTCCGGGCGGTCCTCGGCGGGGCCGGTCCAGTCGGCGACCCAGGCCGCGGTGGGCGGCCCGGTGCGCACCGCGACGCCCGCGGCGTCGAGTTCCTCCAGGCCGGCCGGGTCCGGGACGACCACCTCGGCGGGGCGGTGCTGCTGGCCCAGCACCTGGGCGACGAGCAGGGCCACCTCGCGCCGGCCGCGGGGAGCGGCGAGCACGGCGACCCGGCGCCCGGCCAGCGGGTCGGGCGCGCCGACCAGCCGGGCCAGTTCGGCCAGCCGCACCCGGGTGCTGTCCCACTGGAACGCCTCCCGCAGCCGCTCCCGGCCGTCCTCGCCCGCGTCCAGCCGGGACAGCCGTACCCCGGTGTCGGCGTCCAGGACGGCGTCCCAGGGCAGTTGGGCGAGGCCGGGCGCGGCGGACGCCGGGGCGTCCCGCCACAGCACGGTGCGCCGGCCCAGCGCCCGTGCCTCGGTGAGGAGTTCGGCGAGCCTGCGGTCGAGGTCGGGAGCCATGCCGGTGCCGGTGAGCGCCCAGGGGCCGCATCCGGTGCAGGCGCTCAGCTGGACCACGACCGCGTCGGGGTCGGTGCGCCGGACGAGCAGGGGGCCGTCGTGCGGGAGCGGCCGGTTGACCACGGCATCCGCCGCGAAGTCCTCGGCGGTGTCGTCGGTGAGCAGCCCGGTGATCACCAGGCGGTCGCGGGGTGTGGCGGCGAACGCCCGGTGCACGAGGTGGAGGCGGTCGTCGGCGCCCACGGGGGCGGACCGGCCGGTGGCCGCCCGGGTCCCGGGCGCGGGTCCGCGCGCGGAGCGCGTGCGCCACAGCGCGTACAGCTCGCGGGGCAGCGCGGGCATCTCGCGCCGGGGCGAGCGGGCCGCCGACACCAGGGCCCGGCCCACCTTCAAGGAGGTGGAGCCCTCCAGCATGGCCACCCGCGCCTGGAGCACCTGGACCCGATCGCGGGCCCGGCGCAGGGCGGAGGCCAGTTGCTCCTTCTCCCGTACGGCGGCGGCCAGCCGGTCGGCGAGGCCGTCCTCGCGGACGGCGTCCCGGGCGCGTTCCGCCTCCTCGACCCGGCGTTCCAGGTCCTGGTCGCGGGCGCGCAGGGTGCGGACGGCGAGGTCGGCGAGGACGTACTCGCCGGCCATCCGCAAGGTGGTGGCGAAGCCGTCCGTGGCCACCGGGCGGCCGAACCAGTCGTGCGGGGGCTGGAGTTCGTCGGCGGTGAGGCGGCTGAACACCGCGCCGGCGTGCAGGTGGACGTAGTCGAGCGGGGCGGCGCGCAGCACCTGGCAGCGCTGGGTCACCAGCTCGTCCAGCAGCCGGTGCCAGGGCGGTTCGGGCCCGGGGTGGCCGGACAGCAGCAGCCCGCGGGCGCCGGGCCGCAGGCGGCGCAGTACGGCGAGCAGGGCGTCCTCGGTGCCGTGCACGGCGGGGTCGGGGCCGTACGACAGCAGCACCAGGTCGCCCGCGCCGAGGGCGCGGCGGCCGTCGTCGTGGTGGTGGGCCACGCCGTCGGGGAGGTGGAGGTAGGGCGCGAGGCGCAGGCCGCGGCCGGTGGCGTCGACGACCGTGGTGACGCCGTCCAGGTGCGGGTGGAGCAGATCGGTCAGGCGCATCAGCGGATCCTCGTGAAGACGTGGAAGCCGACCTCGGTCTCCCGGAAGCCGTACGGCCGGAACTCGGTGTGGTGGAGTCCGAGGGGGGTGAGGGCGGCGCGGTAGTCGGCCGCGGGCCGGTGCACGACGCGGCCGCCGGGGGCCCGGGGTGCGGGGGCGTCCGCGTCGGTGACGATCAGCCGGCCGGTGAGGCGGACCAGCGAGGCCAGGTTGCGCAGGGCGGCCGCCCACTCGGTGTCGTCCCGGAGGTGGAAGAGCACGTCGAGGCAGAGGACGACGTCGTACGGCCAGGGGCTGCGCCACTGGTCGAGGCGGGACAGGGCGCAGCGGGGTCCGTCGTCGGCGGCGCGGGCCCGTTCGACCGCCTCCTCGTCGGCGTCGATGGCGTCCACCCGGTGGCCGCAGCGGGCGAGGGTGCGGGCGACGTGCCCGTCGCCGCAGCCCGCGTCGAGCACGAACAGCGGGGCGGCCGGTTCGCTGAGGTCGCCGATGAGGGTGAGCAGGGTGCCGAGCCGCAGGGCGTGGAACAGCTCGCCGCCGGCCCGGTCGAGGCCGCGGGGGAAGCCGCCGGGCGGGCCGGGGTGGTGGAGGGTGGCGTCAGTCATGGTGCTCCAGCCACTGGGTGATCAGGCGGGCTATCCGGGGGCCGGCCTTGCCGTCCCACAGCGGGGGTCCCTCCGCGGGCGCGGCCGGGGCGCCGTCGAGTGCCTTGCACAGGGCGGGGACCAGTTCGCCGGGGCCGACGAGTCGGTTGGTGCCGTGGGTGACGGTGACGGGGCGTTCGGTGGTGGTGCGCAGCGTCAGACAGGGCACGCCGAGCACGGTGGTCTCCTCCTGCACCCCGCCGGAGTCGGTGATCACGGCGGCGGCGCCGCGCACCAGGCTCATGAACTCGAGGTAGCCGAGGGGGTCGAGGAGGTGCACGCCGGGCGCGCCGTCCAGTCCGGCCGCGCGCAGCGCGTCCCGGCCGCGCGGGTGCAGCGGGACGGCCAGGTCGAGGTGGCGGGCGGCCTCGGTGAGCGCCCGGGCGGCGGCGCGGGCCGCCCCGGGGTCGTCGACGTTGGCGGGGCGGTGCAGGGTGACGACGCCGTAGCGCTCGGGCAGCCCGTGCGCGGCGCGGGCGGCGGCCGGGTCGAACAGGTCCAGGTGGGTGAGCAGGGTGTCGATCATCGGGTTGCCGACGAGGTGCACCCGGGACGGGTCGGCGCCCTCGCGGGCGAGGTGGCCGACGGCTTCCGGGCTGGTGGCGAACAGCAGCCCGGCGAGCTGGTCGACCAGGCGCCGGTTGACCTCCTCCGGCATCGCCATGTCGAAGCTGCGCAGCCCGGCCTCGACGTGGGCGACGGGGACGCCCAGCTTGGCGGCGGCCAGGGCGGCGGCGAGCGTGGAGTTGACGTCGCCGTAGACCACGACGAGGGCCGGGGCGCGGGCGGTCAGCTCGGCCTCCAGGGCCACCAGCAGGTCGGCGGTCTGCCCGGCGTGGCTGCCGGAGCCGACGCCGAGGTCGGTGTCCGGCCGGGGCAGCCCGAGCTGGCGGAAGAACACGTCCGACATCCGGGCGTCGTAGTGCTGTCCGGTGTGCACCAGGGTCTGGTCGCAGCCGGCCGAGCGGAGCGCGGCGACGACCGGTGCCGCCTTGACGAAGTTGGGCCGGGTGCCGACCACATGGAGTACTGGGCCGTTCGTGACGCCGTTCATGTCCTCGCCTTCCACGGGCGGTCGAACAAGGGGCAGCGCACGGGGAGAAGAGGGGAGCGTCCTGCCCCGGCCGGCGCCGGCGCGTGGTCGCGCCGAGGCGCCGCGTGCCGGGTCGGCCTACCGTGGCGGCATGTCCCGTCGTCTCCCCCGCGCTGTCAGTCTGGCCGCATCCGTGGCCTGGGGCGAGTTGCGCCAGGACCCCGCGCGGGCCGCGCTGCTGGCCTCGCGGCTGCTGCCCCGGCGGCTGCGGCGCCGGGTGGGGCCGGTGCGGCGGTGGCTCGGCGCCCGGGCGCGGGCGGTGGGCCCGGGCGCGGTCCCGTCCGCCGTTCGGGTGAGCGCGCCCGCCGGGCGGCCGGTGCGGCCGGTGCCCGGGCGGGTGCTGCACCTGGTGACCAACTCGCTGCCGTTCGCCCATGCCGGCTACACCGTGCGCACCCAGAAGCTCGCCGAGGCGCAGCGGGCCGCCGGGCTCGATCCGCATGTGGTGACCCGGATCGGTTTTCCGGTGGCGCGGGGGGTGCTGGACGCCGGGCCGGTGCAGCTGGTGGGCGGGGTGCCGCAGCACCGGCTGCTGCCGTTCTGGCTGCCGTACGGGCAGGGGCCGGCGCTGGCCCGCAACGCCGAGCTGGCGGGGCGGCTGGTGGAGCGGCTGCGGCCCGCCGTGCTGCACGCGGCCACCGACCACGGCAACGGCCGGGTGGCGCTGGCCCTGCGGGAGGCCTACGGGCTGCCGGTGGTCTACGAGGTGCGGGGCTTTCTGGAGGAGACCTGGCTGAGCCAGGACCCGGCGCGCGGCCCCGCGGACCCGGTCTACCGCGGGCGGCGGGAGCTGGAGACGGAGTGCATGCGCCGGGCCGATCTGGTGCTGACGCTGGGCGCCGCGATGAAGGCCGAGATCGTGGCGCGCGGGGTGCCCGAGGAGCGGGTGCTGCTCGTGCCGAACGCCGTGGACGGGGCGTTCCTGGGGCCGCCGCCGGACGGGGCCGCGGTGCGCGCCCGGCTCGGGATCGCCCCGGACGCGTACGTGGTGGGCACGGTCGGCAGCCTCACCCCGCACGAGGGGATCGGCACATTGCTCCATGCGGGTGTACGGCTGCGGCGGCGCGGGGTGCCGTTGCGGCTGCTGATCGTCGGGGACGGCCCGGAGCGGGCCCCGCTGGAGCGCCTGGCCGCCCGGCTGGGTCTGGCCGGTGACGGCACCGCCGTGTTCACCGGCCGGGTTCCGCACGCACAAGTCCGCGATTTCTACGCGGCGTTGGACGTGTTCGCGGTGCCGCGCACGGCTGCCCGGGTGTGCCGGCTGGTGACCCCGCTCAAGCCGGTCGAGGCGATGGCGAGCGGGCTGCCGGTGCTCGCCAGCGATCTCCCCGCGCTGCGGGAGCTGGTCGAACAGGAGGTGAACGGACGGCTGATTCCCGCTGAATCGCCACAGGCTTGGGCGGATGAACTCGAAAGGGTGCTTTACAGTCATAAGCGGCGGATCGAATGGGGAGCCGCCGCCCGCGCGAGGGTCGCGCGGGAACGCACCTGGGACCGGGTCGCCGCGACGACCCGCGAGGCGTATCGCTCGCTGGGATGCGTCTGACGCCCCGCTAACCCCACCAGTGCAGCCGTGAAGGCCGGGTGAATCCCTATGCAGGTGGAACGGATACAACCGCTCGGGGACAAGGAAGGACCGGGACCGGAGGGGCCGGAACCGGCCTACGACGTCGAACTCGCCGTGATCGGGCTCGGTTACGTCGGCCTGCCACTGGCCCGCGAGGCGGCCTCGGTCGGCCTGCGCGTCATGGGCCTGGACCGCGACCCACGAGTCGTCGCGGGGCTCAACTCCGGCCGTTCGCACGTCGGTGACGTCACCGACGACGAGGTGCGCCGGATGCGGGAGGCCGGTTTCACCGCGACCGCCGACGACGCCTGTCTGGCGCGCGCGCAGACCGTCGTCATCTGTGTGCCGACCCCGCTCGGCGAGGACGGCGGCCCGGATCTGGGCGCGGTCGTCTCGGCCACCCGCGCGGTGGCCGGCCGGCTGCGGCCCGGGCAGCTGGTGGTGCTGGAGTCGACCACGTATCCGGGCACCACCGAGGAGGTCCTGCGGCCGCTGCTGGAGGAGTCCGGGCTGCGGGCCGGCGAGGACTTCGCGCTCGCCTTCTCCCCCGAGCGGATCGACCCCGGCAACACCCAGCACGGGCTGCGCGACACCCCGAAGGTGGTCGGCGGCTGCACCCCGTCCTGCGCGGTGCGCGCGGTCGCCTTCTACGCCAAGTTCGTGAACATGGTGGTCCAGGCGAAGGGCACCCGCGAGGCCGAGATGGCCAAGCTGCTGGAGAACACCTACCGGCACGTGAACATCGCCCTGGTCAACGAACTGGCCATCATCAGCCGGGAGTTGCAGGTGGACGTGTGGGACGCGATCCGCTGCGCGGGCACCAAGCCCTTCGGCTTCCAGGCCTTCCGGCCGAGCCCCGGGGTGGGCGGGCACTGCATCCCGATCGACCCCAACTACCTGTCGTACAAGGTGCGTTCGTCACTCGGCTACGACTTCCGGTTCGTCGGGCTGGCCCAGGAGATCAACCGGCGGATGCCGGAGTACGTGGTGCGCCGCGCCCAGGACCTGCTGAACTCCGCCGGCCGCCCGTTGCGCGACTCCCGGGTGCTGCTGCTCGGCGTCACCTACAAGCCGGACGTCGCCGACCTGCGCGAGACCCCGGCGGAGCCGGTGGCCCGGCTGCTGCGGGAGCGGGAGGCCGCCGTCGCCTTCCACGACCCCCAAGTAGCGCGGTGGTCGGTGGACGGGGTCGACGTGCCCCGCGTCGGGGACCTGACGGCCGCGCTCGCCGAGCACGACCTGACGATCCTGCTCCAGGACCACTCCGCCTACGACCTGACGGCCCTCGCGGACACCGCGCGGCTGCTGTTCGACACCCGCGGGCGGATCCACCGGCCCGGCGTCGAGGTCCTGTAGGAGCCTCGCGGACCTTCGTGCGTTCTCGGGGAGTTGGAAGGCACTGCCATGCGGATACTCGTCGTCACCGTCGTCCACCACCCCGAGGACGCGCGCATACTGCACCGCCAGATCGCCGCGCTGCGCGAGCGCGGCCACCAGGTGGTGTACGCGGCGCCGTTCGCGGCCCGGGACGCCGTCCCCCGGCCGGGCGTCGAGGGCGTGGACCTGCCCCGGGCGCTCGGCCGGGAGCGGGGCGCCGCACTGCGCGGGGCCCGGGCGCTGCTGGCCGAGCGCGGCCCGGCGGCGGACGCGGTGCTGCTGCACGATCCCGAGCTGCTGCTCGCCCTGCCCGGCACCCTGCGCCGGCTGCGCCGGGCCGGGGCGGCGCCGGTCGTCGTGTGGGACGTGCACGAGGACACGGCGGCGGCCCTGGCGATGAAGGGCTGGGTGCCCCGGCCGCTGCGGCCGCCGCTGCGCGCGGCGGTGCGGGCGGCCGAGCGGCTGGCCGAGCGCCGGCTGCGGCTGCTGCTCGCCGAGGACGCCTACCAGGACCGGTTCCGGCACCGGCACCCCGTCGTCCCCAACCTCGCCGCTCCCCCGCCCGGGCCGCTCCCGCCGCCCGGCGACGACCGGGTGGTCTACCTGGGCCAGCTGTCCCGGGCGCGGGGCGCCCTCGATCTGATCGCCCTGGCGCGGCTGCTGGCCCCCGCCGTGCGGGTCGAGGCGATCGGCACGGCGGATCCCGACGTGCGCGACGCGCTCGCGGCGGCCGACCGGGAGGGGGTGCTGCGCTGGTACGGCTTCCTGCCCAACGACCGTGCGCTGGCCCGGCTGTCCGGCGCCCTGGCCGGGCTGTCGCTGCTGCACGACCAGCCCAACTACCGGCACTCCCGGCCCACCAAGGTCGTGGAGTACATGGCCCACGGCGTGCCCGTCGTCACCACGCCGACGCCGCTGGCCGCCGGCCTGGTCGAGCGGCACGGGTGCGGGCTGGTGGTGCCGTACCGGGACCCGGGGGCGGCGGCGCGGGCGATACGGCGGCTGGCCGGCGACACCGAGCTGCGCCTGCGCGCCGCCCACCGGGGCCGGGAGGCCGCCGTGACGGAGCTGAACTGGCGGCACCGGGCGGCCGACTTCGTGGACCTCCTGGAAATCTGGGTCAAGGAACAAACCGCCGGCGCCGGCCCGGCGAACCACCCCTGAACCGGCGGACCACGGGACGGCGCGCCGGGCCCCGGAACACACCCGGCGCCACGCCGCCCGTCGCGGGCCCGGCCGGACCCGCGACGGCGTCGGGCGGCCGGCGCACTCCAAGGGCACACACCGGCACCGAGCAGCGGGCCGGCTCCCCCACGGCGGCACGCCGGACACCCGCTCACGCCAAGAGCACCACGGCGAACACGCCGAGCAACCGGCCCGTCGGGCTGTACGCACTCCGCGGCCGGACCCGCGACGGCGCCGGGCGGCCGGCCGGTCGAAGACGCGCCGTGGCACGCCGGGGACATACGACGGGGCACCGGCCGGCGGGCCCGGTCAGGGGTGGGCGGCGGCGTCGAGCAGGGGGCCGAGTTCCTGGACGGCGGTGGTGAGGGGGGCGGTGTCCTCGGCGGCCCGGGCCAGCAGGATCGCGCCCTCCAGGGTGCTGATCATGAGGGTGGCCAGCGACTCGGCCCGGGCGGCGGGCA
The DNA here is from genome assembly GCF_055583025.1 of Streptomyces sp. NPDC104831. Classification (NCBI taxonomy): domain Bacteria; kingdom Bacillati; phylum Actinomycetota; class Actinomycetes; order Kitasatosporales; family Streptomycetaceae; genus Streptomyces; species Streptomyces sp. NPDC104831. The sequence goes on from NZ_JBVJOT010000015.1 coordinate 46,867, forward strand.
CGCCGAGGTCGGTCAGGGCCGCGGCGAGCGGCGCGCGCCAGGCCGTGAACGCGGCGGCGGCCGCCTCGCGGGTCCCGGCGGCCGAGGTGGCGCAGTCGACGGTGGCGGCGGCGACCGGGCAGCCCGCCGCGAAGCCCTCCGCCGCGTACTCGTCGGTCCACTGCGCGGCCATCGCCGCGAACAGGGCGCTCGGCGTCGGCGCGTCCAGTCCCGCCAGGAACCGGGCGATCCGCTTGCCCGCGTACCGCCCGGCCCACTGGACGGCCTCGTTGACCAGCTGTTCCTTGCCGCCGGGGAAGTAGTGCTGGAGGGAGCCGCGCGGCGCGTCCGCGTGCGCGGCGACCTCGCGCATGCCGGTCGCCGCGACCCCGTGCCGCCGGATGAGCTGGGCCGCGCTGAAGACCATCCGCTCGCGCGGTCCGGGCCGGGCCTCGGTCATGCGTCGTCGCCTCCGTTCCTCGCCCTCCTCACCCTATGACCGACGTCATAACGCGCGCTACTATGACGACTGTCATAAGCGGCGCGCGAGGCGGAGGGCGGCCGGCCATGAACGTCGGATTCATCGGTCTCGGAGTGATGGGCGGGCCCATGGCCCTGCGCCTGGCGCGCGCCGGCACCCCGCTGGTGGTCTGGAACCGGACCCCCGGCCGGGCGGAGCCGCTGCGCGCGGCCGGCGCCGAGGTCGCGGCGGACGCCGCCGAGGTGTTCGCGCGGGCCGGGACGGTGCTGCTGATGCTCGCCGACGAGGCCGCGGTGGACGCGGTCCTCGGCCGGGGCACGCCGGAGCTGGCGGCGCGCGTCGCGGGCCGGACCGTCGTGCACATGGGCACGACCTCCCCGGAGTACTCCGGTGCCCTGGAGGCGGACGTCCGCGCGGCCGGCGGCCGGTACGTCGAGGCACCGGTCTCCGGGTCCCGGGAACCGGCGGAGCGGGGACGGCTGGTCGCGATGCTCGCCGGCGAGGAGGACGCCGTGGCCGCCGTACGGCCGCTGCTCGCGCCGATGTGCCGGGAGACGTTCGCGTGCGGCGCGGTGCCGGGCGCGCTGCTGATGAAGCTGTCGGTGAACCTCTTCCTGATCACCCAGGTGACCGGGCTGGCCGAGGCGTTCCACTTCGCCGAGCGGCAGGGGCTGGACCGCCGGCTGTTCCTGGACGTCCTGGACGCGGGCCCGATGGCCAGCGCGGTGTCCCGGATGAAGGCGCCCAAGCTGCGCGAGCGGGACTTCGCGGTGCAGGCGGCGGCGCTGGACGTGCTGAAGAACAACCGGCTGATCGCCGAGGCGGCCCGGAAGGCGGGCCTCGCCTCCCCGCTCCTGGACGTGTGTCACGAGCTGTTCCGGGAGACGGTGGCGCACGGTCACGGCGGCGAGGACATGGTGGCCGTGCTGCGGGCGATCGAGGCGCGGACCGCCGAGGCGCCGTAGCCGGACGGCCCGGACCCGCCCGGCCCCGCGGCGCGGGTCAGCCTTTGCGGGGAATGCCGTACGCCCGTTCGACGTGCAGCCGCAGCACCAGGCGGCGGTCGCGGACCATGGCGGCCCGGAAGTCGTCCCAGTCGGGGTGTTCGCCGAGGACGTCCCGGTAGAGCCGTTCCAGTTCCGCCACGGTGTCGTCGCCCGGGTCGGCGGCGACGGGGGTCAGCTCGGCGGTGCCCTCGGCGACGGTGTACGCCCAGCGGTCGACGCTGGTGACGTGGTACGAGGCGCGCGGGTCGCGGCGCAGGTTGCGGGTCTTGGCGCGGTCGTCGGTGACCGAGACCCGGATGATCCGCTCCTCGGGGTAGTAGGCGTGGCTGACGTTGGACAGCTGGGGGCGGCCGTCGCGCCGGAGGGTGACCAGTACGCCGCCGTGGCCTTCGGAGAGCAGGCCGAGCAGCGCCTCTTGGGTCGGGTCCTGAGTCATACCCCGGTCAACCGGCCCGCGCGCCCCGCGCATTCCCCGCCGCCCGGGGCCGCCCCGCCCGCGGTGACGCCGGCCTGCCCGGTGTACGCGGTGACGGCCCGGCCGGTGTCCGGCGCGTCCCGCGCGGCGGCCGCGCCGCACCTCCGCGCCGCGCACGATCATCTGCGGGCCGCCGCCATCACCGTGCCGAACCCGGCCCCGAGCACGCGGACCACCGCCCCGGCCTGGCTCGCCCTCGCCTCCGCGCCGGCCGAGCCGGCGCTGCGGGACGTGGGTGGCGCTGAACAGGGTGCCGAACAGGGAGGCGGAGACCGCGACGAGGGGGCCGAGCGTGTCTTGGCCGCCCGCGCGCCGATCACCTCCGGCGGCAGCGCTGAACGTGGGCCCCGCCGTAGGGGGGTGGCGACCGCGCTGCTCGGCGCGGGAACCGGGGCCGCGCCGCTCGTCCCGGCGGCGGTGGCGGCGCTCGCCCTGCCCGTGGCCCGCCTGTTGCCGGCACCGCGTCGCGCGTCCCCGCCCCTCGGGGGTCTGTCCCGGCCGGTGATCCTGCGCGACGATGAGGGAGGGACGGACGCGACCGGAGGTGAGCGATGGGACGGCTGCGACAGGACGCCGACCCGGCGGAGGCGGGACTGGACCCCGAAGCCCTCGGCCGGCTGGACGGGCACTTCGCCCGGTACGTGGACGAGGGGCGCCTGCCCGGCTACCTGGTGGCGGTGGCCCGCGGCGGCCGGGTCGCCCATCTGACCGCCTACGGGCTGCGGGACGTGGCGGCCGGGCTGCCGGTCGAGCCGGACACCCTGTGGCGGATCTACTCGATGACCAAGCCGGTGACCGCGGTGGCGGTGCTGCTGCTGGTGCAGGACGGCCTGCTGTCGCTGGACGATCCCCTGGACCGCCATCTGCCCGCCTTCGCCGGACCCCGCGTGTACACCGGCGGTTCGGGCGACGACGTGCGCACCCGCCCGGCCGCCGGACCCGTCCTGATCCGGCACCTGCTCACCCACACCGCGGGCCTGACCTTCGGCTTCTACCACCGCCACCCCGTGGACGCGCTCTACCGCGCGGCGGGCCTGGAGTACTCGGTGCCGCCGGGCAAGGACCTCGCCGAGACCGTCGAGCTGTACGCGCGGCTGCCGTTGCAGGCCGATCCGGGCACCCAGTGGAACTACTCGGTCGCCTCCAACGTGCTGGGTCGGGTGATCGAGGTGGTGTCCGGACAGCCGCTGGACGCGTTCTTCGCCGCGCGTGTCCTGGGCCCGCTCGGCATGACCGACACCGGTTTCCACGTCCGTCCCGAACAGGCCGGCCGGCTGGCCGAGTTGTACGGCGAGACGGACGAGGGCGGAATCGAGCCGGTGCCGGGGCCGCCGGTGCGCGGCCGGCCGCTCTTCCTCTCCGGCAGCGGCGGCCTGGTCTCCTCCGCCCACGACTACCACCGGTTCATGGAGATGCTGCGCCGGGGCGGCGAGCTGGACGGCACACGGCTGCTGCGCCCGGACACGCTCGCGATGATGACCCGCAACCAGCTGCCCGGCGGGGCCACCCTCCGCTCCTTCGGCGCCCCGGTCCACCGGGAGCCGGGCATGGACGGGCTCGGCTTCGGCTTCAACGTCTCCGTCGTCACCGACCCCGCCCGCACCCTGGCCCCGTCCCACCTCGGCACCTACGGCTGGACCGGCGTGGCCACCACCGCGTTCTGGGTCGACCCGGCCCACGACCTGACCGTGCAGTTCCTGACCCAGGTGCGCCCCAGGGAGCTGAAGGTGTTCCCCGAGCTGCGGCGGCTGGTGCACGCGGCGCTGAAGGACTGAGCGCACCGGGCGTCACACCAGGTTGGCCTCCGGACGCGGGGCGCCGGACGCGAACCGGCCGGCGCTCAGCGGGCCGACGTCCAGGAAGGGGACGCGCCCGAGGTACAGATCGCGGATCACCTCGCCGACGGCCGGTCCCTGGAGGAAGCCGTGTCCGGAGAAGCCGGTGGCGTACAGGAACCGGGACACCCCCGGCGCCTCGCCGATCAGGGCGTTGTGATCGGGGGTGTTCTCGTACAGGCCCGCCCAGCCGCCGGTGCGGGGCAGGTCCAGCAGGGCGGGCGCGCGCCCGCGCATCGCCTCGGCGAGCCGGGGGATCCAGCGGTCGTGGGTGCCGGTGGCGAACCCGGGCCGCTCGTCCGGGTCGGACATGCCGAGCAGCAGCCCGGGGCCCTCCCGGTGGAAGTAGAGACTGGTGGTGAAGTCGATGGTCATGGGCAGGGCGGCCGGCAGGCCGGGCACCGGCCCGGTGACGGCGATCTGCCGGCGCAGCGGCTGCACCGGCAGGTCCACGCCCGCCATCGCGCCGACCGCCCGCGACCAGGCGCCGGCCGCGCAGATCACCGTGTCCGTGGCGATCCGGCCACGGGAGGTGCGGACGCCGGTGACGGTGTCGCCGCGCAGGTCGATGCCGGTGACCTCGGTGTGGCGCAGGACGCGGGCGCCCAGGGCGCGGGCGGCCCTCGCGTAGCCGTGGACGACGGCCTCGGGGGTGCAGTGGCCGTCGTCCGGGGAGTACGCGGCGGCCAGCAGGCCGTCGGTGGTGATCAGCGGGGAGAGCCGGCGGGCCTCCTGCGGGCCGATCAGGCGGCTGGGCACCCCCAGGGAGTTCTGCAGCCGCACGCCCGCCTCGAAGGAGGCCACCTGTTCCGGGGTGGACAGCAGGAACAGATAGCCGACCCGGTGCAGCCCGATGTCCTGTCCGACCTCCTGCTCGAAGCGGCCGAACGCCTCCAGGCCGCGCGCGCCGAGCCGGATGTTCAGCTCGTCGGAGAACTGCGCGCGCACTCCGCCGGCGGCCTTCGAGGTGGAGCCGGCGGCGAGTTCGTCCCGCTCCACGAGGACGACGTCCCGCACCCCGGCGCGGGCCAGGTGCCAGGCGATGCTCGTGCCGATCACCCCGCCGCCGACGATGACCACCCGTGCCCGCGTCTCCATCGCGCCGCCTCCCTCCGTCCCACCGCTCCCCTCGTCAGGACCCGTGGGCGACGGCGTCCAGATGGGGCAGGTGGTGGTCCATCCGCTCCCGTTTGGTGCGCAGGTAGGTGATGCTGCTCTCGCACGGCTCGATCAGCAACGGCACCTGCTCGGCGACCCGGACGCCGTGCCGGACGAGCGCCTCCCGTTTGCGCGGGTTGTTGGACAGCAGCCGTACCGAGCGCACCCCGAGGTCGCGCAGGATGCCGGCGGCCACGCCGTAGTCGCGGGCGTCGACCGGCAGGCCCAGCGCGAGGTTCGCCTCCACCGTGTCCAGCCCCTCCGCCTGCAGGGCCATCGCGCGCAGCTTGGCGAGCAGCCCGATGCCGCGCCCCTCGTGGCCGCGCAAGTAGACGACGACGCCGCTGCCTTCGGCGACGACCGCGCGCAGGGCCGCCGCGAGCTGGTCGCCGCACTCGCAGTGCCGGGAGCCGAAGGCGTCCCCGGTCAGGCACTCCGAGTGCAGCCGGGTCAGCACGTTCTCGGTGCCGATCTCGCCGTACACCAGGGCCACTTGTTCATCGCCGCGGTCGTGGTCCAGGTAACCGATCGCCTGGAATTTCCCGTACACGGTGGGCAGCGGCGCGTTCACGACGCGTTCGGCGCCGGTGTTTTCTGTCATGATCTGGTTCCTCAGCAGAGACGAAAGGCCGTGGGCGGATGAGTGGTTCGGGTGCGCGGTCGGACGGCCGGGAAGCGGCGCACGGGGTGCTGCCGGCGGACACCACCGAGGACGTACGGGCCCGGGGCGCGCGGGTCGCCGTCCTTCCCGTGGGGAGTTTCGAGCAGCACGGCCCGTACCTCCCGCTGGCGACCGACACGCTGGTCGCCTGCGCGGTGGCACGGGAGATCGCCGCCGCCTACCCGGTGCACCTCCTTCCTCCGGTGACGGTCTCCTGCTCGCACGAGCACGCGGCCTGGCCGGGAACCGTCAGCATCTCCGCGGTGACGTTGCACGCGGTGGTCTCGGACATCGCGGCGTCGCTGCGCCGTTCGGGCGTGGACGCGCTGGTCGTGGTCAACGGGCACGGCGGCAACTACGTGCTGGGCAACGTCGTCCAGGAGGCGTCCGCGCGCGGTGAGCGCATGGCGCTGTTCCCGGCCGGGGAGGACTGGGAGAGGGCGCGGGAGCGGGCCGGGGTCGCCACCTCGCTGCTCACCGATATGCACGCGGGGGAAATCGAGACGTCCCTTCTGCTGCACGCTCACCCCGAATTCGTCCGCCCCGGACACGAGTCCGCCGATTTCACCGCCGACGACCGCCGTCATCTGCTCACCCTGGGAATGTCCGCCTATACCGGATCGGGTGTCATCGGACGTCCTTCCCTCGGCTGCGCGGACAAGGGAAAGGAAATCCTGGCGAGTCTGGCGGAATCCTTCGCGCCGTATTTCGCGCTGCTCGCCGCTCCGGAATAGCCGGCGGGAGGCCGCCGGGGAGCGTGGTCCGGGTGTGCACGGCCGCCTTCCGGCGCCACAGCAGGACGGCGGCGCCGGGCAGGCTCGCCACGAGGCCCAGGACGCCGTAGACGACGGCGACCGCGACGCCGCGGTCGGCGCCGAGCCCGGCCGCGCCGAACGCCCACGCGGTGACGCCCTCGCGGGGTCCGAAGCCGCCGACGTTCAGCGGCAGGCCCATGGCCAGCAGGGCGAGTACGGCGAGCGGCAGCAGCGCCGCCACCGGGGCGGCCGAACCGGCGACCCGGGCCGCCACGACGAACAGGGCCAGGTGCCCGGCCAGGACGACCACGGAGGACAGCGCGACACCGGGTCCGCCGCGCCGCGACGCCAGCCCGTGCCGGGCCTCGCCGAGACGCCTGCGCAGGGCGCCGCCGCGGCGGGCCGGCGGGCGGTTCATACGGACGGCGAGCACGACGGCGAGCACCCCGACGGCGGCGAGCACGGCCGGTGGCGCGCCCGCCCGGACCCCGGCGCGCACCGGGGACGGCAGGGTCGCCAGCAGCACCGCGCCGGCCACGGCCAGCGCGAGCTGCCCGGCGGTCCGCTCCAGCACCACCGCCGTCACCCCGCGCCGCACGTCGCCGGCGCTCCGCCCGTGCCGCACCGCCCGGTGCACGTCGCCCAGGACACCGCCGGGCAGGGCCGCGTTGAGGAACAGCGCGCGGTAGTAGTCGGCGACGGCCGCGCCCAGCGGCAGCCGCAGCCCGAGCCCGGCCGCCACCAACTGCCAGCGCCACGCGCCGCACACGGTGGTGACCGCGCCGATCCCCAGCGCGACCGGCACGGTCCCGGCGTCGATCCGCCCCAGCCCGTCGAGCAGCGGGCCGGTGCCGAGCCGCCGGAGCAGGGCGGCGAGGACGACGGCACCGGCGAGCGTGCCGAGGCGCGCGCGCAGGGCCGGGGAACGCCGGCGGACCGTGGCTTCGCGGGGCGCGGACGCCGCTGCCGGCGTGACCGGGCCGCCAAGGGCCGCCCCCGGGCGCGTTTCCGCCGTCCCGCGCAGGCGTACCGGCCCGCCCTCCGCCGCCGCGCCCGCGCGCGCCGGGCCCGCCGGTGGCGTACGGGCGTACGTTCCGGGGTCCGCGGTGCGGGGTGTCCTCGGGCCCCGTCCCGTCGCTCGCGCGGTCATGCGGGGCCGCCCGTGGGCCGGGGCAGTGCCAGCAGGTCGGTGTGGTGGACGGTGACGCGCAGGGTGCCGGCCGCGCAGGCGGCGAGCCGGGCCGTCAGGTAGCGCTCGGCCGCGCCGCGCAGTTCCGGCCGCTGCTCGACGGCCGCGCCCACCCAGCCGCGCAGCCACTGCCCGGTCAGCGCGGTGTCCTCGGGGCCGAGCCACCACGGGCTCGGGTGCGTGCGGACCGTCGCGCCGCGCTCCGCGAACGCCCGGCGGGCCACGGTGACCGCGTCCGGGCCGAGCAGCCCGGCGCGCCGCTGGTGGGCGTTGAACGCCTCGCTGAGCACGGCGTCCAGGGGGTCGACCGGGACGAGCCGGACGCGCCCGGTGACGGAGAGGGTGAGCAGGGCCGGGCAGCCGGCGCCCGCGCAGGCGTCCGCCAGGGTCTCCAGCTCCGCCCGGGTGAGGACGTCGAGCAGGGCGGACGCGGTCACCAGCGAGGCCCCGGCCAGCGCCCCCGGGGTGAGCCGGGCGACGTCGCCGCGCCGGGTCTCCACGGTGACGGGGCCGCCGTCGGCGGCGGCGCGCGGGGCGGCGAGGGCGGCGAGGCGCAGCAGGCGGGGGTCGCGGTCGTGCAGGACCCAGTGCTGGGCGCCGGCCAGGCGGGGCGCGAGCCAGCGGCCCATCGAGCCGGTGCCGCAGCCCAGGTCGTGCACGACCAGGCCGCCGCCGGCGGGGCCGGGGCGTCCGGCGGGCCGGATCCGCAGCGGGTCGAGCAGTTCGCGCGCGCGGGCCGCCGCGTCGGCGCCCTCCCGCAGCCGCAGCCACTCGGGCGCGTACCGCGCCGGCTCCGCGGGCCCCGTGCCCCGCGGCGGCGCGGTCTGCCCTTCACCTCCCCGCCCCGCGGGCCCGGCACCGGGGGCGACGGGGAAGGGCCCGCCTCCGGAGCCGTACGCCCCCTCGCGAACGCCACCGCCCGGCAGGCCGTCGCGCGCCGCGGGCTCCGCGCCGTCCGCGTCGCCGCCCGCTCGCTCCTCGCCGCCCGCGCCCTCGTCCATGGGCTCCGCTCCCCCCGGTCCCGGCCGGGGCGGCACCGGGGGGCCGGCCTCCGTTTCCGGGGTGCTCATGACGGCCTCCGCGCAGGGTGCGGGAGCCGGTGGAGGACGGTGGCGAGGGCGCGGGCCGTGGCGGGCCAGCCGGCGAGCGCGGTGCGGCGGGCGCGGGCCGCGGCCCGGAGGCTCCGGCGGAGGCCGGGGTCGCCGAACCAGCGCCGCAGCGCGGCGGCGAGCGCGGCGGGGTCGTCCGGCGGGACGAGGAGGCCGGGCACCCGGCCGTCGGGGGCGCGGCCGACCGCCTCGGGCAGGCCGCCGACGTCGGTGGCGAGGACCGGGACGCCCCGGGCCAGTGCCTCGGTGACCGCCATGCCGTAGGTCTCGGCGCGGGAGGCGAGGACCGTCAGGTCGGCGGCGGCGTAGGAGGCGTCCAGCTCGGCCCCGGAGCGGGGGCCGGTCAGGCGCAGGCGGCCGGTGAGGCCGTGGCGGCCGATCAGCTCCCGCACGGCGTCCGCGTATCCGGGGTCGTGGCCGAGTCCGCCGACGCACTCGCACGTCCACGGCAGGTCCCGGACCGCCGCGAGCGCCTCCACCAGCCGGTGCTGGCCCTTGCGCGGGGTCACGGCGGCCACGCACAGCAGCCGGGAGGCGCCGTCGGTGCCGGGCGCGAGGGGCGCGATGTCGGCGCCGGGCGCGGCCACGTGCACCCGGTCGGGGGCGAGCCCGTGGTGGGAGACGAGCCGGCGGCCCGCCCAGTCGCTGGTGGCGATCACCGCGCCCGCGGCCCGCAGCACGGCCCGCTCGCGGGCGTCCAGGCCGGCGGCGACGGCCGGGTCCAGGCCGGTCTCGTCGCCGAGCGGGAGATGGACGAGGACGGCGAGGCGCAGCCGCCCGGCCTCGGGGACGACGACCTCCGGGACACCGCACGCGACGAGGCCGTCGAGCAGGACGACGGCGTCGTCGGGCAGGTCCCGCAGGGCGCGGGCGAGCCGGTCGCGGGCGGGGCCGTCCGGCCGGGGCCGGCCGCCGGGGACGGGGTGCCGGGCGACCTGCCAGCCGAAGCCGGGCAGGTCCAGGCAGATCCGGCGGTCGTAGACGTTGCCGCCGCTGGGCGCGGCCGGGTCGTCGACGCCGCCCGGCAGCACGAAGTGCGCGGTGCGCAGGGTCATGGGGGCGGTCCGGGTGGTGTCCTCGGCGACAGGGGGGCGGGGGTGGCGGGTGGGCCGCGCGGTCAGGCCGGTCACAGGGCACGCTCGTAACTCGCCCAGGCGATGTGCGACTCGTGCAGGGTGACGGTGAGGCCCGCGAGGGCCCGGGCGCCCTTGCCCAGCCGGCCCGTGGCGATCCGCTCGGCGAGCCGGTCGGCGATGACCTTGGCGAGATACTCGGTGGAGGTGTTGACGCCGTGGAAGTCCGGCTCGTCGTCCAGGTTGCGGTAGTTCAGCTCCTCCACGACCGCGTGGAGTTCCCGGGTCGCCAGGCCGATGTCGACCACGATGCCGTCCTCGTCCAGCTGTTCGCGGCGGAAGGTGGCGTCCACGAGGAACGTGGCGCCGTGCAGGCGCTGCGCGGGTCCGAAGACCTCGCCGCGGAAGCTGTGGGCGATCATCAGGTGATCGCGGACGGTGATGCTGAACAACGGACGACCCTCCGGGTGCGGCGCCTTCGGTCCCCCGGCCCTTGCCCGCCGGGGGATGCCGTGTAGTACGGCTTGTCGCTTCCCCGTGTTCAGCCCTCTCTCACCCTTCCCTCAAGCCGGGCCGGTCCCGGTGTAGCGGATCCGGTGGCACAGGGCGGGGATCTCGCCGGACGCCAGCCGCGGCAGCACGGACGGGAGTTCCTCGAAGGGGCTCTCCCCGGTGACGAGGGCGTCCAGGGCGGGGTCGGCGAGCAGGTCCAGGGCGAGCGCCATCCGGTCGGCGTAGGTGCGGCCGGGGCGGGCGGCCGGGGAGACGGTGCCGACCTGGCTGCCGCGGAGGGTGAGCCGGCGGGAGTGGAAGGCCTCGCCGAGCGGCAGGGCCACGGTCCGGTCGCCGTACCAGCTCAGTTCCACGACCGTGCCTTCGGGGGCGAGGAGGGAGAGGGCCCGGGTGAGGCCGGCCTCGCTGGCGCTGGCGTGCACGACGAGATCGCAGTCGCCGAGGGCGTCGGCGGGCCGGGCGAAGTCCACGCCGAGGGCCCGCGCGGTCTCCTCGCGCGCCGGGTCGGTGTCGACCAGCTGGAGGCGGAGGCCGGGGAAGCGGGCGAGCAGCGCGGCGGCCGCGCAGCCGACCATGCCGCCGCCGACGACCGCGATCCGGTCGCCGATCAGGGGGGCCGCGTCCCACAGGGCGTTGACCGCGGTCTCCACGGTCCCGGCGAGGACGGCCCGTTCGGCGGGTACGGCCTCGGGGACGACGGTGACGGCGCCCGCCGGGACGACGTACCGGCTCTGGTGCGGGTACAGGCAGAAGACCGTACGGCCGGTCAGCGCGTCCGGGCCCTCCTCCACCACGCCGACGCTGAGGTAGCCGTACTTCACGGGGCCCGGGAAGTCGCCCTCCTGGAACGGCGCGCGCATCACGGCGTGCTGGCTCTCCGGCACCCCGCCGCGGAACACGAGCGTCTCGGTGCCCCGGCTCACCCCGGAGTACAGGGCGCGCACCAGGACCTCGTCCCGGGCGGGTTCGGGGAGGGCGACCTCGCGGAGTTCTCCGTGGCCGGGCGAGCGGAGCCAGAACGCGCGGGCCGAGCGGTGCATCGGCGTCCTCCTGAACGATCGGGGAGCGGGGCACGTACCGGGTGGTGCACAGGCCGCGCACAGTACGCGGCGTTGATCGACTCTGTCACTCGGCCGGAGGGTGTGCGGTGGCCCCGAACGACACGTACGACGCGAGGCTCGGGCAGGAGACCGCCATGGGGGCGGGGGCACAGGTCCTGCTGCTGGCGCTGCTCGGCCCGGCGACCGGCATGGGGCCGGCCGGCTGGCTGACGGGGCTGGGGTTCGCGTGCGCCACCTGGGTGGTGCTCCGCCGGGCCGGGCGGCGGTCGCGGCTGCGGTCCCTCGGGCCGGCGAACCGGGTCACGCTCGGCCGCACCGGTCTGGTCGGCGGGGTGACGGCGCTGGTCGCGGACTCCTTCGCGAGCGCGCCGCCGGTGCCGGCGCTGGTCGCGCTGACCGCCGTGGCGCTGCTGCTGGACGGCGTGGACGGCCGGGTGGCCCGGCGCACCGGCACCGCCTCGGCGCTGGGGGCCCGCTTCGACATGGAGGTGGACGCGTTCCTGATCCTGGTGCTCAGCGTGTACGTGTCGGCGCGGCTGGGGCCGTGGGTGCTGCTGATCGGCTCGATGCGCTACGCGTTCGTCGCGGCGGCCCGCTGGGCACCGTGGCTGACGGCGCCGCTGCCGCCCTCCTTCGCCCGCAAGACCGTCGCCGCCACGCAGGGCGTGTGCCTGCTGGCGGCGGGCTCCGGGCTGCTGCCGTACCCGGCGGAGCTGCTGGTCGTGCTGCTGGCGCTGGGCTCGCTGGTGTGGTCGTTCGGGCGGGACGCGGTGTGGCTGTGGCGCACCTCCCGTGCCGTACGCCCGGCACGGACGCGGCGGGTACCGGAACCGGTGCCGTCGGGCCGCTGACGACTCCCGCCGGCCGCGGCGTTCCGCCAGGGGCCGCCGTCACCGGCAGGCGATATCCATACAAAGCGCGCCGTCGCCCCGACCGAGCCGCAGCCGGGGGACGTCGACCCCCTGGCCGGGGCCATCCGGCTGCTGCGGGACCTCGGCGACTCCCGGAAGTGGGGTGGCCGCTCGGCCGCCTACCGGCCCTGCGCCTTTCCGCGCCTGAACCTCGTCCGCGCCCTCCAGGAGAAGGAGTGCTCGATCGATTGACCCGACACCGGTCCGGTGGCCCGGCGGGGCCGGTCAGGAGCCCGGACCGGAGAGTCACGCGACCCACTCCACGGTGGTTGTTACGCTCACCGGATGAGCATTCCGGGACCCGACGAGATCCGTGCGCTGCACCAGAAGTACGCGCCCACCGCCGAGGCCTTCGCCCTCGTCCACACGCACTGCGAGATCGTCTGGAGCATCGCCGAACAGCTCCTGTCCACCCCGCGCCTGAGCCACCTCGACGCCGATCTGGTCCGCGCCGGCTGCCTCCTCCACGACATCGGCGTCTACCGCCTCTATGACGACGGCCACCTGGACCACACGCGGTACATCCGGCACGGACTCCTCGGCCACGAGATCCTGGAACAGGAGGGCTACCCCGAGCCGCTGCGCCGCTTCTGCTCCCACCACACCGGGGTCGGCCTCACCCGGCAGGACATCCTCAGCCAGGGCCTCCCGCTGCCCCCCGCCGACTACCTGGCGGTGACGGAGGAGGAGCGACTGGTGATGTACGCGGACAAGTTCCACTCCAAGTCCCGCCCGTCCGCGTTCCTCACCGCCGACGAGTACGCCGCCCACGTCCGCCGCTTCGGCGAGGACAAGGTCACGGCCTTCCAGTCCCTGCGGGCGGAGTTCGGCGACCCGGACCTGTCGGGGCCGGTGCCGTGCGGTGGTACGCCGGTCGGCACCTGACCGAGGCGGCGGGCGGAGGGCCGCCTGCCCGGTCCGGGCAGTGCGCGCGCCCGGCGCCGACGTGACAGCCGCGTCCGTCGGCGCCGGGACGGCGGCCTCAGCCTCTTCCCCGAGGCGCTACGCACGTCCGGGGAGTGAAGACCCACCTGCCTTTGGTGTGGGTGGCTCCGAGGACCCGTCCGTTCTCCCGCAACCAGGGATAGCGGCTCTGCAGTTCGACGTAGTTGTCATTGGTGACGACGATCGCGCCCGACTCGTCCGCGATGGCCACGACCAGAGCGTCGCCCTTCCCCTCCGTGCCGGCCGGCGGCTGGAGGATGTCGCCCTTGCTCAGGGCGGCGGTCACGGCAGTCCTCTCCTCCTCGGCGACCTTGTGCCTGAAGGTGGCGTCCACGACCACGTGGATCTCCGCCTCGGGGAACTTGAGTGCCAGCGCGTCGCGGGCCCCGACGAGCTGGGCGTAACTCGGCCGGTCCTCCTCCTCGTAGACGCCGGGGTTGGTGGGTGAGTGCCCGATCCACGCCAGGTTGGAGCCGTCGATCACGAGCGTGTGCACTTCCCCGTCCTGGCCGGAAGCGCCCGTGCCGGGGTGTGGGGAGGCGTGCCGGGTCTGCCGGCCGGATCCGTTGGCGAGGAGGACGGACGACGCCGCCGGGTTCACCGTGAGCAGGTCGTCGAGTTCCTTGCGCACCTCGGGCGTCGGCCCTCCGGAGCCGAAACTCCTCACCTCCTCGTCGACGACCACCTGGCCGGTGTGTTCGAGAGTGGCCTTCACGTGCAGCAGGCCGTCGGAGTCGTAGGTGTACTCGAGATCGAACCTGGACTGCTCGCGCACCCGCGGGGTCGGGTAGTTCAGGGTCAACTCGGTGAGCTGGACGTTGTCGGGGTCCGTCAGTTCCTTGTCCGGGTCGCCCTCCCAGATCTCCACGGTGAGCTTGCGCTCGTAGTCGCGGGTGGGCGTGTAGCTCTTCCGCTCGCTCCAGGGCAGCGGGGAGTTCCTGGGGATGATCTCGCTGAACTGCCGGCGCCCGTCGGGCCTCTTGGTCACGGTCCCCAGAGCGTGGCTGTTCGCCACCTGGATGACACCGGGCGTCTCCTTCGCCAGGACGGCCGCGGCGATGGCCGCGCCCCTCGCCACGGCGGTCATCGGATCGCACAGGTGGGCCGGGACGGGCTCCATCTGCAGGGCCTCCGCGACCGCCGCGCGGACACTCGGGATCTGGCTGGTGCCGCCGATCATGAGGACGTCGTCGACGTCGAGCGGAGCCATGTGCAGGTCCCTGAGGCACTCCTCGACCGGGGCGAGGGCACGGTCGACGAGATCCGTGATCGCTTCTTCCAGTTCCCCCTGGAAGATCTCCACTTCCTTGTCGTCCGGCGTCCGGATCTTCACGGAGGGCTGGGAGGAGAGCAGGATCTTGCTGCGCTCGACGTCGAGTCGGAACTGGCGCTCCTGCGCCGGTGTCCACTCGCGCCGCATCGGTGCCCGCTCCAGGACCAGCCTGCGCAACCGTCGGTCGATCTCGAGACCACCGAGCTCCGTGACACCCCGCGAGGCCCGCTCCTCGAAGAACCCGTCCTCGTAGTCGAGGACCGTGACGTCGATGGTTCCGCCACCCCAGTCGAACACGAGGATCTGCATGTCCTCACGCATGTCGTGCGCGTACGACATGGCGGCGGCCGTCGGCTCGTTGAGGAGTGCCTGGACATCGATCCCGGCGAAGCGGGCCGCGGCGCGCGTCCGGTACCGGGCGGCACCGGTGGCGTTCGCGGGGACCGTGATCACGGCCCGGTCGATCTCGGTGAGGTTGTGCCGCGCGCCGTCCTTCATGGCGGTGAAGACACCGGCCGCCACGGTGGTGGCGGCGAAACGGCGGCCCTGCACGCTGACGTACTCGTCGCTCTTGAGCAGACGCTTGCACGCCTCGGCCGCCTCTTCCGAGCGGAGCTTCGCCTCCCATCCGAAGAGGGGACCGCTGCGCAGCGAGCTCATCCCGACCACCGAGGGGAAGAGCAGGTCGAAGCCGGGGCGACGCCAGTCGGCGTCGAGGTGGTGGGCGTCGAGCGGCAGCACCTCGACGTCGTCGCCCTGCCACTGGGCCACCACGGAGTTGGTGGTGCCGAAGTCGATCCCGGTCGCGGTCACGGCTTCTCCTCGTTTCCGATGCTCTGTGCCTCGTCGGCGGAATCAGCCTGCTCGGCCACACCGGGAACCCGGCGAAGCTGACCCGAAAGGATCAATTTGCCCGTGGCTTGATCCACGTAGGCAGGCCGCACGATCTCGAACCGATCGCCTTCACCCTCCACAACGACGAAAAGCTCCTGCTCCCCGGCATCCTCAACGACACGTACACCCAGCCCCAGAAGTGCCTTGCGGATGGAGACCTGCCACTTCAGTGTGCTCATCCGGTTGCCCGAGCCCCGTGCCTCGAGGTCGCTTTCGACCATGCGAGCCAAGTGTTCCTCTCGGGTCCTGAAAGCCTCCAGTACACCTTGTCGAAGAGCAGACACGACGGCGGCCTGCTTCGGCCGGTCCCCTTCAGGAATATCCTCGATCAATCGCTGAGCGCTTTCCGAGAAGCGCCTCAGCAGATCAGCCGGGTTGAGCAGCTCATCAGGCCGGTACATGAGGAGCTCAGGAGCGAGGGCTCTGCGTTTTTCCCCACGGTGACGACTCCTCGGGGAGTCGGATTGCCTGCTCCAGTTCTTTGGCTTGCTCATGGTGTCGTCCTGTGCTGGTGGTCCGGGCGCCGTGGCGCGTTGAGAAGGGTGGGAAGGAGGTCCGTGATCGCTCGACGTCGAACGGCGTCCGCGTCCTCGGAAGCGTGGGGGGCCGTCCGCCGGGGCATCGGTTCGACCGGCGGCACCAGGGAGGCGGGCGGGTCGTCGGGAAGCCTGAACACCGATGCGTCCAGCGGCAGGACGAAGAAGTCGGACCAGTCTTCGTGCTGTTCGGCCTGCTGGATGCGGCGCATGGCCCGGTTGAGCCGGGCGGCCTCATCGCGATCGTCGGCGAACTCACGTCGTAGGTCCCGGTACCGGTGTTTCCAGACCGCCGACTGATGGGGCAGGCCGAGTTCCAGATAGGGGTTGGACGGGTGCGGCCGGTCGTTGCGCGGTGTGGCCTGCCGTCGTTTGACGAGGTCGAGGTTCCGCTCCGCTGCGGGCCGGTGGTCCGCGACGCGCGTCAGGGCGATGAGCGCGGTGTTCAGGTCCTCGTCCAAAAGCGCCAGGTAGGCGGACATGTTCCAGGCCTCGGCGTTCTGCAGCGGATCCCCGTCCTCGTGGTCCAGGAACCTGTTCACCTGGGCGCGGGCCCTCTTCAGATCGCCCGCGCAGAGGGAGTCGTAGGCGTGGCGCAGCGCGGCCAGGGCATGGAAGTCGCTGCGCTGGGGCCGGATCGCGGCCTTGGGTTCCCACAGCGCGGTCATGAGCCGCCACAGGCCGCGGTCGGCCAGCACGTCCGGCTCCCAGTTGCCGGTGAGCGCTCCGTCCCTGACCTGGCGCAGTCTCAGCACGAGGGCACGCGGGAGGACGTACTCGAGTTCCTTGACGACACCGGTGTCCCCCTCGGCGGCCCGCTGGAGCAGGTCGTAGAGCTCCCCCTCTTCGGCCTCCTCTTCCGTGTGCTCTCCGTCGAGGAACCGTTGCCGCCGCAGGAACTGCTGCCATCCGATCGCCTCGGCGGTGCCCCGATCCACCAGTTCGGGTGCGAGCCGGGCCTTCAGATAATCCCGTTCGTTCCGGTCGGAGCGCGCTTCCCAGGGCTCGTCGTCCCGGGTGACCGTCCCCGCGTCGATCAGGTCGTCGACGGTCCCCAGAGGAGCCCAGGACAGGACGCGAGTGCGGACGGAACGCGGCAGTGCGGTGAGTTCGTCGTGGTGGAGGGCGTGCAGCAGGGCGAAGGCGCCCGAGCCGTCCTCGGACACCGAGGGGCGGGGCTCTCGCGGCGACACGGTCGGCGCGGGGCTCATGAGGTGCTCGAGCCTCTCCTGACCGTGCGGTGTCAGCCATGGCAGGCCGCACTCGTGGATCAGCGTCATGGCGGCCACCGTGTCGTCGGCCGCGCGGTTGTCCAGGACGGCTCGAACGGCGGAGGGCAGCTGCGCGACCGGGTCACCGTCGAGGCACCGGCGCACTGCCGCCAGCGCCCAGTCGGGTTCTTCCCCGGTACCGGAACGCGTACCGAGCAGGCCGGTCAGGTACCCCTCCACGCGTCGTACCGCATCCGCACCGAACACACCGGCCCTGCGCCATCTGCGCAGGGCGAATCCGTCCGGGCCGGCCGCCCCGGAGGTGTCGGTGTCCGGTCGGGCGCGCCGTGCGCGGCGTCGCTCACGCCACGCCTCGACCATCTCCGACCGGGACATCGAGGCGTCCGGTTCGAGGCCGGTGTCCGGCCGTTCCTCATGGTTCATCTGTTCTCACATCACTTGTACGGAGGCGTCCCGTGGGGTCACGGGTCCGCTGCCCGCCGCTTCCCGCTCCTGGACCGGCGGTGTCACCGGTGCGACGACACGTCGTGCTGGTCCGACGGCGCGGGCCGGATGCGCCGCGCGGCGGGGCCGGCCCAGGCGTCACCGTCCCGCCAGGCCAGGTCCACACGGAACGCGCGGTCGCAGGCATCGGCGGCCCACGCCTCGGCCGGTGGTTCCCGGAGCACGACGACCAGGTATTCGGCGGGTCCCTGGGCGTGCAGGCTGGAGGCCTCCAGCAGGTGCAGCGCGGCTTCCCGGATCCGCCCGTACGTCGGCGCCTCCTCGGCCAGTACCTCGAAGAGGGTGGTGCCGTCGGGCCCGTGGGTCCACGCGTCGATGTGCGCGGTGTCTCCCACCTCCTCGAAGCCGGCGTAGAGGTCGGCCAGCAGTCTGTGCCGCAGGCTTTCGTGCGGGCGGTCGGTCCGGGCCGACCGTTCGTGCCGCGCGACCACGTCGGCCAGGCCGAGGTCGTCCCCCGGCGCCGTGGCCTCGCCCCGGGCCTCGTCGGTGATGCCGCTCGTCGGCATGTCCTCCCCTTCACCGGCGGGATCGTCGGCCCCCAGCGCCTCGAATCCCCGGTATATCTCGCTTCCGGCCCTGCGGACCGTCGTCAGCATCCGGCCGTCCGACCGCAGCCACCATTGGTGGCGTTCGCCTTCGACGACCACGCGATCTCCCACCCGCTCGATCCGGCCCGTCGAGAGGTCGGCCGCGAGTTCTCCCCGCAGCCTCGCCAGGAACGCGTCGTCCGCCGGGTCCAAGGACCGGGAGAGCCGCTCGAAGGTGACGCAGGCGCCCTGGGTGACGTGGAGGCCGTCCGGGTTCACCGCGCGCACGGCGGCGTCGTCGGCCAGGGCCGCACCCGCCTCGGCCTCCGGGGGGGGTGAGCGCTGATCGCCGTTCCCCTCGTGCCCGCTGCCCCACCCGTGAGGGAACTCCCGCGGCCACCTGCGCGTAGCTGCGCTCCGGGTGGCCCGTCACGTACGCCTTGACCGCTCGCGCGCCGGCGTCGAGTACGAGGCGGTACCCCTCCAGGTCCAGGAGCCACCCGTGCGGCGAACGGAGATGGCGGCCTTCGGCCAGGAAGGGGGTGAGCATCGCGTGCAGTTCCACTGCCGCCTCACCGAGACTGCCCCGGTGCCGGATGACGAAAGCACCGCACGCGGCCGAGGTGATGCGGATGTCGGCGATCTGTTCCGGTGTGAGTTCGAGCCGCTCCTCCGTCACCCCGTCCTCGGGCGTTCCGAGGTAGTCGCTCCTGCCGAGGGGCGCGGGCTCCGCCGTGCGGAACCCTCCGCATCCCGGCTGCCGGCACCACCCGTCCGCCTGCCGTGTCTCGTTGGCGCACCGTGTGCCGTCCGACCGGTACCGGGTGCACAGGCCGGAGGTGCCCTGAGGGCTCTTTCGCCGGCTGACCTGTGCCAGGAACTGCTTCGGCGTGGGCACGGGGTTCACCGGCCCGCCGATCCAACGGGGCAGGGGCCGCCGGTGCACCACCGTCAGCGACTGGGTGCACCGGGTGAGCGCCACGTACAGGCGACGCGGTCCGGCCGGGTCGTCCGCGGTGATCGCCGCCGGTTCGGCCACGACGACGTGGTCGAACTCCAGTCCCTTGGCTTCCTCGGCGGTGAGCACCGAGACCGACTCCTGCTCGAAGACGGCGGCGGTCACGGTCTCCTTCCACGGGGCCACGTCGGGGACGATCACCGCGCTGGTCCGGCCCTGCTGCGCGCCGTCCGGTCCCGTGGCGACGGCCAGCGCGCACTCGGCGGCGCGCCGTGCCGGGTCGTCGCCGCCCTGTACGACGTTCACCTCGACGCCCGTCCACCGTACGGAGTCGGGAACACCGACCCCGGGGGCGCAGTGCGCGCCGAGGGGCCGTACGTAGTCCATGACCTCGCCGGGCACGCGGAATCCGGTGAGCAGTTCCGTCACGCGCCAGCCGTCCCTGCCGGTGAGTGTTGTGCCGAGCTCTTCCCAGTCCTGGTAGGAGAAGGGCCCGGTCGCCTGGGCCAGGTCTCCCAGGATGGTCATGGATCCCCCGGGGCAGCGACGCGACAGCGAGCGCGCCTGCATCGGCGTGAGGTCCTGCGCCTCGTCCACGACGACATGGCCGTAGGTCCGCTCGGGGCGCCCGGACAGCAGGTACTCCAGCTCGTCCAGGCAGACCTGGTCCTCGAAGCCGAGTTCCCCGGCCGTCCCGGCACGGGCGGGGCCGTCCTGCCGGGCCACGAGGAGCGCCTGCTCCGCGGGGGTCAGGATTCCGTCGGCCGCCGCGGCCAGGGCCGCGCCGCCGGCGAGGAGCCGACGCAGCACGTCGCGCGCCGACAGTTCGGGGGCGATGCGGCGCAGCAGCCGGGTGACGGGACGTGACTGATGGATCTCCGCGAAGTAGTCGGTGTCGGCAGGTCCCGGAAGCAGACCGGTGTAGACCTGGGTGAGGTGCTGTACGAGCCGTTGGACGCACCGCTCCCGGCGCACTCGGTAGGGGTTGTCGCCGGTGAGGGCTTCCGCCACGAGGGCGGCGATCTCCGTGACGGGCACGACGACCTCGCGGCGGCGGAGTTCGAAGGCGAATTCGGGGCCACCGACGAGTGCTTCGAGGCGCTCGGCCGTCGTGGTGGTGTGGTTGTCGACGGCGCGTCGGAGGACCTGGGCCATCCGCGCGTCGGACTTCACGACGGCGACCTCCCGCCGGTCCCGGCGAGTGGTCCCGTCCGACCACAGCGCGGGCAGCTCCAGCATGGTCACGCCCTTGCCGCCCAACTCGACCAGGGCCCTGCCGGCGTAGTCCAGGAATTCCCGGCTCGGTCCGACCACCAGGATGTCGTCCGGCGACACATGCCGGTTGTCGAGCAGCCAGCTCACGCGGTGCATGCCCACGGCGGTCTTTCCGGTGCCCGGGCCGCCCTGGACGATCAGCACACCTCGGGCCCGCTCCGAGACGAGTCGGAGCTGGTCCCGCTGGATCGTCTCGACGATGTCGTGCATGGTGCCGTCGCGCGCCCGGTCCAGTTCGTCGAGCAGCGGGTCGTTCCACTCCGGCTGATCGGACGCGTCGGCCTCCGCGGTCCCCTCGGGGCCCTGCACCGGCGTGTCCTCCTCGGTGGCCGAGATTCCGGCGTCCGGCCCGGCGGTCCGCTCCCCGTCCGCTCGCGCGGCCCGGGACGACGGGCCCGCACCGTCCGTCCCGTGCAGGTCGAAGTACCTCCGGACGACCCGTTCGTCGCAGACGAGCCGGCGCAGCAGGCGCACATCGCCCGGTTCCTGCTCGCTGGTGAGCCGCCATTCGATCGCGGCGGGCGCGTTCCAGGAGATGACGGCGGCGTTGTGTTCCTCGTCGAACACCGCTCGCCGTCCGATGTACACCACCTCGCGGCCGGCTCCTTCGTCGATGTCGGCCCGCATGAACACCAGGGCGTTGGTGCCGAGGTCGAGGCGGCTCAGTTCCCGCTGCCACGCCCGGTTGACGTCGATGGCGTCCTTACCGCTGGCGGCGGCGGCCACTTCCCTGAGTCGTTCCGCCTCACGTCGGGTACGTTCCAGGCAGCGGTAGGCGTGGTCGACCGCCCGCTGTTCGAGAGCAAGCACATCGGCTCGTCGTGCGTGCTTCGGCATACTGCCCGTTCTGCCTTTCTCCACCGCTGTGCTCTGCCGGTTCCGGAACAGACATCGGACGTCGGCTCATGTTGGACCGCGCCGCACCCCGTCCGGTTGTTGTGACGCTCCTCACTACAGCCGACGCGGGATCTCAGTCCACCCTCTTCCACTCCTGGCACCGGTTCGTCTTGAAGTACTCCCCGCTGCCGAGCGTCACCCGCCCCGGCCCGTCGAGGTTGTTGTTGGCGATGATGGAGCCGAACTCGCCGCTGGCGTCCTTGGCGCGTTCCCAGTAGCAGCCGAAGCCGCCGTCGGGCCCGGCCGTCCTGTAGGTGCCGGCCGCGATGTCCTCGCCGACGAGGTACTCGCCCTCGCCGGAGAAGCTGGTCGCCGGTCCGGGTGCCTCGGTCTTCTTCGGCCGGGCGGTCACCGTCTCGGTGACGGTGGGGGCCGGCTCCGCGGGGGCCGCCTCGGCCGTCTCGGTGACGGTGACCGTCGGCCGGGGGCCGGCCGCGGGCCCGGTGGTCTTTCCGGAGTCCGCCGCGTTGCCGCTGTTGCCGATGCCGACCCCGGCGAGCAGCGAGACCAGGGCGACCGCCCCGTACTTCAGCCACCGTCTGCCGGCGCGGCCCTGCTTGGCGGGACCGGCGGGCGTGCCGGGCCCGTAGGGCCCCTGCGGTCCGGGGTGGGGCGGCGGGGAGGGCTGCTGGAAGGTCATGGGTGTACTCCGTTCCGTGGTGTGCGGGGTGGTCAGAGGCCGCGGATCTTCCGGCCCGCCTCGGTCGCGGGGTAGAGGATCGCCTCGGCGACCCGGCCGCCCGAGTCCTTCACCCCGCCGCTGAAGTTGAGGCGGCCGGAGGTGCCGGTCTTGGCGGCGACCCCGTCCCAGTACGCCGCCTCCCGCTCCCAGCGGATGCCGTCGAGGAGGCGTCCGAGGTCGTCCGGATGGAAGGCGGTGGCCGGGTCGCTCCACGGCATGGTGTGGTGGGCGGCGATGCCGATGCCGGCGAGGACGGCGGGCGCGGTGATGGCGCCGCGCTCGGTGAAGGCGCGGGCGTGGCGGGCGATGAGCCGGGCGAGGACGGGTACGACGGCGGCCTCCACCTCTTCGGGGCGGGTACCGGCCGGCAGTTCGTCCTCGTGCACCGACTCGGCGGACCGCTGGAGTCCGTTCCGCCCGTAGATCGCCGTGACGACGAGGGCGCGCAGCGCGGAGAGGGTGACGACCTCGCGGTCGCTCGCGGACACCTGCCGCTTGCTGGCGTTCACGAGCCGCGCGAAGGGGACGCGCTGCCCGTCCGCGTCGGCGACCTTGACCGAGTCGGCGACCAGGTGCGCGAGCCGGGTGCCGAAGTCACGCTGGTCCATGGACATGGCGAGGTTCTTGGCGACGGCCACGCCCTCGACGTTGCGGTCGTAGAAGATCTGCCGCGCGTCGGCGGGGGCGAGGTCGATGTACAGCTCGAACGGCAGGCGCACCCGGGCGAGTTCCGGGTACGTCAGGCCGTACGTCCCGGGGTCGTCGTAGAGGTCGTGCCAGGCGGTGGTCTGGGTCTCGCCGTCGATGGCGACGACCATCGTGCCCGGGGCGACGGTGAGGGTGCGCAGGCCGCTGCCGGGGACGAGTTCGTCGCTGAGCGCGGCGAGCGGTCCGGCGTGCCAGAGGGTGACCGGGGGCGTGGACCAGGCGGCGCCCAGCTCGCCCTTGAGGCCGGCGGCGATGTACTCGGCGTACGGGCCGACGTTCTTGCCCTTCTGCGAGGACCTCAGCGTGCGCTGCACAGTGGCGCGCAGCTCGGCGTGCCGGCGCACCAGCCCGGAGGCGGCCTTGAGCCTGCGCGGATCCTCCTCGGCGCGCGGCGAGGGCACGAGCTGGACGAGCGTCGGCACGGACATCGTCCCGACGACGGCGTCCGCGCGGAACGGCATGACGGTGAGCTGGGTTCCCTCGACGGCGGCGGTCGGCATGGTGAGGCGCACGGGTCTCCCCCCGGAGTGGTTCGGGCCGGGCGCGGACGGCGCCCGCGGCGGTGCTGCGCGGTGTGGTGACGAGCGAAGGGGTGGCGCGCGAAGGGGCGCGGCACGGGTCGCCGCTGCGGCGGTCAGGGCCCGCCGGAGGGCGGCTTCCTGTGGAAGCGCCGCCAGATAAGCATGACGTTGAAAGCACTGTCAATCACGTTGACAGATTTGACGCGTGCTGTAGCTTGTTGACTCCACCGACCGAGAGGCCCAGGTCTTCCGTCATGCCCCAGCCATCCGCCCACGTGACCGCCGCGGAGATCTCCCGTATCGCGGGAGTCACGCGCGCCACGGTCAGCAACTGGCGTCGCCGGCACGAGGACTTCCCGGCGCCCTCCGGCGGCACGGAAAGCAGCCCGCTGTACGACCTGGAGGCGGTGCGCGCCTGGCTCGCCTCGCGCGGGCAGGCCGCGGCGGCCAGTCCCTCGGACGAGCTGCGCACCACCTTGCGCGTCCACACCTGGGAGAGCGCCGGCGGCACGTCCGACCTGCTGCTCCTCGCCCTGGGCGCGGCGCGCCACACCTCCGAGGAGCTGACGGCGGCCGCGCGGCTGCCGGACGCGGACCTGGTCGCCCACGCGGAGCGGGACGCCGCGGCGGTCGCCGGGGCCGTGCCGGGCGGTGACACCGTGCGCCTCGGCGCGATCGACGCGGCCGTGCTGCGCGCCCTGTACGTGTGTGTACGCGACGAAGGCGCACAGGCGGCGGTGGGCGTGCTGGCGACTCGCGAACTGGAGGACAGCGCCGTCACCGGCGCCTACCGGACGCCCGAGCCGCTCGCCGACCTCCTCGCCCGCCTGGTCCCGGGCACCCCGGCGCGGGTGCTCGACCCGGCCTGCGGCAGCGGCGGCCTGCTGACCGCGGCCGGACGCCGTGGCGTACGCGAGCTGTACGGCCAGGACGTGCTGACCGTGCAGGCCCGCCGCACCGCGGTGACCCTGATGCTCACGACACCGCAGGCCGAGGTCACCGTCCGCGCCGGCGACACCCTCCGCGCGGACGCCTTCCCCGGCCTGCTCGCCGACGCGGTGCTGTGCAACCCGCCGTTCGGCATCCGGGACTGGGGGCACGACGAACTCGCCTACGACCCGCGCTGGGCGTACGGGGTGCCGGCCCGCGCAGACTCGGAACTCGCCTGGGTGCAGCACGCGCTCGCCCACCTGGTGCCGGGCGGGTACGCGGCGGTGATCCTGCCGCCGGCGGTCGCGGGACGCGCGTCCGGGCGGCGCGTGCGGGCGGAGCTGGTGCGCAGCGGCGCGCTGCGCGCGGTGATCGCCCTGCCGGCCGGCGCGTCGGTGCCCCTGCACATCGGGCTCCAGATCTGGATCCTGCAACGGCCGGAACCGGGCGGCGCGGAGCGCAGGTCCCTGCTGTTCGTCGACACGGCGGAGGCGGCGGCCCCGGTGGCCGCGTCCCCCCGCACCCGGAGCGGCGGCCGCTCGGCCGCCGTGGACTGGGCGGCGATCGGCGAGCGGGCTCTCGGCACATGGCGGGCGTTCCTCGCGGACCCGGACGCGTTCGAGGGCGAGCCCGGGGTCGCCCGGGCGGTCGGCGTGGTGGACCTGCTGGACGACCTGGTGGACCTCACCCCGGCGCGCCTCGTACAGGCGTCGCGGGCCGCGATCGACCCGGCCGGGCTGGCCGAGGAGACCGAGGCCGCTCGCCGGGACCTCGTCGGGGCCGCCCGGGCTCTGGGTGAGGCAGCCGGTCACGCGGGCTGGCGCGCGGCCGGCCCCGCGGCACGCGAGTGGCGCACGGCGACGGCGTCCGACCTGGCGCGCGGTGGCGCGCTGGCGCTGCTGCGGACGCTGCCGGAGGGCGCGCGGGGCCGCGGGGGCGACGGTGACCACGGCGGCGGAGGCGACGGCGGCGGGGAACTCGCCGGACGGCCGGTGCTCACCGCCTCCGACCTCTCGGCCGGCACCGGCCCGACCGGCGACGCGGCCGACCTGCGCACGACGGAGTCCACGCCGGTGATCGAGGCCGGTGACGTGCTGGTGCGGGCGGTGGCGAGCGGGCCGGGTCCGGCGGCGCGGGTGGCCGGGGAGGAGGAGGCCGGTGCGCTGCTCGGCCGGCACGTCCACCTCTTCCGGCCCGACCCGGCCCGCCTGGACGCGTGGTTCCTCGCGGGATTCCTGGGCGCGGACGAGAACATCGCGAGCGCGTCCACGGGCAGTACCGTCCGCCATGTCAGCCCGGGCCGGCTGCGCGTGCCGCTGCTGCCGCTGGAGGAGCAGCGGCGGTACGGCGAGGCGTTCCGGCGCGTGCACGAGCTGCGGGCGGAGGCCCAGCGCGCGACGCGGCTGGCGGAGGAGACGGCACGGCTGCTCGCGGGTGGGCTCACGGGTGGCCAGCTGCTCCCTCCACGGGACGCGGAGCCGGTAAGGGCGGGGCGCCTCCGGAGTGGTGATTCGCCCCGTTAGGCACGCGCGCATTCACGCACAGACCACAATTGTCGGACCATCCCGGCTGCTCAGCGGCCCGGACGGTGGGGTCGGGACATTTCGGAAGGAATCCGGGGATCCAGTTGAACGTGAGCAAGCACACGGAGTTGGCGAACCACGCGTGGTCCGTCGCCGACCTCCTGCGGGGGGACTACAGGCAGTCCGACTACGGCAAGGTGATCCTGCCGTTCACGGTGCTGCGGCGCCTCGAATGCGTGCTGGAGCCGACCCGCGACAAGGTCGCGGAGATCGCCGAGCAGCACAAGGACAGCGACATCGACCCGGACCGCTTCCTGCGCCGGGCCTCGGGCCACTCCTTCTACAACCGCTCCCGCCTCACCCTGAAGAAGATCGCCGCGGACCCGCAGAACGCGGCGAAGAACCTCACGGTGTACGTGGGGGCCTTCTCGGACAACGCGCGGGGCGTCCTGGACCGCTTCGAGTTCGCCCAGCAGATCAAGCGGCTGGACAGCGCGGGGCTGCTCTACCAGGTCATCGGCAAGTTCACCGACCTGGACCTGCGCCCCGAGGTCGTGCCCAACCACAACATGGGCTACATCTTCGAGGAGCTGATCCGCCGCTTCGCCGAGCAGTCCAACGAGACGGCCGGTGAGCACTTCACCCCGCGCGAGGTCATCCAGCTGATGGTGCGGCTGCTGGTCGCCCCGGACGGCGACGCGCTGCACCTGCCGGGTACGGTCCGCACGGTGCTCGACCCGGCCTGCGGCACGGGCGGCATGCTCTCCGCGATGGACGACCTCATCACCGAGTTCAACGAGGACGCCACGGTGGAGGTGTACGGGCAGGAGCTCAATCCCGAGTCGTGGGCGATCTGCCGGTCCGACCTGATGATCAAGGGCCAGGACCCGGAGAACATCGCCTTCGGCAACTCCTTCTCCGACGACGGCCACGCCCGCAAGACCTTCGACTACATGCTGGCCAACCCGCCGTTCGGCGTGGAGTGGAAGAAGGTCAAGGACGAGGTCGAGGCCGAGCACAAGCAGCTCGGCGACGCCGGCCGCTTCGGCGCGGGGCTGCCGCGCATCAACGACGGCTCGCTGCTGTTCCTCCAGCACATGATCTCGAAGATGAAGCCGGTGGACGTGAACGGCGGGGGCGGTTCGCGCATCGCGATCGTCTTCAACGGCTCACCCCTCTTCACGGGCGCGGCCGGCTCGGGCGAGTCGGAGATCCGCCGCTGGATCCTGGAGAACGACTGGCTGGAGGGCATCGTCGCCCTGCCGGACCAGCTCTTCTACAACACCGGCATCTCCACGTACTTCTGGATCCTGACCAACCGCAAGAGCCCCGACCACAAGGGCAAGGTCGTCCTGCTGGACGCGCAGGACCAGTGGCAGAAGATGCGCAAATCGCTGGGCGACAAGCGCAAGGAGCTGGGCAAGGAGCACATCGCCGAGGTGGTCAAGCTGTACGGCGAGGCCCTGGCGGTGGCGGGAGACGCGGAACACCCCCTGCACGGCAAGGTGAAGGTCTTCCGGAACGAGGACTTCGGCTACCAGCGGATCACGGTGGAACGCCCGCTGAAGCTGCGCTTCGAGATCACGGAGGAGACCCTGGCGGCGCTGGAGGCGTCCAAGGCCATCCAGAAGCTCCCGCAGGCCCCGGTCCTGGCGGACGCGTTCAAGTCCCTGATGGGGTCGAGTTGGGGCACGAAGCAGGAGGCCTGGCTCGCCCTGAAGGACGCGGTGGTCCAGGCCGGCGGCACGTGGCCCACGGGCGCGCCGTTCAACAAGGCGCTGCGCGAGGTCGTCGGGGTGCGGGACCCGGAGGGGGAGGTGCAGCTCGTCAAGGGGCAGCCGGAGCCGGACGCGGAGCTGCGGGACTACGAGAACGTGCCGCTGGGCGAGGACGTCGAGGAGTACCTGAAGCGGGAGGTCCACCCGCACGTGCCGGACGCGTGGATCGACCACGGCAAGACGAAGATCGGCTACGAGATCCCGTTCACGCGGCACTTCTACGTGTACGAGCCGCCGCGGCCGTTGGCGGAGATCGACGCGGAGCTGAAGGCGCTGGAGGCGGAGATCCAGGGGTTGCTGGGAAGGATCGCGGAATGACGGCGTATCGCATCAAAGACGTGGCACGCATCAACCGTCGAACCCTCCCGGAAGAAACTCCTGCCGACTACCGTTTCAAGTACATCGATATCGGAGCGGTCGACGGTCTGGGCAACGTCACCATTCCGGAGCAAGAGATGACTTTCGGCACGTCGCCCTCGCGTGCTCGCCGCCTGGCTCCAGCCGGATCCGTCATCGTATCGACCGTGCGAACCTATCTTCGAGCGATCGCCACGGTTCCTCGCTGCGATGAACCACTGGTCTTTTCCACGGGGTTCGCCGTCCTGGAAGCGGAACCGCACATCGACAACCGGTTCCTCGGGTATTACTGCCGTTCGCAACCATTCGTCGATGAGGTGGCGGCTCGGTCCACGGGTGTGAGCTATCCCGCCATCAACGCGAGCGAGATCGGTTGCCTGTCCGTCCCAGTGCCTTCTTTGGAAGAGCAGCGCCGCATCGCCGACTTCCTCGACGCCGAGACGGCACGAGTCGAACAGATCGAACGCCTGGCCAAACGCGCCGGTGAATTGGCATTTCTCCGCCGCACGGCAGTGGTTGACGAAGAACTCGGAAAGCTCTCACAGGACCACGTAGTACCAGTCACTCGCGTCTGCGAAAGAGTTTTGGACTGCGTCAACAAAACGGCACCCCTCTCACCCACAGAAACTCCATACCGCATGATTCGCACGTCGAACGTGCGGCTCGGTCACGTAGACGTGGACAACACATACAGGGTCACCGAAGAGGTCTTTCACCAGTGGAACCGACGCGGAGCCCCCAAGGTCGGGGACATTCTCTTCACGCGTCAGGCCCCAGTGGGAGAAGCGGGCCTTCTGACTTCGAGCGCTCCCGTGTTCCTGGGTCAGCAGGTGATGCTGTACCGACCGAAGCAGGAACTCATCAGCCCAGAATTCCTCCTTTACAACTTCCTCAGTTCGTTTATGAGGCAACAGTTCGAGCGGGCCAGCGATGGTGCAGCCCATGCCCACATGCGGGTGCATGACTGCCTGAAGCTTCGCGTCTACTGCCCGCCACCGGAGCTGCAGTCCCGAGCCGTGCACCGGATGCGTCAGGCACTGAACCACGCCGACACCCTGCGGACTGCTACGACGCGACAGGTGGCCCTACTGGCCGAACGCCGCCAGGCCCTGATCACCGCCGCCGTAACCGGACAGGTCGACGTGTCCACCGCCAGCGGCCGCAACGTCAGCGAAGGAGTCTCCGTATGAGTCCCGTGCACGACGAGTCCTCCTTCGGGTCTGCCATCGTCGCCGCCCTCTGCCGGCGCGGCTGGCGGGAGGCGAGCCCCGAGAAGTACCAGCCCGACCTCGGGCTCGACACCGATGAGCTGTACGAGTTCATCCGCGAGACCCAGCCCGACGAGTGGGACGAGCTCCTCACCGTCTACGGCGGCAACCCCACTGAGGCCCAGCGCGGTTTCGCGCAGCGGCTCGACCGGGCCATCGCCGACGACGGACTGCTCCACGTCCTCCGCAACGGCGTCAAGGACCGCGGTGTCCGCCTCCGCGTCGCCTACTTCAAGCCCAACCTCATCTCCGCCGAGTCGGTCCTCGACGGCTACCGGGCCAACCGCCTCACCGTCGTCCGGGAACTCCGCTACGCCACCAAGCAGGCCGACTGGGGCAACGAACTCGACCTGACCCTGTTCCTCAACGGCATCCCCGTCGCCACGGCCGAGTTGAAGAACCCGCTCACCGGGCAGGGCGTGGAGCAGGCCAAGGAGCAGTACCGGACCGACCGGGACCCCACCGAGCTGATCTTCACGCGGCGCGTCATCGCGAACTTCGCCGTCGACCCGGACCTGGTCTTCGTCACCACGCAACTGCGCGACAAGAGCACCCGGTTCCTGCCCTTCAACACGGGATCGAACGGCGCCGGCCAGCCCGGCGGGGCCGGGAACCCGGCGCCCACGGCCCACGGCACGTACGCCACCTCGTACCTGTGGGAACAGGTCTGGGAGCGGGACAACTGGCTCGACCTGCTCCAGCGTTTCGTGCACCAGCAGAAGCACAGGACGCCCGGCGGCGGCACCACCAAGACCACGATCTTCCCCCGCTTCCACCAGTGGGACGTGGTCCGCAAGCTCACCGCGCACGCGTCCGTCCACGGCGCCGGCCAGAACTACCTGATCATGGCCTCCGCCGGGTCCGGCAAGTCGAACACCATCGGCTGGCTGGCCCACCGCCTCAGCGACCTGCACGCCCGCCGCGATCCCGCCGTCCTGCGGCCCGACGCCCTCGCCGACGGCCGTATCAAGCCGGGTGAGCCCGTCTTCGACAAGGTCATCGTCATCACGGACCGCCGTGCGCTGGACGCCCAGCTCTCGGCGACCGTCGGCGGCTTCTCGCAGACGGACGGCCTGGTCGTGAAGGTGGACGACAAGCACGGCGCGAAGAGCGAGCAGCTCGCCCGTGCCCTCTCCCGCGACACCGGCAAGATCGTCACCGTCACCCTGCACTCGTTCCCGGCCCTGCTGGACTACATCAAGCGCAACCCCACCAAGATCGAGGGAACCCGCTTCGCGATCATCGTGGACGAGGCGCACTCCTCCCAGTCCGGCGACGCCGCCACCGCCGTGAAGTCCGCGCTGCGCGACCTCGGCCTGGACGCGGACTCGGACGACGAGGGCGCGACCACGGTCACCCTCGACGACAAGCTGAAGGCGAAGGCGGTGGAGCGCTCGCGCGCCGCGAACCTCTCCTACTTCGCCTTCACCGCCACGCCGAAGGCCAAGACGCTCGAACTCTTCGGCACGGAAGGCGTCGAGAACGGCAAGACCGTCTACCGCCCCTTCCACACCTACTCCATGCGCCAGGCCATCGAGGAGGGCTTCATCCTCGACCCGCTGCGCAACTACGTCACCTACAACACCTACTGGAAGCTGGTGAACCAGAACCCGGACGAGAAGGAGGTCGACCCCTCCAAGGCGAACTCCCTCCTCGCCCGGTTCGCGCTCACCCACGAGCACACCGTCTCCCAGCACGCCCAGGTGATCGTCGAGCACTTCGTCGCCCACACCCGCGGCCGGCTCGGCGGACGCGCCAAGGCCATGGTGGTCACGGCCTCCCGGCACTCCGCTGTGCAGATGGCCCGCGCCATCCGCAGCTACATCGCCGACCGCGAGTACGACACCACGTACCCGGACCTCGGTGTCCTGGTCGCCTTCTCCGGGTCCCTGACCATCGACGGCGAGGAGACCACCGAGAGCAAGGAGAACGGCGGTCTGCCGGAGAGCGCGCTGCCGAAGGCGTTCGGCTACACCCGCGCCGACGACAAGGCCGCGAAGGCCGGCGGCAAGGGGCAGCAGGAGTATCGGATCCTGGTCGTCGCGGAGAAGTACCAGACCGGTTTCGACCAGCCGCTCCTGACGACCATGTACGTCAACAAGACGCTGACCGGCATCGCCGCCGTGCAGACCCTCTCCCGCCTCAACCGCACCGCCGAGCGCAAGACGCAGGCCGACCTCGCCGTCCTCGACTTCGTCAACGAGGCCGAGGACATCCAGGACGCCTTCCGCCCGTACTTCGAGGAGGCGCACACCCTGCCCTCCGACCCGAACCTCCTCTACTCGGCCCAGAGCCGCGTCATGTCCGCGCCGGTCGTCTCCGAGCAGGACATGGACGAGTTCGCCGCCGCGTACTTCGAGGCGCAGGAGAAGGCGGCCGGCTCCCAGTCCAGGTGGGAGAAGCTGCACGCCGAGCTGTACCGGCTCCTGTCCCCCGCCGTCACCCGCTTCACCGCGCTCCTGGAGAGCGATGAGGAGGACGACGTCGAGACCGCGGAGGACTTCCGCGCCAACCTCACCGACTACGTCCGCAAGTACGGCTTCCTCGCGCAGATCGTGCCGTACCACGACGCCGAACTGGAGCGCCTGTACCTCTACGGACGCCATCTCCTCAACCGGCTCCCCCGCCTCGCGGACGGCGGAGTCGACATAGGCGAGGTGGACCTCAGTCACCTGCGCGTCGAGAAGACCGGCGAGCACGACGTGTCCCTGAACCCCGAGGGCGCGGCGGAGCTCAAGGGTTTCGGTGACGGGGTGGGCGGCGGCAAGGACGCCGAGAAGTCACTGCTGTCCGAGCTGATCGACAAGTTCAACGCCAAGTTCGGCACGGAGTTCACCGAGGAGGACGTCCTCCCGGCCTTCAACGCGACCAAGGAGGACCCCAAGGTCCGGGCCGCCGCCCTCGTCAACGACGAGGAGAACTTCGGCATCGTCTTCGACAAGAAGTTCGAGGAGAACATGATGGACCATGTCTCCACGATCGAGACGCTGGGCAAGCGGTACTTCGGCACGGACCGCGACTTCAAGTCCAACCTCGACCGCAGTGCGCGCCGCGCGGCCTGGCGGATGATCCGCCGCGAGGAGGGGCTGGAGGACTTCTGACACGGTCGGGCCCGGTGCGACGCAGGCACCGGGCCCCGCCGGTTCAGCGCCGGACGGCCGGCCGTATGAATCACCCCTCACGGTGCACGAGTTCTCGATGCGCTTCAGTTCGACACCGCGCGGCGCCCGCCTGGCCCGGCGGCTGTGCGGGAACCGGCTCGACGCCTGGGGCGTTCCGTACGGCAGCGACGCGCACGACGCGCTCACCCTCATCACGGCGGAGCTGTGCGCCAACGCCGTCCGGCACGGGCACGTGGCCGGCCGCGACTTCCGGGTCTACTCCCTCACCGCCGATCCGGCCACCGGCACCGTACGGGTCGAGGTCACCGACACCCGCGGCGAACGCCTCCTCCACCTGCCCGCGCCCGCCCCGCACGCCGGTCTTCGCGACGGCGGTCGCGGGCTCCTCCTCGTCGAGGCCCTGGCCGACCGCTGGGGCTGGACACCCCGCGCCGACGGCGGCCCGGGCAAAACCGTGTGGGCCGAGCTGGCCGCGCCGCACCTGACCTGATCACGCAGGTGGCCCGCCACCTGGCTGGACGCGCGAAACCCGCACCCGCGAAACTGTGCCGAGTACATCGAAGAGCGAGGAAGACGTCGGACACTCGACGGGGCGGGGCGGGGACCAGGTGCCGGACGCTGGACGGATCGCGGGACGCTACGAGCTGCTGGAGCAGTTCGGCCACGGCGGCATGGGGGACGTCTGGCGCGGCTACGACGCCGTCCTGGACCGGCCGGTCGCCGTGAAGCTGATCCGCCCGCAGGCCGTGACGTCGCCGCACGCGGCGGAGGAGTTCGAGAAGCGGTTCCGGCGCGAGGCGCGGATCACCGCGCGGATCCAGCACCCGGGCGTGCCGCAGGTGTACGACGCGGTACTCGACGAGTCGTACGAGCAGTTGTTCCTGGTGATGGAGCTGGTCGACGGCGTGCCGCTGACCGCGTACGTGCGCCCGGACCGGCCGCTGCCCGTCAGCTGGGCGGTGGCCGTGGCGGCGCAGGTGGCGACCGTGCTGTCGTACGCGCACGACGTGCCCGTGGTGCACCGCGACCTGAAGCCGGGCAACGTCCTCGTCGCGCGGGACGGCACGGTGAAGGTGCTGGACTTCGGCATCGCGGCCATGCTGCGGACGGACGTCACCAAGCTGACCGCGACGGGCAGCCCCATCGGCACGCACCAGTACATGGCGCCGGAACAGGTGCGCGGCGGCCGGGTCACGCCGCGCACCGACCTGTACGCGCTGGGCTGCCTGGTGCACGAACTGCTCTGCGGGCGCCCGCTGTTCACCGGGGACAGCGAGTTCCAGCTGATGATGCAGCACGTCAACGCGGCACCGACGCCCCTGCGCCGGTTCCGTGCCGACGTGCCCGAGGCCCTGGAGGAGCTGGTCCTCGACCTGCTCCGCAAGGCGCCCGAGGCGCGTCCGGCGGACGTGCAGGAGGTGTACGAGCGGCTGCGGCCGTTCCTGCCCGCGCCGGGAGAGGAGTCGGCGCCCGAGGAGGCGGGGCCCGCCGGGGCGCCCGACCCGACCGGGATCTTCCGCCGCCCCTACGCCCCCCGTTCCCGCGCCGGTGCCGGGAGCGTGCGGCCAGGTGCCGCCGCGCCGGGCGCGCCGCCGGTCGTGGCGGCGGCCGAGCGGGAGGCGCTGCGGGAGCAGATCCGCGCAGTGCACGAGCACTACCTCGCCCTGATGGAGGAGGAGCGGTACGCGCAGGCCGCCGAGGTGGTGGACGAGCTGATCGGGCCGGCCGCGCGCGCCCTCGGCTCGGACAACAGGGCGGTGCTGCGGCTGCGCACGTGGCGGGCGGTCAGCCGTCAGCTGGCGGGGGACCACCGGGCCGCGCTGCCCGAGTTCGAGGCGCTCGCCGACGCCTTCGCGCGGGTCAGCGGACCGAGCAGCGAGGACGCGCTGAACAGCCGCGCCCAGGCGGCCCGCTGCCGCGGTGAACTCGGCCGGGTGACCGAGGCGCTGGCCGGACTGAACGACGTCCTCGACGTCGTCCGCGCCGTCGACGGCGACGTGAGCGAGAACGCGGTGGAACTGCGCCGCGACATCGGCATGCTGCTGCTCGCGCAGGGCCGGACGGCGGACGCCTTCGACGTCCTCGACCCGCTGCACGCGGACCTGTGCCTGGTGTTCGGCCCGGACGACGAACTGACCGCCGAGGTGGCCGAGACCCTGGCCGTGATCCGTCTGGATCTCGACGGCGCCGGGCCCGGTGTCCCTTCCTGACCTGGCCTTCCTTCCCCCCGCCGCCCCGCCGGAGCCTTAGGATCCTCCCATGCCCCAGCTCGCCTTCGACATCGGTTTCTTCGCCGAGCTCCCCAAGCTCCAGCCCCCGGTCAGGAAAGGCGTGCTGGACGCCTGGGAGAAGTTCGGCCGGCTCACCCTCGACCAGCTCTTCAAGGACCAGGGACTGAAGCTGGAGAGCCTGACGAACGCGCGGGACAAGCAGATCCGGACCATCCGCATCGACCAGTTCTGGCGCGGCGTGGTCCTCGCCCCGGCCTCCGGCGACACCTTCGTGCTGCTGCGGGTCATGCAGCACGACAAGGCCATCGCCTGGGCGAAGAAGCAGAAGTCCAGCATCAACGAGGTGACGCGGGCCGTCGAGATCCGGGACGCGGCGACCCTGGACGAGATCACGCCGGCGTACGAGCGGGTGGCGCGGGACTCGCCCAAGGAGCGGCTGTTCGCGAAGTTCTCCGACGGCGACCTGAAGGCGCTCGGCATCGACGACGAGACGCTGCGGCAGGCCCGGTCGCTCGTCGACCAGGAGCAGCTGGACGTCTTCGCGCCGCTGCTGCCGCAGGACCAGCGCGAGGTGCTGCAGTACCTCGCCGCGGGCTGCACGGTGGAGGAGGTCTGGCAGGACATCGTGGCGCCCGCCTTGCAGGCGTCGGCGCAGCCGGTGGACACGCAGGACTACGAGACGGCGATCCGGCACAGCCGGGCGCGCATCGCGCTGGTCACGGCGTCCGAGGAGCTGCGGGACATCCTGGAGAAGCCGTTCGCGGCCTGGCGGGTCTTCCTCCACCCCTCCCAGCGGAAGGTGGCCTACCGGGCGTCCTACTCGGGGCCCGCCCAGGTCACCGGCGGGCCGGGCACCGGCAAGACCGTCGTCGCGCTGCACCGGGTCAGACACCTGCTCCGGCACCTGCGCGACGGTGACCGCATCCTGCTCACCACCTACACCAACGCCCTCGTCAACGCGCTCCGCTCGGGCCTGGAGTCCCTGGTGGAGGACCCGGAGCTGCGTGAGCGGGTGGACGTGACCACGGTGGACGGCTTCGCCGGCCGTGTCGTCGCCGGAGCACCGGGCGCCGTGGCGCTGCGGCCGCTGGTGAACAACGAGGAGGAGAGCCGCTGGGGCAGGGCCGCCAAGGCGACCGGCTTCACCGGCAGCGCGCAGTTCCTCGCCCAGGAGTACCGGCACGTGATCCTGGCCCAGGACATCAGGACCCTGGCCGAGTACGAGGCGGCGGACCGGCGGGGCCGCGGAAGCCGGCTGGCGGCGGCCGAACGG
The DNA here is from genome assembly GCF_055583025.1 of Streptomyces sp. NPDC104831. Classification (NCBI taxonomy): domain Bacteria; kingdom Bacillati; phylum Actinomycetota; class Actinomycetes; order Kitasatosporales; family Streptomycetaceae; genus Streptomyces; species Streptomyces sp. NPDC104831. The sequence continues at coordinate 82,508 of NZ_JBVJOT010000015.1, forward strand.
CCGCTGGTGTGGGAGACGGTGGAGCGGTTCACGGCCGACCTCGCGGCGGACGGGTGCCGCACCTGGTTGCAGACGTGCGCGGAGGCGGCGCGCCTGCTGGAGGAGACGGGGCCGCGGTACCGGCACGTCGTGGTGGACGAGGCGCAGGACCTGCACCCGGCGCAGTGGCGGCTGCTGCGCGCGGCCGTCCCCGCCCGCCCGGACGACCTGTTCATCGCGGGCGACCCGCACCAGCGCATCTACGACTCGAAGGTGTCCCTCAGGTCGCTCGGCATCAAGGTGACCGGGCGGTCGGTGAAGCTGCGCAAGAACTACCGCAGCACCCACGAGATCCTGCGCTGGTCCACGGCCCTGCTGATCGGCCGTCCGGTCGCGCAGCTGGAGGACGAGAACCGCAACGAGACCCTTCTCGGCTACCGCTCCGCCCTGCACGGCGACGGACCGGTGGTGCACGCGGCGGCCACCGAGGACGCCGAACTGGACGCCCTGGTCGCCCAGGTGCGGACCTGGCTGGAGGCGGGTGTCGGCGCCGGGGAGATAGGTGTCAGCGCCCGGTTCAACAAGACGTGCGCGAAGGCGGTGGGGCGGCTGAAGGACGCCGGTATCGCGGCCGCCACCCTGCGCGCCGCGGACGCGTCCGGCGGGAAGGCGGAGAGCGTGCGGGTCGGGACCATGCACTCGTTCAAGGGCCTGGAGTTCCGCTGCGTCGCGGTCATCGGCGTCACCGGGGACGCCCTGCCCTTCCCGAAGGCGGTCACCCCGCCGGAGCTGGACGCCAAGCAGCACGAGACGGACATGATGTCGGAACGCTGCCTGCTGTTCGTCGCCTGCACCAGGGCCCGGGACAGCCTCTACGTGTCCTGGTCGGGCGAGCCCAGTCCGTTCCTGGTGGAGGCGGGCGTGTGAGCCCCCCGCTCACGCAGCCGGCCCGCGGCCTGCCGTTCGGCAGTCCGTCGGTGCCGTCGCGCGGACCCGCCTCGGCCCTGTTCGGGCATGGAGCTGGGCCGGGCGCCGGCCGCGGTGCCCGTGGGAACGAGCCCGGCAAACGGATCATTCCGGCTGCCCCAGCTGCCGGAGCCGGCGGCGCGTTGAGCGGCGCTCAGCCCGGTTCGGGCACCGTACGGCGGGCGGGGTGCTCCCTCGGCAGGACCAGCACCGCCGCCAGGGGCACCGCCGCCAGGGCCGCCCAGGGCAGCGCCGGGGGCAGCCCGAGGTCGAGGAGCGCGCCGGAGGCGGTACTGCCGAGCAGGACCAGCAGGCCGGAGACGGACGACAGGGCGCCGGTGTACAGGCCGATGCGGCCGGGTGCGGCGAGGTCGGGCAGCCAGGCGCGGGCGACCGGGGCGACCAGCATCTGGCCGAGGGTGAGCAGCACGACCAGGGCGGCGAGCGGGGCCAGTCCGGCCGTGCCGGTGAGTCCGGCGGGGCGGACCGCGGCGACGGCCGCGAAGCCGGCGCCGGTCAGCAGCAGCCCGGCGGCCAGCGAGCGGCGCGGGGCGAGCCGGCGGTCCGCCCAGCGGGTGACGGGCAGTTGGGCGGCCACCACCAGCAGGGAGGACAGCGCGAACAGCCAGGCGACCGGTGCCTGGGAGCCGGAGGTGCGCCGCACTTCGGCGGGCAGGGCCAGGTAGAGCTGGTTGTAGGCGAGCAGTTGGGCGCCGTACCCGCAGCACAGGGCGAGGAAGCGGCGGTTGCGCAGCAGCGGTCCGAGTCCGCCGCGCACGGCGACGGGCCGGCGGCCGGGGATGTGCCGGGGCAGCAGGACGGCGTGTCCGGCGAGGACGACGGTGAAGACGGCCGCGCCGGCCAGGCAGACCGTGCGGAAGTCGGCCGTCAGCAGCAGGGCGCCCAGCAGCGGGCCGGTGAAGGCGCCCGCCTGACCGGCGACGGTGAACAGGGCCAGCACCCGGGCGCGCGGCCCGCCGCCGGCCTGCTCCCGCAGGACGGCCTGCCGGGCGACCTCCGACTCCACCGCCGGGGAGAACAGCGCGGCGGCGCAGCCGATCAGCAGGACGGACCCGATCACCGACCAGGTGCGTTCCGCGTGTCCGAGCCAGGCGAACCCGGCGATGCGCAGCGCGCAGCCGATGAGGACGACGGGCCGCACGCCGTACCGGTCGGCGAGGGCGCCGCCCACCACGAACAGTCCCTGCTGGCTGAAGGTGCGCAGGCCGAGGACGACCCCGACCAGCCAGCCGGCCATGCCGATCGTCGTGCCGAGGTGTTCGGCGAGGAACGGCAGGACGGCGAAGAAGCCGATGTTGAAGGCCAGTTGGGTGAGGATCAGCAGCCGCAGCAGCGGCGACAGCGGGACCCGGTCGGTGCGCGGGGCGCTCATCGGGCGGTCGGCTCCCTCACGGTGGTGGCCGGGCGGCGGCGGTGCAGGGCGCCCGCGGAGGTCACCGCCAGCGCGCCGAGGACGGCGAGGACGGCGGCGGGCGCGAGGACGGCCCAGGGGGCGCGCTCGGCGTAGGGCTGGTTCTCGGCGAGCAGCCGGCCCCACTCGGGGGACGGCGGCTGGGCGCCGAGGCCGAGGAAGCCGAGCGCGGCGAGGGCGAGCGCGGTGCCGGGCAGCCGCAGCAGGGCGTGCCGGGTGACGGACGGGACGACGGCGGGCAGGAGTTCGTGGCGCAGCAGGTGGTGGCGGCCGGCGCCGAGGGCCCGGGTGGCGGTGAGGTGGAGGGCGGCGCGTTCCTGGCGCAGCAGGGCGGAGGTGTGGGTGGCGAGGGGTGCCCAGGCGACGGCGGCGACGGCGAGCGCGGGGGTGGCCGGGCCGCCTCCGGTGACGGCGGTGACCAGCAGCGCGGCGAGCACGGGCGGCACGGCGTTGACGGTGTCGGCGAGCGGTCCGGACAGCCGGGGCAGCAGGCCGAGCAGCAGCCCGGCGAGCAGCGTGCCGGCGCTGATCGCGAGCGCGAGCAGCAGGGTGTCCAGGGCCCCGTGGGCGACCCGGGCGAGCAGGTCGCGGCCGAGTGCGTCGGTGCCGAACGGGTGTGTCCAGGACGGGCGCTGGAGGCGGGCGGCGGTGTTCACGGCGAGCGGGTCGCGGGGCAGGCCGGCGGCGAGGACCGCGAGCAGCGCTCCGCCGAGCAGCAGCGGCGGGGTGCGGCGGGCGGCCGGGGTGAGCCGGGGCGGGGCGGGCAGGGCGCCGTCGCGCAGGGCGGGGCCGGTGAGCAGCCGGACGGCGAGCCGGGCCGCGCCGGTGGCGAGCGCGGCGAGCAGCAGCAGGGCGAGGGTGCCGGCCTGGAGGACGGGCAGGTCCTGGGCGAGGGCGGCCTCCAGGGTGGTGCGGCCGAGGCCGGGGATGTCGTAGAGCTGTTCCACGGCGACGGCGCCGCCGGTCATGCCGACGACGAACAGGGCGGTGTTCGGCAGCAGTCCGGGCAGGCAGCGCCGTACCGCCTGCCGGGCGACGCGCGCCCGGGACAGTCCGCGCGCGGCGGCGGCGCGCGCCCAGGGCTCGGCGAAGGCGCCGGGCAGCTGGTCGTCGAGGAGCCGGCCGAGGACGGCCCCGGCGGGCAGGCCGAGGGCGAGCGCGGGCAGCACGGTGTGGCGGGGCCCGTACCAGCCGAGGGCGGGCAGCCAGCCCAGCTGGACGCCGACGACGGTGGCGAGGACGGAGGCGGTGAGGAACTCCGGCAGGGTGGCGAGCATCGCGGAGCCGGTGCCGCCGGGCCGGGTCCGGCCGCCCCGGTACAGGGTGCGGGCGCAGACCGCGGCGGCCGTGCAGGCGGCCACCAGGAGGGCGACCGCCATGAGCAGCAGGGAGGCCCCGAGCGCCTGTACGACGACCGGTCCGGCCTCGGCCCCGGAGATCCAGGACCGGCCCGCGTCCCCGCGCGGCAGCCCGCCGAGCCAGCGTCCGAGCAGCGTGAGCGGACCGGCGTCCAGGCCGAGTTGGTCGCGGATGGCGGCGAGCACGGCGGGGTCCGGGTCGCGGTCCTGGGCGCGTGCCTTGAGGACGGTGAGCGCGGGGTCGGTGTGGCTGAGCCAGGGCAGCAGGCCGATCCCGCACACCAGGGCGGAGGCGAGGACGGCCCGCCACAGCAGGGTCCGCACGGGTCAGCGCCGGGTGCCGGTGCCGATGAGGGTGCGCTCGTAGGGGTCGAGCAGCACGCCCTTGACGGAGCGGCCGACGCCGGTGATGACCCGCTGGTGGACCAGCGGGACGACGGAGTCGGTGCCGAGGACGCGGGCCTCGGCGCGCAGCGCCGCGTCCTGCCGCTCGACGGTGTCGGCGGTGCTCTCGGCCTCGGCCACGGCCCGGTCGACGCCCTTGTCGCACAGCAGGGCCAGGTTGTAGCCGCCGTCGCAGGTGTAGTCGCCGGCGAGGATGGCGACCGGGTCGCCGGTGTCGACGAGGCTGTTGCGGGCGAGGACGAAGGCGTCGAACTTCCCGGCGAGGGCGTCGCTCTCCAGCCGCGCGTACTCGCGGACGACGAGTTCGACGCGGAAGCCGGCCTTCTCCAGCTGTTCCTTGAGCACCTGGGCGGCCTCGGGGAGTTCGGGCCGGTTGTCGTAGGTGGCGAGGGTGATCCGGGTGCCGTCGGGCCGCCGCGGCGCGGCCCTGCCGACCGGGGCGAGGTGGCGTCCCTCGGCCCAGCTGACGGCGGGGCCGTAGATCCCGGTGCCGCGGTCGGCGTGGCCTTCGTACACGCCCTTGGCGAGGGCGGAGGTGTCGACGGCGGCGCGGGCGGCGGCGCGCAACCGCGCGTCCTCGAACGGGCCGGTGCGGTGGTTGAGCAGCAGGCTGGTGGTGCGGGTGGTGGCGGTCTCCCGGCGGGTGTCCGCCCGGAGCGTGGCGGCCTGGGCCACGGGGACGGCTTCGGCGATGTCGGTGTCGCCGCTGCGCAGGGCGTTGGTGCGGGCGGTGCCGTCGGGGACGAAGCGGACGTCGATACCGGCGGCCTGGGCGCGTCCGCCCCAGTAGCCGTCGTACCGGTCGAGCGTGGCGGAGGCGGCGCCGGTGACCTTCTTCAGGGTGAAGGGGCCGGTGCCGGTGCCGGCCGGGTCGACGCGGTCCTTGTCCCGGTAGGCCTTCGCGGAGAGCACGGCGAGGCTCGGGCTGGACAGCCTGAGCGGCAGGATGGGGTCGGGCCGGCCGGTGCTGACGCGTATCCGGTGCCGGTCCACGGCCTTCGCGGTGAGCGTCACTCCGGACAGCGCGGCCGGGGCGGGCCGGGCGTGGGCTGCCCGGCCGAGCGAGGCGGCCACGGCGTCGGCGGTGACCTCGGTGCCGTCGTGGAAGGTGGCCTCGCGCAGGGTGAACTGCCAGGTGCGCGCGTCCTGCCGGCGCCAGGAGGAGGCGAGGGCGGGGGCGGCGGTGCCGTTGCCGTCGAGCGCGGTCAGGCCCTCGGTGACGCCGAGCCGGCTGAGGATCGTGGCGTCGGCGCCGTAGGGGGAGAGCCGTTCGGCGGGCGGGAAGGCGAGTGCGACGCGGAGCCGCGAGCCGTCGGCGGGCTTGCCGTCCGCCTCGCCGGAGGAGGCGAAGCACCCGGCGAGAAGGGGCGCGGCGAGCAGGGCGGCGAGCAGGCGGGAAGGGCGCGGGGCAGGCATGGTCCTCGGTTCGTGCTGGGTGGGGGGCGGCGTGCGGGTGGCTCGGACGACAGATTACATGGAAATCATTTCCAATTAGCCGTCGCGCGCCCGGCGTCCCCCGCGGTCCGCTCCAGGGGGATCTCGAAGTGCACGACACTCTGCCCGCCGCCGTCGCCCTCGCGTTCGTCGTGCACGACCGTGCCGAGCGAGCGCCAGAAGGGCTCGGCGCCGGGCACGGCGGGGTCGGTGTGCAGGTACACGGACCGGTAGCCGCCGTCCGCGGCGGCGAAGTCCAGCAGCCGGGCCACCAGTTCGCGCGCGATGCCCCGGCGGCGGTGCCCGGGACGCACGTACACGCGGCGCAGTTGCGCGGTCTCGCCGGAGGGGTACCGCTCGGCCAGCCGGGGCGGGTTCGGCGGCGACTGCGGGCCCCGCGAGTCGAGGGCTCCGGTGCCGACGACCCGCCCGTCCGCGTCCACGGCGACGAGCAGGGTGTGCCGGGCGGGCGCGAGGTAGTAGGCGGCGGGGTCCACGATGTCGGCGTGCCACCGGGGCACGTACCCGGTGCCGAAGTCGCGGTAGACGGTGTCGAGCATGACGGACCTCGCGCTGTCGAGGTCGTCGGCGGTCGCGGGCCTCACGCTATACATACGCACTTGCACATCATATGCATCAAGCGGCAGGTCATGATCACGGGGCAACCTTCCCGCCCGCTCGGCGGTCGCCTCTGCGGAGGCGACGTCTCCGAGCCGCGAGCGCGGCGTCCGGCCCCCTGAGCGAGAGACCTTGAGCGAGAGCACCACCACCCTGCGGGAGGGGCACGTCCCCGTCCCGCCCTCCCCCGCGGAGATACGCGCCGAGCGCCGCCGGCTGATCGAGTCGGTGCGCGCCCTGCGCCGCCTGCTGGACGGGCGCCGCGCCTTCGAACTGGCCGACCGGCGGCGGCTGAACCGGGAGGCCCGGGAGCGCGGGCGCGCCGAGGCCGCCTGCGCGAAGACCCTGCAACGCGTCCACGAGCGGCGGTTGCGCCGCGAACGCTCCCTGGCTCGGCGGCTCGCCGGCCTGGACGGCAAGCGGGAGCACCAGGAGCGGCGCGCCCTGACGGCGCTGCGCCGGGAGTCGGTCGAGAACTCGCTGCGCGCCACCCGGCTCACCGCGAACGACGTCAACGGCATCGGCGCGGGCCTGGTCCGGGACCTCGCCGCGGCCGGGATCCGCACGGCCGCCGACTTCACCCGGGTCAGCTGGGGCAAGGCCCCGGGCGGCAGGGGCGGCGAGGTGCTGTACCTCCACCGCCCGCACGGCCGCAAGGTGCACATCAACGGGATCGGGGAGCACCGCGGCCGGCCGCTGATGGAATGGCGCCGGGCCGCCGTGGCCCGCGCCAAGGCCCGCGCGCCGCAGGAGCTGCCGCCGGACCAGCGGCACCGCATCGCCGAGATCATCGAGGCCGAACGCGCCCGGCTGCGGGCGGAGGCGGCCGAGGTGCCCCGGGAGGCGGACGCGGCCCGCGAGGACGCCGTACGGCTGCGCACCGAGGCCTTGTCCCGGCTCGCCGGGGCGGCCCGCGAGGCCGGCCGGCGGGCCGCCGAACGCCGGGCGGAGTTCGACGCGATGGCCGAGCGGCTGCTCGCCCTCCAGGCGGAACTCGCCGCCCACCAGGACCGGTACGGCGACCCGGGCCGCCGCCTGCGCCACGCCCAGTCCCGTGCCCTGCGCCCGCTGCCGGCCGTCCCCGCCCCCCGCGCCCCCGAGGACGGCGCCGGGCCCGGGGAAGACGCCGGGACCGGGGAAGGCACGCCGGTGCGTGATCCGGGGACCGCGGGAACGCCCGGCACGCAGGTGCGCGCGGGCCTCGGCTGGCTGCTGCCCCTCCTGCTGTTCGCGCTGTTCACCGTGGCCGGCGTGGGCGAGCTGGGCGAGGTGACGCCGCCGCTGTGGCTGCGGGTCGGCTCCCGGCTCGCCGCGCTCGCGGCCGCGGCGGAGCTGCTGCGGCTGTGGGTCCCGCGCAGACGCCCGTGGACGGCGGCCCCGATGCCGCCCGGCACCGGCACGCAGGCCTGTGGCGTGTTCCTCGCGCTGGTCGCGGCGGGCATGTCCGGATCCGGGGAGCACGGCGTCCTGGCGACCGCCTGGGCGACCGCCGCCCTGTCGGCGCTGCTGCTGGCGACCGGGACGCGGCGCCGCGCGAAGGGCTGAGCGGGCGGGGGCCGGCCCCCGCCCGCTCGCCCGGCGCGCAGGCCGGTTTCCGGCCTCCCGTCCTCCCCGGCGCGCAGGCCGGGTTCAGCCCTTCCGTCCTCCCCGGGCGGAGGGGCGGTTCAGCCCTTCTGTTCCACCCGCACCCAGTCGATCTCGGCCTGCACTCCCCCGGACGCGACCTTGTCGACACTGGACTGGGGCAGGCCCCAGTAGGGGCTGGTGACCTTGTTCCAGCCGGCCGGGTAGGCGCCGCCGAGGGCGAGGTTGAGGATGACGTACTGGTTGTGGTCGTAGACCCACTGGCCCCGGGTGGACTCCAGCTTGTTGCGGGTGGTCTCCTGGACCAGGCGGTCGTCGACGTAGAAGCGCATGGCGGTCGGGGTCCATTCGACCGCGTAGGTGTGCCACTGGTCGGCGGTGCCGCCGCCCGGGTAGGTCTGGCGGGCGCCGATGTTGCCGTCCGCCGAGTAGCCGGGGCCGTGCAGGGCGCTGCTGGTCCAGTCCGGGTAGCCGATGTTCTCCATGATGTCGGTCTCGCCGGACGCCGGCCAGGACACCGAGGGGTCGTCGACGTTGCTGCCGAGCAGCCAGAAGGCGGGCCAGAACCCGTCGCCGACGGGGAGCTTCATCCGGGCGCTGACCTTGCCGTAGGTGAAGTCGAAGTGGGTGCTGGTGTCGATGCGGCCCGAGGTGAAGTCGTAGGTGCCGCCCCCCGCGCGGGTGCAGCCCTTGCAGTACTTCGCCTTCAGGATCAGGCTGCCGTTCCGGGTGCTGATGTTGTCGGGCGAGTCGACGTACGCCTGGGACTCGCCGTTGACCGGGCCCATCTCCGTGCCGGTGCGCACCACCCGCCACTTGGAGCGGTCGAGGCCGGCCGAGGTGAAGTCGTCGAAGAAGGTGGTGCGGTAGGTGCCCGGGAGGTCGGCGGGGAGCGCCGGGTAGGCGGCCGACGCGCTGCCGCCGGTGCCCCAGACCTGGAACTCGTACAGCGAGTAGCCGAACTGGGCGGTGGCGGGTGCCGGGTTGTAGAAGGAGCGGCGTTCCTTGCCGAGCATGCGGACGTAGCGGCCGGTCGCGGGCGACGGCAGCTTGACCGTGTCGTGCCGGCCGGCCGCGTCGCCGGGGGCCTTCACGTCGGCGCGGCGGGCGGCGATGTCGGCGGCCGACGGTTCGTAGACCGTGCGCCAGGTGCGGTTGTCGTCGGACACCTGCAGGAGGTAGTCGACGGCGTAGGCGGCTTCCCAGTAGAGGTCCACCGTGTCGATCGTCGACTGCGCGCCGAGGTCGACCGAGACCCAGCGGTCGGTGTTCCAGTCGCTGGACCAGCGGCTGGTGTCGCCCTTGAGGTCGGCGGGCCAGCCGCCGTCGGTGAGGAAGGCCGGTGAGTGGCCCGCGTCCTGGTGGAAGTTGGCGTACGCGGGGTGGTTGAGGGCCAGGTTGGTGCGGGTCGTGGACGCCGGGGCGGGTTCGCCGCCGTAGACCCTGAAGCTCCACAGCGAGTAGCCGTAGGGCGTGGCGCGTTCCAGGCCGCGCAGCCGGACGTAGCGGCCGGTGACCTCCTGGGGGTGGGTGTGCGCGGTGACCGAGCCGCCGGTGCCGGCGGTCTCGGTGAAGAAGGGCGTCCAGTCGGTGCCGTTCCTCGAGACCTCCAGGACGTAGCGCTTGCCGTAGGCGGCCTCCCAGTCGAGGGTGACGCGGTCGACCCGGAGCACGGAGCCGAGGTCGACGCGGATCCAGGCGTCGTCGGCGAAGTCGCTCGACCAGCGGGTGGCCGCCTGGCCGTCGAAGGCCAGGCCGGGGCCGGTGCCGGCGTTCTCGCTGCCGGAGGCGGTGACGGCGGCCGGGTTCAGCGCGTAGGCGGCGGCCGCCCGGTCGGTGTCCCAGCCGACGGCGGCGGGGGCCGCGGAGGCGGGGGCGGTCAGCAGGGGGCCCGAGCACAGCAGGGCGGTGGCGGCCAGGGCGGCGAGCAGGGGGCGGGACGGCATGCGGCGCTCCTTGTGGGGTGGAGGTGCACTACTGCTTCTTTGTCGTGCGCATGACATATATGGAGGAGGGTGGGCCGGTGGACACGGACTCCCCAGCCGTGTCCACCGGCCGTCCGGGCCGGGGCTCAGGCGGCCCGGCGTGTCCGGCCGCGGTGGGCGCGGATCAGGTCCGCGTACCGCCGGCCGCTGCCCTTGATGGTGCGGACCTGGGTGCGGTAGTCGACGTGGACCAGCCCGAACCGCTTGTCGTAGCCGTAGGCCCACTCGAAGTTGTCCAGCAGGGACCAGGCGAAGTAGCCGGCCAGCGGGGCTCCCTTGCGGACGGCGGAGGCGCAGGCCGCGAGGTGGCGCTCCAGGTAGTCCTGGCGCTCGGGGTCGGCCACGCTGCCGTCGGGGCGCACGACGTCCGGGAAGGCGGAGCCGTTCTCGGTGACGTACAGCGTGCGGGCGCCGTACTCCTCGGTGAGCCGGAGCAGCAGCGTCTCGATGCCGGAGGCGTCGATCTCCCAGTCCATGCCGGTGCGCGGGACGCCCTCGCGCCGGACGGAACGGGCGTACGGCGCCGGTCCCTCCGGGTCGTCGACGATGTGCGCCGGGAAGTAGTAGTTCAGGCCGAGCCAGTCGAGCGGGGCCGCGATGGTCGCGAGGTCGGCGTCCTTCAGCGGGAGTTCGACGCCGTAGGTGTCCACCATGTCGGCGGGGAAGCCGCGGCCGTGCACGGGGTCGAGCCACCAGCGGTTGACGTGGCCGTCCTGCCGGCGGGCCGCCGCCACGTCCTCGGGGCGGTCGGTGGCCGGGTGCACGGTGGAGAGGTTGTTGACGATGCCGACGCGGGCGCCGGGGGCGGCGGCGCGGATCGCCTCGGTGGCCAGGCCGTGCCCGAGGAGCAGGTGGCAGGAGGCCCGGACGGCGGCGGTGAGGTCCTTCCAGCCGGGTGCCATCGTGCCTTCCAGATGACCGATCCAGGCCGAGCACAGGGGTTCGTTGAGGGTGGTCCACAGGGTGACGCGGTCGCCGAGGCGGCCGGCGACGACGGAGGCGTACTCGGCGAACGCCTGCGCGGTGTCCCGTTCCGGCCAGCCGCCGCGGTCCTGGAGCACCTGGGGCAGGTCCCAGTGGTAGAGGGTGACGGACGGGGTGATGCCCGCCTCCAGCAGCGTGTCCACCAGCTCGTCGTAGAACGCGAGGCCCTTGGGGTTCACCGGGCCGGTGCCGCCGGGGAGCACCCGGGGCCAGGCCACGGAGAGCCGGTAGGCGTTGACGCCCAGTTGCCGCATCAGGCCGATGTCCTCGCGCCAGCGGTGGTAGTGGTCGCAGGCGACGTCGCCGTTGTCGTCGTTCGCGATCTTCCCGGGGGTGTGCGAGAAGGTGTCCCAGATCGAGGGCGTACGGCCGTCCTCGGCCACGGCTCCCTCGATCTGGTACGCCGCGGTGGCCGTGCCCCACAGGAAGTCGGGCGGGAAGGCGGCGAGGTCGATGGGTTCGGACACGGGAGTCCCTTCGGGAGCGGGGGTGGGGGTCACTTGACGGCGCCCGCCGTCAGACCCGCGACGAGATAGCGCTGGAGCAGCAGGAACCCGGCCACCACGGGCACGCTGACGACCAGCGAGGCGGCCATGATCTGGTTCCAGTAGACGTCGTTGAGGGTGGAGTAGGCCTGGAGGCCGACGGCGAGGGTGCGGGTGGTGTCGTTGGTCATGACCGACGCGAAGAGCACCTCGCCCCAGGCGGTCATGAAGGCGTAGACGGCGACCGCGACGATGCCGGGCGTCGCGGCCGGCACGACGATCCGCAGCAGCGCCTTCAGCGGCCCGCAGCCGTCCACCAGCGCCGCCTCGTCCAGGTCGCGCGGCACCGAGTCGAAGTATCCGATCAGCATCCAGATGGAGAACGGCAGCGAGAAGGTGAGGTACGTCAGGATCAGCCCGCCGCGCGAGCCGAACAGGGCGATGCCGGTGGTGTTCCCGATGTTGACGTAGAGCAGGAACAGCGGGAGCAGGAAGAGGATGCCGGGGAACATCTGCGTCGACAGCACGGTCACCGTGAAGACGCGCTTGCCGCGGAAGTCGTGGCGGCTGACGGCGTAGGCCGCGAACACGGCGATGACGACCGAGCAGACCGTGGCCGCGCCCGCCACGATGAGCGAGTTCACGAAGTACCGCGCGAGCGGGACCGTCGACCAGATGTCGATGTACGGGCGGATGGTCAGTTCGCTGGGCAGCCAGTGGAACTCGCCGCTGACGTCCGCGAGCGGCTTCAGCGAGCTGGAGACCATCACGTACACCGGGACCAGCACGAACCCGGCGAGCAGGGTGAGGAAGATCCGCCGGAGCCACAGGAACGAGCGCGCCGGCGCCATGGGCGAGCGGGTGTTCGTCACCGGCGTGCGGGTGTGCGCCGCCGGCGTGGGGGTGCTAGACATCGGCGGCCCTCCGTCCGCGCGAGGTGAACAGCAGGTAGCCGCCCGTGACGACGAGCAGGAAGAGCAGCAGCAGCACGGACATGGCGGAGCCGGTGCCGAAGTTCCAGGTGACGAAGGACGCCTGGTAGATGTGGACGGAGACGAGGTCGGCGGCCTCGGGCGCGGACTTGCCGAACAGCACGTACGGCGTGTTGAAGTCGTTGAACGTCCACAGGAACAGCACCAGGACGAGGACCTGGTTGACCGGGCGCAGCGACGGCAGGGTGATGCGGCGGATCCGCTGCCACGTCCCGGCGCCGTCCAGCGCGGCGGCCTCGTACAGCTCCTTGGGGATGTTCTGGAGCCCGGCCGTCACGATGAGGAAGGCGAACGGCCAGCCCTTCCACACCGAGACGGTCAGCAGGGCGTAGAAGCTGTTGTCCCCGATGAGCCAGAAGGAGGGCTTGTCGGTGAGGTGCAGCTGGTCGTGCAGCACGTGGTTCACCAGGCCGTTGTCGTGCTGGAACATGAACACCCAGGTGATGACGGCGGTGTAGACGGGCAGCGCGTACGGCACCAGGAACAGGGCGCGCAGCAGCCCGCGCCCGCGGAAGGTGTCCTGCATGAAGACCGCGGCGGCGGTGCCGATCAGCCAGCACAGGGCGACCGAGAGCAGGGTGAAGCCGACGGTGACGAAGAAGGAGTGCAGCAGGGCCTCGCCGACGGGGGCGTCGAAGTCCACCGACACCTGGTAGTTGCCGAGGCCGGACCAGGGGGCGGTGCCCCAGTCGCGGATGTAGAACTGGGTGAGTTCCTTGAAGCTCATCACGATGCCGATGACCATCGGCACCAGGTGGACGAGGAGTTCGAGCAGCAGGGCGGGCAGGAGCAGCAGGTACGGCAGCGAGATCCGGCGCAGCCGTCCGGGGCGGCGGGGTGCGCGTGCCGTGGCGCCGGACGAGGCCTGGCGCACCGGTTCCTTGAAGGCGGTGGTGGTCATCGTGGGACTCACGCCGCCGGCATCTGCTGCTGGGCCTTCTGCAGCTTCGCCTCGACCGAGTCGGTGGTCACCGGGCGCCCGGCGGCGGCGTCGGCGAACAGGTCCTTGACGGCCGTACCGACCGCCGTCTCGAACTGCGACTCGGACGCGACCTGCGGCAGCGCGGCGGCGCTGGTCGCCAGCGTGTCCTTCAGCACCGCGGTGTCCGGGGCGTCGAAGGCGGGGTCGGCCTGCGCGGACGTGACCGGCGGGATGGCGCTGTAGGCCTTGTTGAGGATCTTCTGCTCCTCGTCGGAGGTCATGAACTTCACGAACTTCGTGGCGCCGTCGAGGTTGTCGGTGTTCTTGAAGACGGCCATGTTGATGCCCATGACCGGCGAGTTGACCTGGGTACCCGCGCCGGGCTTGCCGGAGATCACCGGGACGGGCGCGATGCCGTAGGCGTCCTCGCCCATCCCCTGGGACTTGAGGTTGGCGGAGGCCGTCTGCCACAGCAGCATGGCCTGCTTGCCCTTGGCGAAGTCGCTGACGGACTGGTTCTGCGCGTACTCGGCGTCGCCCGCCGGGATGACCTCGTGCTCGGCCATCAGGTCGACGTAGCTCTTGACCGCGTCGACGACCTTGCGGTCGGTGAAGTCGGGCTTGCCGTCGGCGGTGAAGAAGTCGGCGCCGTGCTGCTTGGCGAAGACGAAGACGTGGTGGATGTTCTCCGACAGGTTCGCGCCCTCGGCGCCGAGCGGGGACACGCCCTTGGCCTTGATCTTCTTGCCGTCGGCGACCAGTTCGGCCCACGTGGCCGGGGGCTTGGTGATGCCGGCGTCGGCGAAGATCTTCTTGTTGTAGTAGAGGGCGTACGCCATCGAGTACAGCGGGACCGCCACCGGGTCCTTGCCCCGGGCGCCGGTCGAACCGAGGGCGGTCCCGGCGAACCGGTCCCGGCCGCCGATCGCGGCGAAGTTCTTCTCGTCCCAGGGCAGCAGCGCGCCGGTCGCCTGGAGGGAGGCGCTCCAGGTGTTGCCGATGTTCAGCACGTCCGGACCCTGGCCCGAAGTGGTCGCGGTCAGGATCCGGTTGAGCAGGTCCGACCAGGGCACGACCTCCAGCTCGACCTTGATGCCGGTCCGCTGCTCGAACTTGTCCAGCTCGGGCCGGAGCACCTTCTTGTCCGCCTCGATGCTGGCTCCCTGGTTGGACGCCCAGTACGTCAGCGTCTTCGGCGAGTCGTTGGAGCCGCCGCCGGTGGCCGACCCGCCTCCGCAGGCCGTGGCCGCCAGGGCGAGTGACAGAGTGACGGCGCCTACGGCCGCGGCTCGGATGCTGCGCATGGGTCCCGGTGTCCCTTCGGGGATTGCACTCATGACTTAATTTAGGACGTGAGTTAACCGGCCGGAAGGGCGATCGTCAAGGGATTCGACAGCTGATCGTCAGGGACTCGGGACCGCGCGGTCCGTGGCCGGAAGCGTGCGGCGCCCGCACCCCGACGCCGTTCTCGCGGACACCGGGACGCCCGGCAGGGACGGCACGGAGAGGGCGCGGGTCCTCCTGAAGAACGCCTCCCCGGTCGTCCGCCGGTCGCGGCCGGCAACAGCGGCGCGGTAACCAGGTTTCCGCCTGCGGCCCGGGCGGTGGGCCAGGTATTGCAATGGACAGTCCAAAACAGCTAGGGTCCGGGCATGGCCCGACCGAGGACGTTCGACGAGGAAAAGGCGCTCGACGCGGCGATGGCGACCTTCTGGCAGAAGGGGTACGAAGCCACGTCCACCGAGGACCTGTGCGTCGCCACGGGGCTGGGGCGCAGCAGCATCTACAACACCTTCAAGAGCAAGCGCGCCCTGTTCCAGCGCGTCCTGCACCGCTATACGACCGCCATGAACGCGCGTCAGCTGGCCGTGCTGGAGGATCCGGCGCGCAGTGGCGCCGACCGGATCCGCGCCCTGTTCACCCTGGTGCTCGACGGTGACGCGCAGAACCGGCCCACCGGCCGCAGCCTGGGGTGTCTCGGAGTGAACACCACCATCGAACTCGCGGGGCGGGACGCCGTCGCGGCCGGGACGCTGGAGCGTGACACGGCCCTTCGACTGGACACCCTGCGCGCCGCCGTCGAGGCCGGCCGGCGGGACGGCAGCATCACCTCCTCCCGGGACGCCGGCGACCTGGCCCGGTTCCTCAACGCAGCCATCGCGGGCCTGCGCGTCTCCGCCCAGGGCGGCGCCGACCGGGCCGCCCTGGACGCCATCGCCGCGATCACCCTCGACGCGCTGACCACCTGATCCGGGCCGCCCGTCCCGGCCGCCGCGCCGGCCGGGACGGCCGTGCCACGACCGCTGCCCTTGTTTTGAACTGATCCATCCAAAACCTTCTCTGCCGCCTAGATTTTGAACATCTCAGTCCATAATCGACCGCCTGCCACCCCGCGCGGTCCCGCATCCCGAGGAGTCCCACCGTGCCCCGAGCCGTCTACGTCCTGGCGCTCGGCATCTTCGCCATGGTGACCAGCGAGTTCGCGGTCGCCGGCCTGATGCCGCAGATGGCCGCCGGCCTGCACGCCACCGTTCCGCGGATCGGCTACCTCATCACCGCGTTCGCCGCCGCCATGGCCCTCGGCGGACCGGTGCTCACCGTCGCGGTGATGAAACTCCCGCCCCGCACCGCCCTGCTGGTGCTGTTCGCCGTCTTCCTGACCGGCAACGTGCTCGCCGCCACCGCGACCGGCTACGGCACCATGCTCGTCGCGCGCGTCGTCACCGGCGTCGCCTCCCAGGCGTTCTTCGGCGTCGCCCTCTCGCTGTGCGCCCGTCTCACCCGGCCCGAGGCCCGGGGGCGGGCCGTCGCCGTGGCCATGAACGGGCTGATGCTCGGCACCCTGCTCGGGCTGCCGCTGTCCACCCTGATCGGCGAACGGCTCGGCTGGCGCGCCGCGTTCTGGGCCGTCTCGGCGCTCGCCCTGGCCGCCGCCGCGGCCACCGCCACCGGGGTGCCGCGCCTCGCCCCCGCGCCGAGCGGCGGTCTGCGCGCCGAGGCCGGCGTCTTCACCCGGCCCCGCCTGTGGCTGGCGCTGGCCACCAGCACCCTGATCATCGGCGCCACGTTCTCCGCCTTCAGCTACCTGAATCCCATCCTCACCGGCCTCACCGGCTTCCCGGCGGGCACCGTCCCGCTGCTCCTGATCGCCTACGGCGCCGCCACCGTCATCGGCAACACGGTCGTCGGCCGGCTCGCCGACCGGCACACCCTACCGGTCCTCGCCGTCGGCCTGCTGCTCAACCTGCTCTTCCTGACCGGCTTCGCGGTCTTCGCCGGCGCGCCCGCCCCCGCCGTGGCCTGCATGCTGGGCGTCGGTCTGGTGGGCGTCACCATGAACCCGGCGATGATCACCCGGGTGCAGCGCGCGGGCAATGCCGGACCGCTGGTCAACACCGTCCACTCCTCCTTCATCACCTTCGGCGTCATGCTCGGCTCGTCCCTCGGCGGCGTCGCCATCGACCTGTGGGGTCTGCGCTCCCCGCTCTGGCTCGGTGCCGGCCTCGCCGGCGCGGGGCTCCTCACCGTCCTGCCCGAACTCGGCCGCGCCCGGACCGGCAGCGGGATCGCGGCGACGCGGGCGCGGGAAGGGGCGACCGGTGGGCGGGAAGCGGTGCGTGCGTGCCGCCCCGCCCCCAGCGGGGGCCTCCACGCCCGCCCGCGACCCGGCGAGTTCGCACCCTCCGGCGAGCCGGCCTGCGAAACCAAGCCCCGCTAGGAGTTGTGCGACGAGGCCGTGGCCGCACGTCCCGGCGCGGCGGGGCTCACGGTTTGTGCGTGACCCAGAGCAGTTCCGCCGGCCAGTGGTGTGCCCAGTCGGGCGGGTCGGTCTCGTTGTAGCCGTTGGGTGTTCCGGGTGCGGGCCGGGGTTCGATGAGGTCGTCGATGACGAGACCCGCGCCGCGCAGCACCCTGACCCAGTCGCCGTAGGTGAGCTGATAGCTGGTCGCGCCGTCGTCCTCGGCGATGGTGCTCAGCCCGAAGTAGTGCTGCTGCAGCGTCGTGGTCACGCGGCCGGCGGCTTCGTCGTAGCAGGCTTCGAACCACGGGCTGGCGACGTTGAACACCAGGCGCCCGCCTCGGCGCAAGACGCGTGCGGCCTGCGGGACGGCCAGGTGCGGGGGCGCCCAGCTGAGCCCACCGAAGTCGCAGAACACCAGGTCGAAGCTGCCGTCGGCGAAGGGGAGTTGCTCGGCGGCGCCTTGCACCAGCGAGTAGCGGGCCGCCCCCCTCGCGCGGGCCGCTGCGGCGAGCTGGGCCTCGGACAGGTCGACCCCGACCACGCTGGCGCCCTCGGCGGCGAGCGCCCTGGACCACTGGCCGGCGCCGCAGCCGAGTTCGAGGACGCGCTTGCCGGTGACGTCGCCCAGGGCGCCCAGCTGCGCGTCGGGGAGGGAGTACATGCCCCACAGGCGGGGCGTCGCGCCGATCCGCGGGTCGTGCTTGTGCTGGTAGGCGCCGCTGATCCGATTCCAGAGCCGCCGGTTGGCGGGGATGCTGTCCACGGACCGACTCCACCACCGCCCGCCGGGGGCGGTCAACACGATTAGATCACCGGCCGGCCCCCGCCACGGGCGGTCCCTCGTCCGACCCGGGAAGTCTCCAGGCCGGAGAAACAGAAAGACCCCAGGTGAACTGGGGTCTCTGCTGGTGTCCGAGGGGGGACTTGAACCCCCACGCCCGATAAAGGGCACTAGCACCTCAAGCTAGCGCGTCTGCCATTCCGCCACCCGGACCAGGTGTCTGCCGCCTTGCGCGGGCGTGTTCCCCGCGGCGACATGGACAACAATACCAAGGTTTCGGAGTGCGTTTCACCTGCGTATCCGTCGCCTGGCGGCAGGCGGGAGGGGCTCCCACCAGCGCGGGCGCGGGTACGGGCTCCGCCGCGCACGGTCGGCGAGGGCGGTCGCACGCACCGTGAGGGAGGCGGCCGCCGGGGCGTGTGGCCGGATGTGCGCGCACCCCCTGGACACCACTCGTCGGATGAGGGATAACCAGTCCATACAGTATTCGTCGACTGTATGCAATGTGCGGTATGCACACCTACGAAAGGGTCTCGTCATGCCCGACCAGGACCTGATCTCCGGCGGCCACCTCGTCGCCAAGGCGCTGAAGGCCGAAGGCGTCGAGCGCGTCTACACCCTCTGCGGCGGCCACATCATCGACATCTACGACGGCTGCGTGGACGAGGGGATCGAGGTCGTCGACGTACGTCACGAGCAGGTCGCCGCGCACGCCGCCGACGGCTACGCCCGGATCACCGGCACGCCGGGCTGCGCGGTGGTCACCGCCGGACCCGGTACGACCGACGCCGTCACCGGGGTCGCCAACGCGCTGCGCGCGGAGTCCCCGATGCTGCTCATCGGCGGCCAGGGCGCCCTCGCCCAGCACAAGATGGGGTCGCTCCAGGACCTGCCGCACGTCGACCTGATGACGCCGATCACCAAGTTCGCGGCGACCGTGCCCGACACCGCCCGCGCCGCGGACATGGTGTCGATGGCCTTCCGCGAGTGCTACCACGGCGCCCCCGGCCCCTCCTTCCTGGAGATCCCCCGGGACGTCCTCGACGCCAAGGTGCCGCGCGAGAAGGCCCGGGTGCCCCGCGCCGGCGCCTACCGGGCCTCGACCCGCTCGGCCGGCGACCCGGAGGCGGTCGAACGGCTCGCCGACCTGCTGGTGCACGCCCGCAGGCCCGCGATCCTGCTCGGCAGCCAGGTGTGGACGACCCGCGGCACCGAGGCCGCCGTCGAGCTGGTGCGCACCCTGAACATCCCGGCGTACATGAACGGCGCCGGCCGCGGCACCCTCCCGCCCGGCGACCCGCACCACTTCCAGCTCTCCCGGCGGTACGCCTTCTCGCACGCCGACGTCATCCTGATCGTCGGCACCCCGTTCGACTTCCGCATGGGCTACGGCAGGCGCCTGCCCCCCGACGCGACGGTCGTGCAGATCGACCTCGACTACCGGACCGTCGGCCGGAACCGCGACGTCGACCTCGGGATCGTCGGCGACGCGGGACTGGTCCTGGCCTGCGTCACCCAGGCCGCGTCCGGACGGACCGACGGCGGCGCCGCGGGGCGCAAGGAGTGGCTGGACGAGCTGCGCGCGGCCGAGCAGGCGGCCGTCGGCAAGCGGCTGCCGCAGCTCAGGTCGGACGCCTCGCCCATCCATCCGTACCGGCTGGTCAGCGAGATCAACGACTTCCTCACCGAGGACTCGGTGTACATCGGCGACGGTGGCGACATCGTCACCTTCTCCGGGCAGGTCGTCCAGCCGAAGTCACCCGGCCACTGGATGGATCCCGGCCCCCTCGGCACCCTCGGCGTCGGCATCCCCTTCGTGCTCGCCGCCAAGCAGGCCCGCCCGGACAAGGAGGTGGTCGCCCTCTTCGGCGACGGCGCCTTCTCGCTCACCGGCTGGGACTTCGAGACCCTCGTCCGCTACGACCTCCCCTTCGTCGGCATCGTCGGCAACAACTCCTCCATGAACCAGATCCGCTACGGCCAGGCCGCCAAGTACGGCAAGGACCGCGAGCGGGTCGGCAACACCCTCGGCGACGTGCCGTACGACGAGTTCGCGCGGATCCTCGGCGGTCACGGCGAGGAGGTCCGCGACCCCGCCGGCATCGGCCCCGCCCTGCGCCGGGCCCGCGAGTCCGGCAAGCCGTCGCTGATCAACGTCTGGGTCGACCCGGACGCGTACGCCCCCGGAACCGTGAACCAGACGATGTACAAGTGAGGTGAACACCCATGACCACCAAGGCACTTGAAGGCATCCGCGTCCTCGACATGACGCACGTCCAGTCCGGGCCGTCCGCCACCCAGCTGCTCGCCTGGCTCGGCGCGGACGTCGTCAAGCTGGAGGCGCCCGCCGGGGACATCACCCGCAGGCAGCTGCGGGACCTGCCGGACGTCGACTCGCTGTACTTCACGATGCTCAACTGCAACAAGCGCAGCATCACGCTGAACACCAAGACCGGGCGCGGCAAGGAGATCCTCACCGAGCTGATCCGGCGCTCGGACGTCCTGGTCGAGAACTTCGGGCCGGGTGCCGTCGACCGGATGGGCTTCGGCTGGGAACGCGTCCGGGAGATCAATCCGCGGATCGTCTATGCCTCGATCAAGGGCTTCGGGGACGGTCCGTACACCCGGTTCAAGGCGTACGAGGTCGTCGCGCAGGCCATGGGCGGGTCGATGGCGACCACCGGCTTCGAGGACGGGCCGCCGCTGGCGACGGGGGCCCAGATCGGGGACTCGGGGACGGGGGTGCACACCGTCGCGGGGATCCTCGCGGCCCTGTTCCAGCGCGAGCGGACCGGGCGCGGACAGCGGGTCGACGTGGCCATGCAGCACGCCGTGCTCAACCTGTGCCGGGTGAAACTGCGCGACCAGCAGCGCCTGGCCCACGGGCCGCTCCCCGAATACCCCAACGAGGACTTCGGCGCGGAGGTCCCCCGCTCGGGGAACGCGTCCGGCGGCGGCCAGCCGGGCTGGGCGGTCAGGTGCGCGCCGGGCGGGCCGAACGACTACGTGTACGTCATCGTCCAGCCCGTCGGCTGGCGGCCGATCACCGAACTCATTGGCCGGCCGGAACTCGCCGACGACCCCGAGTGGGCCACGCCCGAGGCACGGCTGCCGAAGCTGGACAAGATGTTCCAGCTCATCGAGGAGTGGTCGGCCACGCTGCCCAAGTGGGAGGTGCTGGAGCGGCTGACCGCGCACGACGTCCCGTGCGGCCCGATCCTGTCCACCAAGGAGATCATCGAGGACGCCTCGCTGGCCGCCGACGGCATGGTGGTCCGCGTCCCGCACCCCGAGCGCGGCGAGTTCGTCACCGTCGGCAGCCCGATCAAGCTCTCCGACTCCCCCGTGGAGGTGACGTCCTCGCCCCTGCTCGGCGAGCACAACGAGGAGATCTACGCGGCCGAACTGGGCCTCACGGCCGACGAATTGCGCCTGCTGAAGTCGGACGGGGTGATCTGAGGTGGCGACCGGGGACCGGAGGGCGCGGGTGCGGGCGGTGCTGGAGTCGGTGCGGGCCGAGGGCCGTACCGCGCTGACCGCGCCCGAGGGCAGGGTGGTCGCCGAGGCCTACGGGATCGCCGTACCGGCCGAGGAACTGGCCCGGGACGCGGAGGAGGCGGTGGCCGCGGCGGCGCGGCTGGGCGGACCGGTGGTGCTGAAGATCGTCTCGCCGGACATCCTGCACAAGACCGAGGCCGGCGGGGTCGTCGTGGGGGTGGAGGGCGCGGAGCGGGTGCGGGCCGCGTTCCACCGGATCGTCGCGGGCGCGCGCGCCCACGACGCCGGGGCCCGGATCGACGGCGTGCTGGTGCAGGAGTTGCTGCCGGCGGGCCAGGAGGTCATCGTCGGCGCGGTCACCGATCCCGCGTTCGGGAAGGTGGTGGCGTTCGGGCTGGGCGGGGTGCTGGTGGAGGTGCTGAAGGACGTGACGTTCCGCCTCGCGCCGGTCGGTGCCGACGAGGCGCTGTCGATGCTCGACTCCCTCCGGGCCGCGGAGGTCCTGCGCGGGGTCCGCGGGCGGGCCGGGGTGGACCGGACGGCGGTGGCCGGGCAGATCCGGCGGGTGTCCGAACTGGTCACGGACTTCCCCGAGATCGCGGAGGTGGACCTCAATCCGGTGATCGCCACGGACCGGGGCGCGGTCGCCGCCGACATCCGGGTGATCCTCGCCGGGCAGCGCCGGCCGGCCCGCAGGACGTACACCCGCGAGGAGATCCTCGCCTCGATGCGCCGGCTGATGCGGCCGCGCGCGGTCGCCGTGATCGGCGCGTCGAACGAGCCGGGCAAGATCGGCAACGCGGTGATGCGCAACCTTGTCGACGGCGGCTTCGCCGGTGACATCCACCCGGTCAACCCCCGGGCCGACGACATCCTGGGCCGCAAGGCGTACCGGAGCGTGACCGACGTGCCGGGCGAGGTGGACGTGGCCGTCTTCGCCATCCCGGCCCGGCGGGTGGCGGCGGCCCTTCAGGAGGCGGGACGCAAGGGCGTCGCCAACGCGGTCCTCATCCCGTCCGGTTTCGCGGAGACCGGCGAGCACGCGCTCCAGGCGGAACTGGTGGAGATCGCGGAGCGGTACGGCGTCCGCCTGCTCGGCCCGAACATCTACGGCTACTACTCCACCTGGCAGGACCTGTGCGCCACGTTCTGCACGCCGTACGACGTCAAGGGCCCGGTGGCGCTGACCTCGCAGTCGGGTGGCATCGGCATGGCCGTCCTCGGCTTCGCGCGCGCCACCAGGACGGGCGTGTCGGCGATCGTCGGCCTCGGCAACAAGGCGGACCTGGACGAGGACGACCTGCTGACCTGGTTCGGCGAGGATCCGCACACCGAATGCGTCGCCATGCACCTGGAAGACCTCAAGGACGGGCGGGCGTTCGTGGCGGCGGCCCGGGCGGTCGTGCCGAAGAAGCCGGTGGTGGTGCTGAAGGCGGGCCGTACGGCGGCGGGCGCGAGGGCGGCCGGTTCGCACACCGGGGCGCTCGCGGGCGACGACGCGGTCTACGACGACATCCTCCGGCAGGCCGGGGTGATCCGGGCGCCGGGCCTGGACGACCTGCTGGAGTACGCGCGCGCGTTGCCGGTCCTGCCCGCCCCGAAGGGCGAGAACGTCGTCATCATCACCGGCGCCGGCGGCAGCGGGGTGCTGCTGTCGGACGCCGTGACGGACAACGGGCTCACGCTGATGGGGATCCCGCCCGACCTGGACGAGGCGTTCAGCCGGCTCATCCCGCCGTTCGGCGCGGCGGGCAACCCGGTCGACATCACCGGGGGCGAACCGCCGTCGACGTACGAGGCCACGATCCGGCTGGGCCTCGCGGACCCGCGCGTGCACGCCCTGGTGCTCGGCTACTGGCACACCGTCCTCACCCCGCCGATGGTGTTCGCCGAGCTGACCGCGCGCCTGGTGGCCGAGTTCCGCGAACGCGGCGTCGAGAAGCCGGTGGTGGCCTCCCTCGCCGGTGACGTGGAGGTCGAGGAGGCCTGCCGGTACCTGTTCGAGCGGGGGGTCGTGGCGTACCCGTACACGACCGAGAAGCCGGTGGCCGTGCTCGGCGCGAAGTACCGGTGGGCGCGCGCGGCCGGCCTGCTGCGGGGCGGTTCGTGAGCTGACGGGGGCTCCGGTCCCGAACGGATCCACCCGCCCCTTCCCTCGGCGCCGGGCCCCACCCCGCGTCCGGCACACCGCCCGTGCCCCACACCCCCCACCCGTCCCCCACCGGCGAGGAGCTGGCCCCACATGACGTCAGATCCCATGAGGACCCGGAAGACACCGGCCGGGCCGGAGGCGCCGTACCACGCGTACCGCGAGGTGACCGACGCCCGCGGCCGCGTCTACCGCGTCGGCGAGACGGACCGGGACATCCTCGGTCACTCGCGCAAGCTGATGGTGTACCTTCCCTGGCTCTCCATGATGGCCATCAGTGTCTCGGAGTACGCCTACGGCTCCGCGGAGGACACGTTGTCCTCCGCCCACGGCTGGACCCAGAGCGACACGTTCTGGATCCTGAGCGTCTGGATCTTCTTCCAGGCGGGCATCGCGTTCCCGGCGGGCTGGCTGCGCGAGCGGGGCCTGCTCTCGGCGCGCCGGGCGATGTACGTCGGCGCCGTGATGTGCCTGCTCGGCTTCCTGTCCCTGTCCCACTTCCACGACGTCCTGCCGGCCGTCCTCGGCTTCGGTGTCGTGGGCGGTGTCGGCTCCGGGCTGATCTACGCCACGTGCATCAATATGGTCGGCAAGTGGTTCCCGGAGCGGCGCGGGGCGAAGACCGGCTTCGTCAACGGGGGCTTCGCCTACGGCTCGCTGCCCTTCATCTTCCTCTTCAACTACGCCTTCGACACGGGCGACTACGAGCGGGTGCTCGACCTGATCGGCGGCTACGTCCTGGTCGTGGTCGCGGTCTGCGCGTTCTTCTTCCAGGACCCGCCGAAGAACTGGTGGCCGGCCGACGTGGCCCCGCCGGCCCGCGCCGGGAGCGGCGCCGGTGCCGCGAGCCTGGCGAAGAACCCGCCGGCGGTGCGCCAGTACACGCCCGGCGAGGCCATCCGGACCGGGATGCTCCCGCTCATGTGGGTCATGATCGTGATGACGGCGGGAGTGTCGATCTTCGGGATCTCCTTCCAGGTCGACTTCGCCAAGGAGGTCGGCTTCGGCCCCCTGGTCGCCGCGTCCTCGATGGGTGTCATGGCCGTCGTCAACGGCATCGGCCGCGCGGTGGTCGGCTGGCTGTCGGACCTGTGGGGCCGCAGGACGACGCTGGTGTTCGTCATCGTGGTGCTGGGGCTCGCGCAGTTCGGTGTCATCTGGGCCGGAGAGTCCCGCAACCAGTGGCTGTTCCTGTTCTTCGCCTTCCTCTCCGGCTTCGGCGGCGGCGCGTTCTACCCGCTGTTCGCGGCGCTGACCCCGGACTACTTCGGCGAGAACTACAACGCCACCAACTACGGCCTGGTGTACAGCGGCAAGCTGGTCAGCGGCCTGTTCGGCGGCGGCCTCGGCTCGCTGGTGGTCGGCGCGTGGGGCTACGACGGGGCCTACGCGCTGGCCGGCGGTGTCTCGATGGCCGCGGCGGCGCTCGCCCTGCTGCTGCGGCAGCCGGGCCGGGGCGGCACGGGCCGGCTGCCGGCACCGAGGCCGCGCCCCGCCGCCTGACCCTCGGGCCGCCGCGTCCTGCCAGGTGTTCCCCCGGCCGCCGGCGGACGGGGGAACACCTGGCGTATGCCGCTCAGGCGGTCTCGCGCTCGTGGTACGACCGCCGCGTGTGCTCGGTGTGCGCGCGCATCAGCTCCGTGGCGCGCCGCTCGTCCCGGGCCTCGACGGCGGCGATCAGCTCCCGGTGCTCGACCCAGGACTGACGGCCGCGCTGCCGGGCCACCGGGGTGTAGTACCAGCGGACCCGCCGGTCCACCTGGGCGGCGAGTCCGGCGAGGACGGTGTTGCCGGCCAGTTCCATGACCTTGCTGTGGAAGGCCGCGTTGAGGGCGACCGCGCGGTCCACGTCCTCGGCCGCCACGGCCTCCTCGCCCTCGGCGCACAAGGCGTGGAGGACGGCGATGCCGGCGCCGTCCGCGTGCGCGGCGGCCAGCCGGGCCGCCTCCGCCTCCAGCAGGGTGCGGACCGTGAGCAGCTGGTCGGCCTCCTCCTCGGTCGGCTCGTGCACGAACGCGCCCTGGGCGGGGCGCAGATCGACCCAGCCCTCGGTGTTCAGCCGTTGCAGCGCCTCGCGCACGGGCTGGCGGGAGACGCCGAGGTGCCCGGCGAGTTCGCTCTCCACCAGGTGCTGGCCGGGGCGCAGGGCGCGGGTGGTGATGAGTTCGAGCAGCGCCTCGTACACGCGCTCGCGCAGCGGGCCGGGCCTCTCCAGCCTGGGCACCGCCCCCTGCGGCAGTCCGGTCGACAACATCGCGGTCCTCCTGGCGGGTCTGACGCGTGGGCGATGGACGCTCAGTATCGATTGTCTT
Organism: Streptomyces sp. NPDC104831; assembly: GCF_055583025.1. Classification (NCBI taxonomy): domain Bacteria; kingdom Bacillati; phylum Actinomycetota; class Actinomycetes; order Kitasatosporales; family Streptomycetaceae; genus Streptomyces; species Streptomyces sp. NPDC104831. The sequence goes on from NZ_JBVJOT010000015.1 coordinate 108,134, forward strand.
TCGTCTACAGTCTACGGTGCACAGGATCCCGTACCGGGGTCGCGGACGGAGCGCGCAACCCGTACGCGGGGGGCGGTCCTCAGGGGCAGCGCACGACCTGCCCGGCGTACGACAGGTTGCCGCCGAACCCGAACAGCAGCACCGGGTCCCCGCTGCGCAGGGCGCCCTGTTCGAGCAGCTTGGAGAAGGCGAGCGGGATGCTGGCGGCCGAGGTGTTGCCGGACTCGGTGACATCGCGGGCGACCACCGCGTTCACGGCGCCGAGCCTGTGGGCCAGCGGCTCGATGATCCGCAGATTGGCCTGGTGCAGCACGACCCCGGCGAGGTCCTCGGGGGCCGTCCCGGCCTTCTCGCAGGCCTGGCGGGCGATGGCCGGCAGCCGGGTGGTGGCCCAGCGGTAGACGCTCTGCCCCTCCTGCGCGAACCGGGGCGGGGTGCCCTCGATGCGGACGGCGTTCCCCATCTCCGGCACCGATCCCCACAGCACCGGTCCGATGCCGGGTTCCGTCCCCGGCGGGCAGGCGGTCAGCACGGCGGCCCCGGCCCCGTCGCCGACCAGGACGCAGGTGCTGCGGTCGGTCCAGTCGGCGACGTCCGACATCTTGTCGGCGCCGACGACCAGGGCTCGGGTGGCGGCGCCGGCCCGCAGGGCGTGGTCGGCGGTGGCGAGCGCGTGGGTGAAGCCGGCGCAGACCACGTTCACGTCCAGGGCGGCGGGTCCCGGGATGCCGAGCCGGGCGGCGACCCGGGCGGCGGTGTTCGGGGAGCGGTCCACGGCGGTGGAGGTGGCGACGAGGACCAGGTCGATGTCGCCGGGGGTCAGGCCGGCGGCGGCGAGGGCCTTGGCGGCGGCGTGCGCGGCCAGCTCGTCCACCGGCTCGTCGGGGCCGGCGATGCGCCGGGTCCGGATGCCCACCCGGGTGCGGATCCACTCGTCGCTGGTGTCGACCATGGCCGCCAGGTCGTCGTTGGTGAGCACCCGGGCGGGCTGGTAGTGGCCGATGGCGACGATGCGCGAGCCGTTCATTGCGGGAATCCCCTCGTGGCCGTGGGTGGCGGGATCCACCAGTGTGGTCAGTGACCGGCGGGTACGACGGCAGGTGAGGCCACAGGAAACCGGCGTCGTGATTGTCGGCTCCGGTCAGACTGTCGGACGTCCGTACAAAGCGCCCACCGTGCGGCCGATGGAACGGGCCCACCGCGCCGCCCGCCCCCCGCCCGGTCCCCCGCCCCCCGTGTGCAGGACAATGAGGGGCATGGGACGAGTGACGGAACGACGCAAGGTCCTGCGCATCCGGGACGGGGCTGTCTCCACCCGGCCGGACACGCTCGTCGCGGAGGAACCCCTGGAGATCCGGCTGAACGGCAAGCCGCTCGCGATCACCATGCGGACCCCGGGCGACGACTTCGCGCTGGCCGCCGGCTTCCTGGTCAGCGAGGGCGTCCTGGCCTCGGCGGCGGACCTGCGGAACATCGTCTACTGCGCGGGCGCCACGGCGGACGGCTCGAACACCTACAACGTGGTCGACGTGCGCACCGCCCCCGGTGTCGCCCTCCCTGACTTCACCCTGGAGCGGAACGTCTACACCACCTCCTCCTGCGGTCTGTGCGGCAAGGCCAGCCTGGACGCCGTCCGGACGACCGCGCGCTGGCCCATCGCCGACACTCCCCCGCTGCGGGTCACCCCCGGGCTGCTGGCGGAGCTGCCCGGCCGGCTGCGGGCGGCCCAGCGGGTGTTCGACCGGACCGGGGGCCTGCACGCGGCGGCCCTGTTCGACGAGGACGGGGAGCTGCTGGACACCCGCGAGGACGTGGGCCGGCACAACGCGGTCGACAAGCTCGTGGGACGGGCGCTGCGCGACGACGCGCTGCCGTTGTCCCGGACGCTCCTGATGGTCTCCGGCCGGGCCTCCTTCGAGCTGGCGCAGAAGGCGGTCATGGCGGGCATCCCGGTGCTCGCGGCCGTCTCGGCGCCGTCCTCGCTGGCGGTGGACCTGGCCGCGGAGACCGGCCTGACCCTGGTGGGCTTCCTGCGCGGCACCTCGATGAACGTGTACGCGGGCGAGCACCGGATCGCCCTGCGGGAGCCGGCCGCCCGCGGCTGACCTACGCGGCGCGCCAGCCCTCCGTGCCGGAGATCCGGGCCGGGGTCGCCCGCGGTTCCGGCGGCGGCACGAGCCGGGCGCTCGGCCTGCCGGTGGGCGCCACGCCGGTGACCGGCTCCCGGCCGGCACCGATCGCGCGCGAACGGCCGGAGGGGTACGAGCGGTGGCGGCGTCAGCTGCGGCGGCTGCGCGCCGAGGGCACCCGGGGCCGCCGTGCACGGGGAGTCCGGCCTTGAGGGGGCGGCGGCCGCGCACCGGGCGATCACCACCCGGGCCACCCTCGGCAGAAGTCGTGCCGCGCCCGTGAGTGCACGCTTCTTGTGAGCCGCGCACCCCCCAACTACCTTCGGTGGGACGCTCGTTGGACGTGGGATGTCCGGTTGTCCGCACGTCCGGCCGACGAAGGGCAGGTCCCGCCGTGCCGTCACCTCTCCGCGCCCGTCCCGGATCCGTACTCGCCACCGCCGCCCTCACCGCCGCCGGGCTGCTCCTGTCGTTCCTGCCCGCTCCCCCGGCCCTCGCCCAGCCGGCCGCCGCCGCACCGGACTTCGAGCAGCAGGTGCTGTTCAAGGCCGCGCAGGACCCCGGTTACGCCTGCTTCCGCATCCCGGCGATCGTCCGGACGACCGACGGCACGCTGCTGGCCTTCGCCGAGGGCCGCGTCCTCAACTGCGGGGACGCCGCCGACATCGACATCGTGCTCAAGCGCTCCACCGACGGCGGGCGCACCTGGGGCCCGCTGCGGGTCGTCACCGAGGGGGCGGGCGACACCCACGGCAACCCGGCACCGGTCGTGGACCGCGACACCGGGCGGATCTGGCTCGCGGAGACGTACAACACGGGCCGTACGGACAGCGCCAACTGCCCGGTCCCCTGCGACCGCACCCCGCACCTGCAGTACAGCGACGACGACGGCGAGACCTGGTCCGCGCCACGCGATCTGAGCCCCGAGATCCTGCCCGCCGACTGGAACTCCTGGTACGCCACCGGGCCCGTGCACGGCATCCAGCTGACCCGCGGCCGGTACGCGGGCCGTCTGGTCCTCGGCGTCAACACCGAGACCTGGGACGGGACCAGGGTCACCGCCAACCACGCGGCGCTGGTCGTCAGCGACGACCACGGCCGGCACTGGCGGATCGGCGCCACCGACACCTGGCCCGTCGCCGCCGACGGCACCTTCCGGCAGAAGCCCTCCGAACTGACCCTCGCCGAGCGCGGCGACGGCTCGGTCCTGGTCAGCGGGCGCGAGCAGGACGGCACCGACCTCGGCCACCGCACCCAGGCGGTCAGCCGCGACGGCGGCACCGACTTCACCGGGCCCTTCCGCGCCCTGCCGGACCTGTACACCCCGCAGGTGCAGGGCTCGCTGCTGCGCGTCGGCGACCGGCTGCTGCTCGCCTGCCCCGGCGACCCCGACCGGCGCCGCACCATGATGATCCGCTCCTCCTGGGACGGCGGACGGACCTGGGACGGCACGGACCGGGGCACGGTCGTCACCACGGACTGGTCCGGCTACTCGGACCTGGTTCGCGTCGGCTCCGCCGGGATCGGCCTGCTGTACGAGGGCGGGGCGGTGGACGCCCGTGACGAGATCCGCTTCGCCCGCTTCACCGAGGACCGGCTCGGCCCGCGCCGCGGACCCGACCCGGTCACCCCCGACCTCGCCCGGCACGCCCGCCCGGCGGCGGTGCTCGGCGACCCGGAGGACACCGACGGGGTGTCCGGGGGCGCGCTGCGGTTCGACGGGACCGACGACGCGGTCCGGCTGCCGTACCGCGCCGCCCTCCCGCTCGGCACGTCGGACTTCACGGTGTCGCTGTGGTTCCGGTACTCGGCGGCCACGGGGGAGCAGCCGCTGCTGTGGATGGGCGGGACCGGCACGAGCCAGCCGCAGGTGTGGCTGCGCGGGGAACCGGCGGGCAACCGGGTGCAGGCACTGATCACGGTACGGAACGGGGCCGCCGCGCCGCAGTCCGCGTCCGTGCGCACCTCGACCGCCTACAACGACGGCCGGTGGCACCACGCCGTGCTCCGCCGGGGCGGCGGACTGCTGTCCCTGTCGGTCGACGGAACGGCCGTCACCACGGCGGACAGGCCGGGCTCGGTCAGCCGCAACTCGCCCTTCGGCGTGCACCTCGGCCAGCGCGTGGACAGCCGTGCCTTCCTCACCGGCGCGCTGGACGAGGTGCGGGTCTGGGACCGGGCGCTGACCGACGGGGAGCTGACGGACCCGGACGTGCTGCGGTCAACGCAGGACACGGTTGCCTGGCTGCCCCTGGACCGGGTCCGCGGCTGACCCCTCGGGCGCGTCCCCCGGCTCGGGGGACGCGTCCTCGGCCGCCTCCGGGTCGTGGGACCGGCGCTTGGCGATGACCGCGCACACCATCAGCTGCATCTGGTGGAAGAGCATCAGCGGCAGCACGGCCAGCGAGGCGTGGCTGCCGAACAGGACGCTCGCCATGGGCAGCCCGGAGGCGAGGGACTTCTTCGACCCGGCGAACTGCACGGCGATCCGGTCCGCCCGGCCGAAGCCGAGCGCCTTGGCGCCGTACCAGGTCAGGGCCAGCATCACCGCCAGCAGGACGGCCTCGACGCCGAGCAGCCCGGCCAGCCGCAGCGGGCTGACCTGGTGCCAGATGCCCTGGTTCATGCCCTCGCTGAACGCGGTGTAGACGACCAGCAGGATGGAGCCGCGGTCGACCAGGCCGAGGACCTTCTTGTGCCGGGTGACGAACTCCCCGATCCAGCGCCGCAGCAGTTGCCCGGCGACGAACGGCACCAGCAGCTGGAGCACGATCCGCAGCAGCGAGTCCGTGGAGAACCCGACCGTGTCGCCGCCGAGCAGCCCCGCCGCGAGCAGCGGGGTCAGGACGATGCCGGCGAGGGAGGAGAAGGACCCGGCGCAGATCGCCGCGGGCACGTTGCCGCGGGCGATGGAGGTGAACGCGATGGACGACTGGATGGTGGACGGCACCAGCGTCAGGAACAGCAGGCCCTGGTAGAGCGGCTGGGTCAGCAGGACCGGCACCAGGCCGCGGGCGGCCAGCCCGAACACCGGGAAGACGACGAAGGTGCAGACCAGCACGGTCAGGTGCAGCCGCCAGTGGCGCAGTCCGTCCAGCGCTTCCCGGGTGGACAGCCGGGCGCCGTAGAGGAGGAAGAGGAAGGCGATGGCGGCCGTGGAGGCGCCCGAGGTGACGTCGGCGGCGGTGCCCCGGGCCGGGAGCAGGGCGGCGAGCCCCACCGTCCCGAGCAGCAGCACGATGTACGGGTCGATCGGCAGCCAACTGGGCCGGCGCAGGCGTGTCACGGTGCTCCGTCTGTTCTGTGTCCGGTTGCTGTTCTGGGCCCGGTCGCTCGGTGTCGCACGGTCCCGGGCCCGCAGGGCCCCCCTCCATCGTCCTCCTGCCGCCGCCGATCGGGAATCCGGTATACCGCTCTGACTGCCATCGCGTTCCGTGATGGCCGCGCTAGGCTCGGGGGGTGTACGAGCCGACGCACCTGCGCACCTTCCTGGCGGTCGCCCAGACGCTGAGCTTCACCCAGGCCGCCCGGCGGCTGGGGCTGCGCCAGTCCACGGTCAGCCAGCACGTGCGGCGGCTGGAGGAGGCGGCCGGGCGGCAGCTGTTCTCCCGGGACACCCATTCGGTGGAGCTGACCGAGGACGGCGAGGCGATGCTCGGGTTCGCCCGCCGGATCCTGGAGGTGCACGAGCAGGCGACGGCGTTCTTCTCCGGCACGCGGGTGCGGGGCCGGCTGCGCTTCGGCGCCTCGGAGGACTTCGTGCTGACCCGGCTGCCGGAGATCCTGGAGGGCTTCCGCTACGACCACCCGGAGGTTGACCTGGAGCTGACCGTGGAGCTGTCCGGCACCCTGTACGAACGGCTGGCGGCGGGGAAGCTCGACCTGGTGCTGGCCAAGCGGCGCCCGGAGGACCCGCGCGGTGAGCTGGTGTGGCGCGACGACCTGGTGTGGATCGGCGCCGAGCGGCTGCGGCTGGAGGCGGACCGGCCCGTTCCGCTGATCGTCTACCCGCCGCCGGGCATCACCCGGGCCCGGGCCCTCCAGGTGCTGGAGCGGCAGGGCCGTCCCTGGCGGATCGTGTGCACGAGCGGCAGCCTCAACGGGCTGATCGCGGCGGCCCGGGCCGGCCTCGGGGTGATGGCCCACTCCCGGCGGCTGATTCCCCCGGGCCTGTTCCGGCTGCCGGACCGGGCGGGCCTGCCCGAGCTGGGCAAGGTCGACTTCGTCCTGGTGCACGGCCGCCGCCGGGGCCCGGCCGAGGACGCCGCGAACGCGCTGGCGGCGGCGGTGCTGGCGGGCGGCGAACACCTGCGCCGCAGCACCGGCTGACCGGCGCGGCCGGGCGGCGGGACGTCACCGTGCCGGGCGGCGGGCCGGCTTCTAGACCCGGCCCGGGACGGGCGTCGCCTCCCCGCGCCGCACCCCCCAGGCGGCCCGGGGGCTGGGACAGGCGCACCGGGCGGCGGTGCCGCGGACGACGACGGTGCCCACGAGGCGGACGCGACCTCGTCGCGGCCGGTGAAGGTCCGGCCGCCGGGGTCCGGGGGCGCCCGGGCGGTGGTGCCGCCACAGGACGGCCGCCCCGGGGCAGCGGCGCCGGCGGCGAAGCGCCACTGATCGGCACAGGCACGCCGGGCCGCGCGGTGCCGCATCTCGGGCCCACACCGGAGGGCGCCCGTCTCGGAGTCCGCGCCGGCGGGGCCGGTGGCGGGCGCCCTAGTGCCCCCGCCACAGGACGGCCGCCCCGGGGCAGCGGCCGGCGGCGAGGCGCCACTGATCAGCGCGGGCACGCCGGGCCGCGCGGTGCCGCATCTCGTGCCCGCACCGGAGGGGCGCCCGTCCCGGGGTCCGCGCCGGCGGGGCCGGTGGCGGCGGGCGCCCTAGTGCCCCCGCCACAGGACGGCCGCCTCGGGGCAGCGAACGGCGGCGAGGCGCCACTGATCGGCGCGGGCACGCCGGGCCGCGCGGTGCCGCATCTCGGCCCACACCGTAGGGCGCCCGTCCCGGAATCCGCGCCGGCGGGGCCGGTGGCGGCGGGCGCCCTAGTGCCCGCCACAGGACGGCCGCCTCGGGGCAGCGGCCGGCGGCTAAGCGCCACTGATCGGCACAGGCACGCCGGGCCGCGCGGTGCCGGGTCTCGTGCCCGCACCGTAGGGCGCCCGTCCCGGGGTCCGCGCCGGCGGGGCCGGTGGCGGACGCCCCGGTGTCGGCGCGGCGGGGGCGGCCGGCGCCCGCGCGGGCGTCCCGGGGCGGGCGCCCGGAAGGCGGGGGCGACCCGCTGACGAGCCGCACCGCCCCGGCCGGCACGCCGGTACGGCGGGCGGGGCGGGGCTCCGGGGTCACCTGGTGCGGGTGGGTGCCCGTAATCGGGGCGTACAGATTCGGTGGAGATTACGGTACCGAAACCTACGGACCCGTCGGTAAGGTGTCCGGCCCTTCCCCTTGTGCGGGCATTTCCCCGTGGTCGTCCGGGCGGAACGCGCGGTTTGCCCGGCTTCCGCATCCCTCCCGCGCACGGAGGGTGTGAGGTAGCTTTCACCGCGCTGCCGCGGTGCGGGGACCGTCGACACCGGGGCGCGAGAGACGGGGAGCGAGGTTGCGCGAGTTCACCAACCCTGCGCTGGTGTCGCCGCCGCCCGCGGGCGGCCTGGCCGACATCGTCTTCGAGCACGCCGTGACGGATCCGCGGCGCATAGCGCTCGGCCGCAAGGACGCCGCCGGGCAGTGGCGGGACGTGACGGCCGCCGAGTTCCGCGACGAGGTCATGGCCCTCGCCAAGGGCCTGCTGGCCGACGGCGTCCGCTTCGGCGACCGTGTCGCGATCATGTGCCGCACCCGCTACGAGTGGACCCTCTTCGACTTCGCCCTGTGGACCATCGGCGCCCAGGTGGTGCCCGTCTACCCCACCTCCTCGGCCGAGCAGTGCCTCTGGATGCTGCACGACGCCGAGGTGTCCGCGGCGGTCGTGGAGCACGAGGACCACGCGATGACCGTCGCCACCGTCATCGACCGGCTGCCGCGGCTGCGCCGGCTGTGGCAACTGGACGCCGGCTGCGTGCAGGAGCTGTACGACGCCGGGGCGCACCTGGACGACGAGGTCGTGCACCGGCACCGCCAGGCGGTCACCCCGGACTCGGTCGCCACCGTCGTCTACACCTCCGGCACCACCGGCCGGCCGAAGGGCTGTCTGCTGTCCCACGGCAACTTCATGTGCGAGGCGGACACCGTGCTGCGGCGGTGGGAGCCGGTGTTCCACTCCAGGAAGGGCGACGAGGCGTCCACGCTGCTGTTCCTGCCGCTGGCGCACGTCTTCGGGCGGATGGTCCAGGTCGCCGCGATCCGCGGCCGGGTCCGCTTCGGGCACCAGCCGCACCTGCACGCCGCGGCCCTGCTGCCCGACCTGGCCGCGTTCCGGCCCACGTTCGTCCTCGCGGTGCCGTACATCTTCGAGAAGGTGTTCGACGCGGCCCGCCGCAAGGCCGAGCGCGAGGGCAGGTCGGGGCCGTTCGAGAAGGCCGTCGACATCGCCGTGCGGTACGCCGAGGCGGTGGAGGCCAGGGCGTGGGGCACCGGGCCGGGCCCGTCGGCGGCGCTGCGGATGCAGCACCAGCTGTTCGACAAGCTGGTGTACGCCAAGGTCCGCGCCGCGATGGGCGGCCGGATCCGCAACGCGATGTCCGGGGGCTCGGCGATGGACCGCCGGCTGGGCCTGTTCTTCGCGGGCGCGGGCGTGCAGATCTACGAGGGCTACGGCCTGACCGAGTCCACGGCCGCCGCGACCGCCAACCCGCCCGGCCGCACCCGCTACGGCACCGTGGGCCCCCCGATCCCGGGCGTGACCGTGCACATCGCCGACGACGGGGAGGTCTGGCTGCGCGGCGGCACCGTCTTCCAGGGCTACCTCAACAACCGGAAGGCCACCGACGAGACCCTGCACGACGGCTGGCTGGCCACCGGCGACCTGGGCACGCTGGACGGGGACGGCTATCTGACGATCACCGGCCGCAAGAAGGAGATCCTGGTGACCTCCGGCGGCAAGAGCGTCTCCCCGGCCGTGCTGGAGGAGCGGGTCCGCGAGCATCCGCTGGTCCACCAGTGCGTCGTGGTGGGCAACGACCGCCCCTACATCGCCGCCCTGGTCACCCTGGACCGGGAGGCGGTCGAGCACTGGCTCCAGATGCATTGCAAGCCGGGGATGACCTCGGCCGAGCTGGTGCGCGACCCGGACCTGGAGGCCGAGGTGCGGCGCGCGGTGGTGGCCGCCAACACGCTCGTCTCGCAGGCGGAGTCGATCCGCACCTTCCGCATCCTGGCCCAGCCGTTCACCGAGGAACACGGGCTGCTGACACCGTCGTTGAAGCTGAAGCGCAAGGCGATCGAGAAGGCGTACGAGAGCGAGGTGGAGGCTCTCTACCGCGTCTGAGGCCCTGCCCCGGACACCTCGGCGGGCCCTCGGCGGGGGGTGGATCGCGCGGTCAGGAATGCGGAACGGCCCGTGATCGTTGACCATGGGAGTGACACATGCCGACAAGCGAAGGACCACGAGGCTCGTGAGCAGCAACGTCCCCCCGATCATCCTCAACAACGGCGTCGAGATGCCGCAGCTGGGATACGGCGTCTGGCAGGTGCCGGACGACGAGGCCGAGCGAGCCGTCGCCACGGCGCTGGAGGCCGGTTACCGCAGCATCGACACCGCCGCGATCTACGGCAACGAAGAGGGCACCGGCAAGGCCATCACCGCCTCCGGCCTGCCGCGCGACGAGATCTTCGTCACCACCAAGCTCTGGAACAGCGACCAGGGCTACGACGCCACACTGCGCGCCTTCGACACCTCGCTGGCGAAGCTGGGGCTCGACTACGTCGACCTGTACCTGATCCACTGGCCGCTGCCGTCCCGGGACGCCTACGTCGACACCTACAAGGCGTTCGAGAAGCTGCACTCCGACGGCCGGGTGCGCGCCATCGGCGTCTCCAACTTCCTGCCCGAGCACCTGCGGCGGCTGACCGAGGAGACCTCGGTCGTCCCGGCGGTCAACCAGATCGAGCTGCACCCGCACCTCCAGCAGCGCGAGTCGCGCGCCGTCCACGCGGAGCTGGGCATCGCCACCGAGGCCTGGTCGCCGCTCGGCCAGGGCAAGGGCCTGCTGGAGGTGCCCGCGATCGTGGCCATCGCGCGCAAGCACGACCGCACCCCGGCCCAGGTCGTGCTGCGCTGGCACCTCCAGCTCGGCAACGTCGTGATCCCGAAGTCCGTGACGCCGTCCCGGATCAAGGAGAACATCGCGGTGTTCGACTTCAGCCTGGACGACGAGGACCTCGCGGCGATCAGCGCGCTCAACGAGGACCGGCGCATCGGCCCCGACCCCGCCACCTTCGACATGGCCTGATCACCGGCCCGGCGCGACCGCGCGGCTCAGTCGGGGCGCACGTCGGCGTACACGACCTCGAACTCCTCCAGGCCGACCACGTCGACGTGCGCCCCGGCCGCCGCCTCGTGGTGCGCGCCCGCCATGGCCGCGCGGGCGGCGGCGAGCGCGGGGCGGTCGCGGAACAGGGTGCCGGCCACGGCCCGGCCGCGTTCGCGGTCGAGCAGCAGGGAGGTCCGGCACAGCCCCGGCAGCGCCTCGGCCCGCGCCACCACCGTGGCCCGGAAGGTGTCGACGACCAGGTCCGCGTCGCGCGGGTCGAACTCCAGCCGGACGGCGCGCAGTCGGCCGCCCTGCCGGGGGTGCTCGACCTGGTGGGACACCGCGGCCTCGTAGTTGGCGACCGACACCGTGCCGGCGAAGGGCTCCAGCAGCGCCTCGCGCCGCTCGCGCATCACCTCGTCGCTGTGGTGCCGCGCCCCCTCGGTCTCCCACCAGCTCACCGCGAGGAGTTTGCCGGCGTCGCGGTCCACGAAGACGCCCGCGCCCCGGTATCCCGGGCGTTCCTCCAGCAGGTCCCGCCCCTCGCTGTTCAGCGACCGGACGGCGGCGTCCAGCAGTGCCGGATCACCGGTCGCGTACACCGCGCGTACGAACATGAGACTCGCCTCCGGAAACGGCGACCGCGGATCGAGTCGAACATCCGAGACGTTTCGGTCCCCACCAGTCTCCCCAGCTACCCGGAGCCCCGCAATGCGCGGGCGATTCAGCCGTTCGCGACCCGGGGGTTGACGAGGGCATGCCGTCGGGGCACGGTGGACGCACCCGGTAAGGAAACTTTCCTAACAGAAGGGGCCCACCGTGCGCCTCCGAACCCTCACCCTCGCCGCCGCCTCCGGCACCGCCCTGCTCGCCGCCGGTCTGCTGCCCGCCCACGCCTCCGCCGCCGCCTCCCCGAAGTCCGCCCAGGAGGGCACGGTCGCCGCCGCCGACCTGCTCGCCAAGGTGACCTCCTGTTCGCAGATCTCCTCCGGCAAGTACAAGACCGACGAGGAGACCTCGGCCACGGTCCCGGTGTGCGGCAAGAACGGCGCGGTGTTCTGGAAGGCCGACATGGACATCGACTGCGACGGCCAGCGCACCACCAACTGCAACGAGGACCGCGACCCGTGGTTCCAGGCCGACACCGCCTTCCACCAGTCCGACGGCAAGCCGCTGAAGGCGGAGACCCTGCCGTACGTCGTGGTGCCCAGCACCAGCTCCCTCTGGGACTACTCGGGCGCGGGCATCAAGGGCGGCGGTGTGGTCGCCGTCATCTACAACAACAAGGTCGAGTACGCCGTCGTCGGCGACACCGGCCCCTCGAAGATCATCGGCGAGGCGTCGTACGCCACCGCCAAGGCGCTCGGCATCGACCCGGACCCGGAGACCGGCGGCGCGGACTCGGGGGTGACCTACATCCTGTTCAAGAACTCCAAGGTCTCCCCCATAGAGAGCCACAGCGCCGCCGTCTCGCTCGGGGACCAGCTGGCCAAGCAGTTCCTGGCCGCCAACTGAGGCCCGTCGTCCGTCAGGTGGGCTGACCCACCGGGCGGACGACCACCGTGTTGACGTCGACCCCGGCCGGCTGCCCGATCGCCCAGACAACCGAGTCGGCGATCTGGCCGGCGGTCAGCAGGTGCCCCGGGGGCAGGCTGCCGTAGCCGTCCCAGAAGGGCGTCTCCACCCGGCCGGGGGCCACCAGCGTGACCCCCACGCCGAACTCCGTGACCTGCCGCCGGGTGTTCTCCGCGAGCCCCGTCACCGCCCACTTGGTGGCGCCGTAGAGGTTGCCCGGGCCGTGCACGAACCCGGCGACGCTGCCGACGAGGACGATCCGGCCCCGGGTCTCCTTCAGCGCGTCGACCGAGGCCCGGATGAGCAGGGCCGGGCCGAGCACATTGGTGAGGACCATCTCCTTCCAGCCGGACGGGTCGCCGTCCGCGACGGTGTCGTGGGTGGCGGAGCCGGCGTTGGCGACGACCGTGTCCAGCCGGCCGTACGCCGTCAGCGTGCGGTCGACCGCGTGCCGGACGTCGGCGAAGTCCGAGGCGTCGCCGGCCACCGTCAGCAGCCCCTCGGGGCGGCCGAGTTCCTCGGCGAAGTCCCGCAGCCGCCGCTCTCCGCGCCCGGTGACGGTCACCCGGTGTCCGGCGTCGAGCAGCCGCCGCGCCACGGCGGCGCCGATCCCGCTGCCGCCGCCGGTGACAAGCGCGACCGGAGAGTCGTTCGTGGTCATGTGTGGCCCCCTGTGCGTCGGATGAACGCCCGGAGTCCATCACTTGGAGAGCACTTCAGGTCAAGCGCGGCATCAGCCCTGGCGGACGGCGGTGTGCACGGTGTAGGCGCCGAGCACGAACACGTCCGGCCGCACGTGCACGCTCGCCGGGTCGGACGGGTCCAGGAGCCGGTCGAGGGCGGCGCGGTCATCGGCGTCCAGTGCCTCGGCGACGCCCTCGCGCACCCGGGACAGGTGCGCGGCGACATAGGCGCGGGCCCGGTCGTCGGCCGGGGCGGGCAGGTCGAGCAGGAAGGTGCGGGTGCCGGTGTGCTTCAGCCCGGCCGCGGTCAGCAGGGCGGGCCAGTCCTCGGTCTCGGCGACGGAGCCCGGCAGCCCGGCCCGCATCCGGGCGAACCACTCCTCCTCCAGGGCGTCGAGCCGGGCCTGGAGTCCGGGGCGGCCGATGCCGGTGTCCCGGGGCAGGAAGCGCGAGGGGAGCCCGCCCTCCAGCAGGGCCAGGGTGCCGCCGGGGGCCAGGTGCCCGGCGAACGCGGCGAGCGCGGCCCGCTGGTCGCCGAGGTGGTGCAGGCTGCGGCTGGCCCACAGCAGGTCGGCCGGGCGGTCCAGCCGGCCGAGCGCCCCGGGCAGCTCGCCGGCGACGGTGTCGAAGCGGTCGGCCACACCGTGCCGGGCGGCCCGGTCGCGGGCGCGCTCCAGCAGTGGCGCGGTGCCGTCGACGGCGACGACCCGGGCGCCGGGGAACGCCTGCGCGAACAGACAGGAGACGACGCCGGGGCCGCTGCCCGCGTCCACGACGAGGCCCGGCTCGGCCGCCTGCTGCCCGAGCCAGGCCAGGGCCTGCCGGTAGACGGGGGCGAACAGCTCCGCCTGCGCTTCCAGCAGGAGGGCCAGTTCGTTCCAGTCGATGTCCGTGCCGTGCCCGTGTCCGTGACCGTGGCCGTGCCCGGTGTGGTGCTGGTGGCGCTGCTCGTGGTGCGCGTGTGCCATGGTGGTCAGCCTCTCGTCCGGTTGCCGTCAGGGTGCGACGGCGCACCGGCCGGGGGCCACTTCCGTTGCCGCTTCGGCAAACGCGCGTGCCGGTTCGGACCGCCGGGGCCCGGAGGTCGGGCGGGCCCCGGCTCGGTCACCGCGTCAGGACAGCGGCGGGTAGGCGTTCTGCATCAGCTGCTGGAACTGGGCGGAGAACCAGTGCCCGGCCAGCGGGGAGTTCGGCAGCGCGCCCGAGGGGTTGTTGCCGTTGCGCGCGTTGCCACCGTAGTTGGGGTCGCACATCTGGTCGAAGCCCTTGCCCTCGTCGTTGTCGATGGGGGCGCTGGCACCGTCGGACTGCCCCGGCGGCTTGGCCCACACGTAGGCGTCTATCCCGGCGGCGGGAGCGGCGGTCGGCCGTTCGCCGAGTCCGGCACCGCTCTGGTTGCACCAGTTGCCGACGTGGACGCGCCGGTCGATGCGGCCGCCGTTGACGTAGCTGTCGACCGAGGTCAGCGGGCCGGGGCCGGTGGGCCGGGCGGTCCCGCCCCAGCCGTTGCGGGAGGTGTCGATCAGCATGCCGATACCGGAGTTGAACCCGGCCGAGATCAGCTTGTCCCGCAGGCCCTGCGCGTACGACTGCTCGTCCACGTACTGGTTCCAGTCGACCCACTTCGACTGGCGGACGGTCTGGCCGTTCACGGTGTCGGTGACCTTGAAGTTCGGTTCCTTGGTCGGGCTGTAGTTGGCCGTGTTGACGATGAAGCCGGCCACGTCGCTCAAGCTGGCGCCGTTGGTGGTGGCGACCTTGTAGAACTCCTGGGCGGTCGGGCCGAGGTTGGTGTCCCAGCCGAGCCAGCCGTGGTGGCCGGCGTCGATGTAGTTGTAGACGTTCGAGAGGTTGCCCAGCTTGTCCAGGGCGTAGCTGACGCCCTTCTCGTAGTTGCCGTTGGACTTCATGGTCACGCAGGCGTCGGTGGTGGTGTTGGTGCCGCCGGCGTTGGTGACCAGGTTGGGCAGCGAGTCGGGCTCGATGAGCGCGGAGATGCGCAGGCCCGCGTACTTGGAGTCGGCCAGGATCGAGGCGATGGCGTCGATGTACTGCGTCTTGTACTTGTCGATGTCCGTCGGGCCGAGTTCGCCGTTGGAGGCGAGGGCGGCGCAGTCACGGCCGGGCAGGTCGTAGATGACCAGCTGGACGACCAGTTGGCCGGAGCCCTTCTGCTTGAGGGCCTCGTCCAGGTGGGCGCGCAGGCCCATGCCGCCGTTGACGCCGTTGATGGCCGCGATGCGGTCCAGCCAGACGAAGGTCGGCTGGCTGGAGACGCGGCTGCCGCCCGGCTCGGCGGCGGCCAGCTTCGACCACTCCGGGTCCACGTACACCTTGGCGCCGGTGTACGGGTTGTCGACGCGGCCGGAGGTGCCTCCGCCGCCGTTGTCGCCCCCGCCGCCGTTGTCCCCGCCCCCGCCGTTGTCGCCACCGCCGCCGTTGTCCACGTTGCAGGTGACGCCGTCGAGGGTGAACGTGGCGGGCACGGCGTTGGTGCCGCTGTAGCTGCCCTGGAAGCCGAAGCTGACCGTGCCGCCGGTGGCCAGCGCGCCGTTGTAGCTCTCGTTGGCGGCGGTGACCGCGGTACCGCTCTGGCTGAGCTTGGCGTTCCAGCCGCTGGTGACCTTCTGGTCGCCGGCGTACGACCACTTCAGCGACCAACTCGACTTCGTGGCCGCGTTGTTGGTGATGGTCACCGCGGCGGTGAAGCCGGTGCTCCACTGGTTCTGCACCTTGTAGTCCACGGTGCAGGGGACGGCGGAGGCAGCGGCGGAGGCCGATTGCATGCCGATCGCCGTCCCCGAGGCCCCGGCGACCAGCGCCAGGGCTGCGAGCAGTGATGTCCTGGTACGACTCATGAGTGCGGGTGTCCTTCGGTGTGCTGTGGGTGTGTGGTGCCGTGTCGGGAACTGCGGTGGGACGGCGCGGAGGTGGTCGCGCGGCCCGGCGCCGTGCGCGGCGGGTGTGCCGTCGCAGGCGGGGGTGGGACGGGCGGCGGAAGGTCCGCCCGCCGGGTCGGTGGGTTCGCGGGTGTTCCACTGGCGGAGGTCGTCGCGGTACGCCGCCCCGTAGGAGCGGTTCGTGCCGGGCGGGCGGCCGGCGCCGACGGGCCGGGGCCCGGCCGGCCCGGGGCGCGGTCGGACCGAGTCCTCGACGGACCCCGGAAGTCCTTCGCCCACTGGCCGGCGACGGCTGAAAGTACGGAACGCGGGGGGTGACGCATGAGCGAGTCCTCGCAGTGTGGCGCGCCCTGACGGACGCGTCGACTGAATGGAACCGCTCCCACTGGTTGCGAAGGAAGGTAGCGCCAACTGGCCGGAAAGCCCAGGGGGGTCGCTTTACTTTTTCGCGATCGGGCCGGTCGAATCTTTTCGCATCGTCTAGGTCTTGACCGTCCGTTACCCCGTCTTCACTATGGGAGCGCTCCCACTGGTTCAAGCCTTGACTTCTCCCCGAGCCGCAGCCGCAAGGAGGAACCAGCACATGGATCCTGGACGCAGACGCAGAACCGTGCGTCGGTTGTGGACGGCGGTGGTCGCCGCGTCGGCCCTGCCGCTGTCGATGCTCGCCACCGGAACGGAGACCGCCCACGCGGCCTCCGTCCAGTGCAGCGTCGACTACAAGACCAACGACTGGGGCTCGGGTTTCACCGCCGACCTCACGATCACCAACCGCGGTACGGACGCCGTCAACGGATGGACGCTGACGTACGCCTACGCGGGCAACCAGAAGCTGACCAGCGGCTGGAACGGGACCTGGTCCCAGTCCGGCCAGTCGGTCACCGTGAAGAACGCCTCGTACAACGGCGCCATCGCCGCGGGCGCCGCCGTCTCCACCGGCGCGCAGTTCACCTACAGCGGCGCCAACACCGCTCCCACGTCCTTCGCCGTCAACGGCACCACCTGCGCCGGCGCCCACCAGCCGCCGGTGACCGTGCTGACCAGCCCGAAGCCGGGCGCGGTCTACAGCCAGGGGGACGCCGTGCCCCTCGCGGCGACCGCGGCGGCGGCCGACAACGCGACCATCAGCAAGGTGGAGTTCTACGACGACACCACGCTGCTGGGCACGGACACCAGCGCGCCCTACTCGCTCTCGGCCTCCAGTTTGACCGTGGGCAGTCATTCCCTGGTGGCGAAGGCGTACGACAGCCTGGGCGCGTCCGGCACCTCCACCCCGGTGGGCATCACGGTGGCCTCCGGCCCCGCCGTGGTCGCCTCGCCGACCCAACTGGGCGTGCAGCAGGGCAAGTCGGGCACGTTCTCGGTGAAGCTGTCCACGCAGCCGAGCGCGAACGTGACGGTGAGCACGGCCCGCACGGACGGCAACACCGGTCTGTCCGTGACCGGCGGTTCCTCGCTGACCTTCACCCCGGCGGACTGGAACACCGCGCAGACCGTGACCGTCACGGCCGACGCCTCCGGCACCGGCAGCGCGACGTTCACCGCGTCGGCCACCGGCCACGCCAAGGCGACGGTCACGGTCACCGAGCTGCCCGCGGCCAAGGCGTACGACGCCCGCTTCCTGGACCTGTACGGGAAGATCACCAACCCGGCGAACGGCTACTTCTCACCCGAGGGCATCCCGTACCACTCGGTGGAGACGCTGATCGTCGAGGCCCCGGACCACGGTCACGAGACCACCTCGGAGGCGTACAGCTATCTGCTGTGGCTCCAGGCGATGTACGGCAAGGTCACCGGCGACTGGTCGAAGTTCAACGGCGCCTGGGAGATCATGGAGAAGTACATGATCCCCACGCACGCCGACCAGCCGACGAACTCGTTCTACAACGCCTCGAAGCCGGCCACCTACGCGCCCGAGCTGGACACCCCGAACGAGTACCCGGCGAAGCTGGACACCTCGGTGCCGGTGGGCACGGACCCGATCGCCGGTGAGCTGAAGAGCGCGTACGGCACGGACGACGTCTACGGCATGCACTGGATCCAGGACGTGGACAACGTCTACGGCTACGGCAACGAGCCCGGCAAGTGCGAGGCCGGACCGACCGCCACCGGACCGTCCTACATCAACACCTTCCAGCGCGGCTCGCAGGAGTCGGTCTGGGAGACGGTCCCGCAGCCGACCTGCGACGCCTTCAAGTACGGCGGCAAGAACGGCTACCTGGACCTGTTCACCGGCGACAGCTCCTACGCCAAGCAGTGGAAGTACACCAACGCCCCGGACGCGGACTCCCGCGCGGTGCAGGCCGCCTACTGGGCGGACCTGTGGGCCAAGCAGCAGGGCAAGAGCGGTGACGTGTCCGCGACGGTCGCCAAGGCCGCCAAGATGGGCGACTACCTGCGGTACGCGATGTACGACAAGTACTTCAAGAAGATCGGCAACTGCACGAGCCCGTCCTGCCCGGCCGGCACCGGCAAGGACGCCTCGCACTACCTGCTGTCCTGGTACTACGCCTGGGGCGGCGCCACGGACACCTCCGCCGGCTGGGCCTGGCGGATCGGCTCCAGCCATGTCCACGGCGGCTACCAGAACCCCCTGGCCGCCTACGCGCTCAGCTCCGTCGCCGACCTGAAGCCCAAGTCGGCCACCGGCGCCGGCGACTGGAGCAAGTCGCTGCAGCGGCAGCTGGAGTTCTACCAGTGGCTCCAGTCGTCCGAGGGCGGCATCGCGGGCGGTGCCACCAACAGCTGGGCCGGCCGCTACAGCAACCCGCCCGCCGGCACCTCCAGCTTCTACGGCATGTACTACGACCCGGCGCCCGTCTACCACGACCCGCCGTCCAACCAGTGGTTCGGGTTCCAGGCGTGGTCGATGGAGCGGGTCGCCGAGTACTACCAGCAGACCGGGAACGCCCAGGCCAAGGCGGTCCTCGACAAGTGGGTGAAGTGGGCGCTGTCCAAGACCACCATCAACCCGGACGGCACCTACCGCATCCCCTCCACCCTCCAGTGGTCGGGCCAGCCCGACACCTGGAACGCCTCCAGCCCCGGCTCCAACAGCGGGCTGCACGTCACGGTCGCCGACTACACCGACGACGTCGGGGTGGCCGCCTCCTACGCCAAGACGCTGACGTACTACGCCGCCAAGTCCGGTGACGCGACGGCCAAGTCCACGGCGAAGGCGCTGCTGGACGGCATGTGGAGCAACTACCAGGACAGCCTCGGCATCGCCGTGCCGGAGACCCGGACCGACTACAGCCGGTTCAACGACAGCGTGTACGTGCCGAGCGGCTGGACCGGCACGATGCCCAACGGCGACGCGATCAACTCCTCGTCCACGTTCTCCTCGCTCCGGTCCTTCTACAAGAGCGACCCGAACTGGTCGAAGATCGAGGCCTACCTCAAGGGCGGCGCGGCGCCCGTGTTCACGTACCACCGGTTCTGGGCCCAGGCGGACATCGCCCTGGCCATGGGCTCGTACGCGGAGCTGCTCGAATAGTCCCCGCCGGCGCTCCGCGTACCCGGCCCCGCCACAGGACGGCGGGGCCACCCGGGCCGGGCGGCCCCCGACCGCACAGGGGGGCCGCCCGGTCCGTCCGCATCCCACCTCCGTGACCTTGTCCAGACTCCGTCAGGAAAGGCAGCCCCACCGTGCGCAGAACCCGCATCCTCGTGGCCGCGTTCTCGCTGGCCGCCGGACTGCTCGCCGGCACCCCGCCCGCACTGGCCGCGGCCACGTCCGCCCCGCCCCTGGCCGCGGACACCTACACCTGGAAGAACGCCCGGATCGACGGCGGCGGATTCGTCCCCGGGATCGTCTTCAACCGCACCGAGAAGAACCTCGCCTACGCCCGCACCGACATCGGCGGTGCCTACCGCTGGCAGCAGTCGACCAAGACCTGGACGCCGCTGCTGGACTCGGTGGGCTGGGACGAGTGGGGCCACACCGGCGTGGTGAGCCTCGCCTCCGACCCGGTCCAGCCGGACAAGGTCTACGCGGCCGTCGGGACGTACACCAACGGCTGGGACCCCACGAACGGTGCGGTGCTGCGCTCCGCCGACCGGGGCGCGAGCTGGCAGAAGAGCGACCTACCGTTCAAGCTGGGCGGCAACATGCCCGGCCGGGGCATGGGCGAGCGGCTGGCGGTCGACCCCAACAAGAACAGCGTGCTGTACCTGGGCGCGCCCAGCGGCAAGGGCCTGTGGCGGTCGACGGACTCCGGGGTGACCTGGTCGCAGGTGACGAGCTTCCCCAACCCCGGCGACTACCGGCAGGACCCGAGCGACACGAGCGGGTACGCGAGCGACAACCAGGGCATCGTCTGGGTCACCTTCGACGAGTCCACGGGCACCTCCGGGAGCGCGACGAAGACCCTCTACGTGGGCGTCGCCGACAAGGACAACGCGGTGTACCGCTCCACGGACGCGGGCGCCACCTGGACCAGGCTGGCGGGCCAGCCGACCGGGTACCTGGCGCACAAGGGCGTCCTGGACGCCGTGAACGGATACCTCTACCTCGCCTACAGCGACACGGGCGGCCCCTACGACGGCGGCAAGGGCCGGCTGCTGCGGTACGCGACGGCGACCGGCGCCTGGACCGACATCAGCCCGGTCGCGGAGGCCGACACCTACTACGGCTTCAGCGGGCTGACCGTCGACCGGCAGCACCCGTCCACCCTCATGGCCACCGCGTACAGCTCCTGGTGGCCGGACACCCAGCTGTTCCGGTCCACCGACAGCGGCGCCACCTGGACGAAGGCGTGGGACTACACGTCGTACCCGAACCGCTCCAACCGCTACACCATGGACGTGTCCTCCTCGCCCTGGCTGACCTTCGGCGCGAACCCGTCACCGCCCGAACAGGCGCCGAAACTGGGCTGGATGACGGAGGCACTGGAGATCGACCCGTTCGACTCCGCCCGGATGATGTTCGGCACGGGCGCCACGGTCTACGGCACCGAGGACCTCACGAAGTGGGACACCGGCGGGCAGTTCGGCCTGAAGCCGATGGTGCGGGGCCTGGAGGAGACGGCGGTCAACGACCTGGCCGCACCGCCCTCCGGCGGCGCCCGGCTGTTCAGCGCCCTCGGTGACATCGGCGGCTTCCGGCACACGGACCTGACCTCGGTCCCGTCCATGATGTACACCTCACCGACCTTCACCTCGACCACCGGCCTGGACTTCGCCGAGTCGGACCCGGACACGGTGGTCCGCGTCGGCGACCTGGACTCCGGGCCGCACATCGCGTTCTCCACGGACAACGGGGCCAGCTGGTTCGCGGGTCAGGACCCCTCGGGTGTCTCGGGCGGCGGCACGGTGGCGGCGGCGGCGGACGGCAGCCGGTTCGTGTGGAGCCCGGCCGGCACCGGCGTGCGGCACACCACGGGCTTCGGGACCTCCTGGGCAGAGTCCGCCGGCATCCCGGCCGGCGCGATCGTCGAGTCGGACCGCGTCGACGCGAAGACCTTCTACGGCTTCAAGTCCGGGAAGTTCTACACCAGTACGGACGGCGGGGCCACCTTCACCGCCTCCGCGGCCACGGGACTGCCGAGCGGGGACAGCGTGCGGTTCAAGGCGCTGCCCGGCACCGGGGGAGACGTGTGGCTGGCGGGCGGGGCGGCGGACGGCGCGTACGGGCTGTGGCACTCCACCGACGGCGGCGCGAGCTTCACCAAGCTGGCGAACGTGCAGCAGGCGGACACCGTCGGCTTCGGCAAGGCCGCGCCGGGCGCCTCGTACCAGACGCTCTACACCAGCGCGAAGATAGGCGGGGTGCGCGGCGTCTTCCGCTCCACGGAGAAGGGCGCGTCCTGGACCCGGATCAACGACGACGCCCACCAGTGGGGCTGGACCGGCGCGGCCATCACGGGAGATCCGCGGGTGTACGGCCGGGTGTACGTGTCGACGAACGGCCGGGGTGTCGTCTACGGCGACACCTCCGACACGAGCGGCGGAGGCGGGGACGGAGGCGGCGGCACGGACCCGCCGGTGCCCACGGGTGCCTGCACCGTCAGCTACAAGATCACCAATCAGTGGGCCGACGGCTTCCAGGCCGACGTGCGGCTGACCAACACCGGCTCGTCGCCCTGGAACGGCTGGTCCCTCGGCTGGACCTTCGCCGACGGCCAGAAGGTCACGCAGATGTGGAACGCCGGCTACACCCAGTCCGGCGCGACGGTCACGGTGGGGAACGCCGGCTGGAACGGCACCGTGGCGGCGGGCTCGTCGGTGTCCTTCGGCTTCACGGGCGGCCGGGCGGGTACGAACACCGCACCGGCCTCGTTCAAGCTGGGCGACCGGACCTGCGCGGTCGCCTGACGATCGGCCCGGCGGGGGTGCCGTCCACGAGCGGCATCCCCGCCGCGGCCCGCTACTTGACGGTGCCGGTGAAGATCGACGCCTCCGAGTCGAAGTCGGGGCTGACCTCGATCTGGATGAGCTTCTCCCCCTTGGGCAGTGCGCAGCCCCAGGGCACGTTCAGGGAGCGGCCGGGGAGCAGCTTGGTGTCCGGGCCGCCGTCCAGGCCCGCCTCGGAGTCGAACACCGAGTCGCTGCTCTCGCCGTCCTGTCCGTAGGAGCAGTTGACGGTGAGCTGGGTGACGTCGATGGCCTTCTTGCCGCCGTTCTTCACCTTGACGGTGAACTTCAGGTACGGCGTGTTCTCCGGCTCGGCGTACTCGCCGGTGACGGCCCGCTGGAGCCCGGAGAGGGCGACCTCGGTGTCCGGTTCGTAGACGGCGGTGTCGTCCAGGGCGTAGACCCCGTCCTCGTCGCCGGCGTCGCCGGCGTCCTCGTCCTCGGCGGCGTCCGCGTTCTCCGCGTCGTCGTCGGCCGCCGTCGCGTCCTCGTCGGCCTGGTCCGCGCCGTCGTCCGCGGCGGCGGTCTCGGTGACGGTCACGGTGGGCGCGGGCTTCGCCTCGGCGTCTCCGCTGACCCCCGCCGTGATCAGGGCCGAGACCGCGGCGGCGACGACGGCCGCCGCCACGGCGATGAGCGCGGTGCGGGATTTCCTCGGCGGTACGGGCGGCGGGGGGACCGGCGGTCCGTAGCCCGGCATGGGCGGTGGTGTGAAGTCGGTGCTCATGGGCCCCCCAGGGACGTGCTGTGTGATCTTCGCATCATCCCTTCTCCAAGCGGAATGTGAAAACCCTGTAATGGAATCGTGTCCCTGGCCGACGCCACGCCCTCAGGGCGCGCCCGGTGCCGCTTTCCGGAACGCCCGCACGTGGAAGACCGGGTCGGCGCGCGGGCGGTCCTGGCCGGGGAGGGCGGCCAGCCGGGCGGCCAGTTCCTCGGTGCGCGGCTCGCCCGGCGGCAGCAGGGTGAACCAGCCGCGGCGCAGATCGGCGATGGTGCCGCGGGGGCTGCGGCCCTGTCCGGGGCTGCGGAAGGAGCCGTGTCCGGCGGGGCGGAGCCCGTGCCGGGCGGCCTCGGCGGTGACGGTGCCGGGGGCGTCGGGCGCGGGCCGGCGCGGGCGGTCGGCGAGGACGGCGTCGATGTCGCTGCCGACGTCGTGCGCGGCGGCCTTGTCGACGGTGGTGACGTACACCCCGCCGGGCCGCAGCACCCGGGTGCACTCGGCGAGGACCGCGCGCAGGTCCCGGGGGTCGTACAGCAGGTGCAGCAGCCAGATGCTGGTGACGGCGTCGAACGCGCCGTCGGGGAACGGGAGTCGGCGGCTGTCGGCCCGGACGATCGCGCCGGGCAGCCGCGCCGCCGCCCGGCGGGCCATGGCGGGGGTGAGGTCGGCGCCGGTCACCCGCAGCCCGGGGCGCGCGGCGGCGAGCCGCCGGGTGACGGACCCGGTGCCGCAGGCGAGGTCGAGGAGCCGTCCGGGCCCGGGGGGTATCAGACCGAGGACGGCGTGTGCGGCGGCCTTCGCGCGGGCCTCGCCGCCGCGGGAGGCGTCGTAGTCGCCGGCTTCCTTCTCGTAGTCCAGCACATCGTTCAGTGTGCCCCGTGGCCTGGGGCGATGTCCTCCACCCTGCGGGCGAGTTCGAAGTCCTTGACGGTGAGCGCGCCCCCCGCGCTGTGGGTGTGCACCCGGAGGGACACCGTGTCGTAGCCGAGGGTCAGGTCGGAGTGGTGGTCCAGCTCGTCCTGGATGCCGGCGATGTGCACCACCAGCGCCGCGGCCGCGAAGTGCGAGCCCAGCCGGTAGGAGCGGCCGAGCCGTCCGTCCCGCACCGACCAGCCGGGCAACCCGGCCAGCCGGCCCTCGATCTCCTCCTGCGCCAGCGGTTCCACGGCCATGACCGTTCGCTCCCTTCCGTGCCGGGGGTACGCACCCAGCCTGCCACGCGGGCGCCACGAGCGGCGCACCGACGCGTGACCGCCTCGACTAGGGTCGCCTGCATGACGGTTGCCGCCTCCACTCCCCCCGTCCCCGCCGTCCCCGCCGTCGCCGCCGGCCGGAGTGTCGGCCCGTTGCTGCGCGCCTGGCGTGAGCGGCGCCGGATCTCCCAGCTGGAGCTGGCACTGCGTGCCGACTCCTCGGCGCGGCACATCAGCTTCATCGAGACCGGGCGGTCCCGGCCGAGCGAGGAGATGGTGCTGCGGCTGGCCGAGCGGCTCCAGGTGCCGGTGCGCGAGCGCAACGCGCTGCTGCTCGCGGCCGGTTACGCGCCGCGCTATCCGGAGACCCCGCTGGACGACCCGGCGCTGGACGCCCTGCGGGACGGGCTGGAGCGGCTCATCCGGGGCTACGAGCCGTACCCGGCGCTGGTGGTCGACGCCGGTTACACGGTCGTCGCCGCGAACCGGGGCATCGCCCTGCTGCTGGAGGGGGTACCGGAGGAGCTGATGACCCCGGCGCCGAACGCGATGCGGCTGACGCTGCACCCCAAGGGGCTGGCGCCGCGCATCCGGAACCTCCGGGAGTGGCGCGGGCATCTGCTGGCCCAGATGGAGCGGGAGATCGCCCTGCACCGCTCGGACCGGCTGCGCGCGCTGTACGAGGAGGTGGCGGCGTACCCGGTGCCGCCGGAGGAGCCCGGCGCCGAACCGGCGGAGCCGGTCCCGTACTTCGCGCTGCCGCTGCGCGTGGAGCACGCCGGGCGGGTGCTGTCGTTCGTGTCCTCGATCTCCACGTTCAACACACCGATGGACATCACGGTCGCCGAGCTGGCCATCGAGACCTTCCTCCCGGCGGACCGCGCGACCGCCGACCACCTGCGCGCCCTCGCCGGCTGACGGGTCCGGGCGCCTTCACCTCCCCCTCGGCCATATGTGCGAAAGCGCGATCGCATGACAGACTGCTGCCCGCGTTCATCGGCACGTAGGGGAGGACGTGGCTGTGAGTGAGCGGCGGGCCGCACCCACCGTGGGTCAGGTGGTGCTCGGCAAACGGCTGCAGGAGCTGCGGGAGGCCGCGGGGCTCAGCCGTGAGGAGGCCGCCGGGGTCCTCAGGGTGGCGTCGGCGACCGTGCGGCGGATGGAGACGGCCGAGGTCTCGCTGAAGATCCCCTACGTGCAGGTGCTGCTGACCGCCTACGGGGTGCCCGAGGAGGAGGCCGAGGCGTTCGTCCGGCTGGCCGAGGAGGCGAACCGGCCCGGCTGGTGGCAGCGGTTCCACGATGTGCTGCCGGACTGGTTCAGCCTGTACGTCAGCCTGGAGGGCGCGGCCCGGATCATCCGCTCCTACGAGCCGCACTTCGTGCCCGGCCTGCTCCAGACCGAGGACTACGCGCGGGCGGTGATGGAGGCCGGCACCATCGGGCACACCTCCCCGGAGACGGTCGACCGGCATGTGTCGCTGCGCATGGAACGGCAGCGGCTGCTGGACCGCGCCGACCCGCCCCACCTGTGGGTGATCATGGACGAGACGGTGCTCCGGCGCCCGGTGAGCACGGACCCGAAGGTGCAGCGCGGCCAGCTCGAACGGCTGCTGGAGTACGCCGAACGGGACCGGGTGACGCTCCAGGTCGCCGAGTTCGCGGCCGGCCCCCACCCGGGGACGTACGCGCCGTTCACGCTGTTCCGGTTCGCCGAGCCGGAGCTGCCGGACATGGTGTTCACCGAGTACCTGACCGGCGCGCTGTACCTGGACGGGCGCCGGGAGGTGGCCGCGCACCTGGAGGTGCTGGACCACATGACGGCCCGGGCCGCGTCCGCCCGGCGCACGCAGAAGCTGCTGCGGGAGTACCGCGAGCGCGTGTGACCCGGCCCGCCGCCCGGCGTGACCCGTACGGGTCTGCGGACAGGTGGCCTCCCGGGGCAGCCCCTAGGTTCTGAGTACGGGGTGAACCGAGGGAGCGCACGTGACCGACACGCGGAGACCGCCCAGGGAGCCCGGCGCCGCCCTGCTGGCCGCCGGCCGCTTCTTCCGGCCCGGCACGCCCACGCCCGACCTGCACGGCATCACCCTGACCGGCGGCCGGCAGGGGGACGCCTTCTACCGGGACCGGTGGAGCCACGACAAGGTGGTGCGCTCCACCCACGGGGTGAACTGCACCGGATCCTGCCGCTGGAAGGTGTACGTCAAGGACGGCATCATCACCTGGGAGACCCAGGAGACGGACTATCCGTCGGTGGGCCCGGACCGGCCCGAGTACGAGCCGCGCGGCTGCCCGCGCGGCGCCGCGTTCTCCTGGTACACCTACTCCCCCACCCGGGTGCGCTACCCCTACGTCCGGGGCGTCCTGCTCCAGATGTACCGGGAGGCGAAACAGCGCCTGGGGGATCCGGTGCTGGCCTGGGCGGACATCCAGAACGACCCCGAGCGGCGCCGCCGTTACCAGCGGGCGCGCGGCAAGGGCGGCCTGGTGCGGGCGCGCTGGGAGGAGGCGGTGGAACTGGTCGCCGCCGCGCAGGTGCACACCATCAAGACCCACGGCCCCGACCGGATCGCCGGGTTCTCCCCGATCCCGGCGATGTCGATGGTGTCGCACGCGGCCGGCGCCCGCTACCACTCGCTGATCGGCGCGGCGATGCTGTCGTTCTACGACTGGTACGCCGACCTGCCGGTGGCCTCCCCGCAGGTCTTCGGCGACCAGACGGACGTGCCGGAGTCCGGCGACTGGTGGGACGCCGCCTATCTGATCATGTGGGGCTCCAACGTCCCGGTCACCCGCACCCCGGACGCGCACTGGATGGCGGAGGCCCGCTACCGCGGCCAGAAGGTCGTGGTGGTCGCGCCGGACTACGCGGACAACGCCAAGTTCGCCGACACGTGGCTGCACCCGCACCCGGGCACCGACGGTGCGCTGGCCCTCGCGATGGGCCACGTGATCCTCAAGGAGTTCTTCGTCGACCGGGAGACGCCGTTCTTCACCGACTACGTACGGAAGTTCACCGACCTGCCGTTCCTCGTGACGCTCGCCGAGCGGGACGGGGCGTGGGTGCCGGCGAAGTTCCTGCGCGCCGACGGCATCGGCCGGGCCGGGGAGGGCGCGGAGTGGAAGACGGTCGTCCTGGACGAGACGACCGGCCGCGCGGTCGTCCCGGGCGGCTCCCTGGGCTTTCGCTGGACCGAATCCGACGAGGGCCGGTGGAACCTGGACCTCGGCGACATCCGGCCCCGGCTGAGCCTTTACGGCAGCGACGTCGCGGTGCCGGTGGAGGTGCTGCTGCCCCGGTTCGACACCGAGGGCGGGCCGCACGGACAGGGACGCGGCGAGGTGCTGCGGCGCAGCGTGCCGGCCACCCGGCTGGGCGGCGCGGACGGCCCGCTGGTGACGACCGTCTACGACCTGCTGCTGGCCCAGTACGGGGTGGGCCGGCCCGGGATGCCCGGCGACTGGCCCGCCTCCTACGACGACGACAGCGTGCCGGCCACCCCCGCCTGGCAGGCGACGCACACCTCCGTCCCGGCCGCCCAGTGCGTGCGGATCGCCCGGGAGTTCGCGCGGACCGCCGAGCGCTCCCGGGGCCGCTGCATGATCATCATGGGGGCTGGCACCAACCACTGGTTCCACTCGGAGACGATCTACCGCGCCTTCCTGGCCCTGCTCCAGCTCACCGGCTGCCAGGGCCGCAACGGCGGCGGCTGGGCGCACTACGTGGGCCAGGAGAAGTGCCGCCCGGTGACCGGCTGGGCGACGCTGGCCGCCGCGTCCGACTGGTCCCGCCCGCCCCGGCAGGCGATCGGCACCGGGTACTGGTACCTGCACACCGACCAGTGGCGCTACGACCGCTTCGGCGCCGACGTGCTGGCCTCGCCGCTCGGCGAGGGCCGCTTCACCGGGATGACCGCCGCGGACTGCCTGGCGCTGTCCGCCCGCGCGGGCTGGATGCCGTCGTACCCCACCTTCGACCGCAACCCGCTCGACCTCGGCGCGGAGAGCGGCGATCCGGTGGCGAAGGCGGTGGCCGGGCTGCGCGCGGGCACCCTGAAGTTCGCCTGCGAGGACCCGGACGCCCCGGAGAACTGGCCGCGCGTGCTGACCCTGTGGCGGGCCAATCTGCTGGGCTCGTCGGCCAAGGGTGCCGAGTACTTCACCCGGCACCTGCTGGGCACCCACTCCTCGCTGCGGGCCGAGGAGGCCGCGCCCGGCGAGCGCCCGCGGGACGTGGCCTGGCGGGAGCGGGCACCGGAGGGCAAGCTCGACCTGCTGCTGTCGCTGGACTTCCGGCACACCTCCTCCACGCTGCTGTCGGACGTGGTGCTGCCGGCGGCGACCTGGTACGAGAAGCACGACCTGTCCTCCACCGACATGCACCCCTTCATCCACTCCTTCACCCCGGCCGTGGACCCGCCCTGGCAGGCCCGCACCGACTTCGACACCTTCAAGGCGCTCGCCGAGAAGCTGAGCGAGCTGGCGGTGCACCACCTGGGCGTCCGCCGGGACCTGGTGGCGAGCCCGCTCCAGCACGACACCCCGGGCGAGATCGCCCAGCCGGGCGGCGTGGTGCGGGACTGGAAGCACGGCGACTGCGAGCCCGTACCGGGCAGGACCCTGCCGAACCTGACCGTCGTGGAGCGCGACTACACCGCCGTCGGCGCCAAGTTCGCCGCGCTCGGCCCGCTGGTGGAAGAACTGGGCCTCGCCACCAAGGGAGTCGCCCTGCGCCCGGACGTGGAGGTCGCGCGGCTGCGCGAGTCGAACGGCACCGGCTTTCGGGGACGGCCGTCGCTCGACACGGCCGTGAAGGCGGCGAACACCATCCTCGCCCTGTCCGGCACCACCAACGGGCGCCTGGCCACCGAGGGTTTCCGCACGCTGGAGCGGCGCACCGGGCAGCGGATGGCCCATCTCGCCGCCGAGCACGAGGGCAAACGGGTCACGTACGCCGACACCCAGGCGGCGCCCGTGCCGGTGATCACCTCGCCGGAGTGGTCGGGCAGCGAGTCCGGCGGCCGGCGCTACACGGCCTTCACGCTCAACACCGAGCACGGCAAGCCCTGGCACACCCTCACCGGCCGCCAGCACTTCTTCCTCGACCACGACTGGATGCACGAACTCGGGGAGGCGCTGCCGGTGTACCGGCCGCCGCTGGACATGCACCGGCTGTTCGGCGAACCGCGCCTCGGAGCGGACGGCCAGCGGGAGGTGACGGTGCGGTACCTCACCCCGCACAACAAGTGGTCGATCCACTCCGAGTACCAGGACAACCTGTTCATGCTGGCCCTCTCCCGGGGCGGGCAGACCATCTGGATGTCCCCGCAGGACGCCGACGCGATCGCGGTGCGGGACAACGACTGGGTGGAGGCGGTCAACCGCAACGGCGTGGTGGTGGCCCGCGCGATCGTCTCCCACCGGATGCCGCCCGGCACCGTCTACATGCACCACGCGCAGGAGCGCACGGTGAGCGTGCCGAAGACGGAGACCACCGGGATGCGCGGCGGCGTCCACAACTCCCTGACCCGGCTGCTGCTCAAGCCGTCCCATCTGATCGGCGGCTACGCCCAGTTGTCCTGGGCGTTCAACTACCTGGGCCCGACGGGGAACCAGCGCGACGAGGTGACCGTGATCCGGCGCCGCGGCCAGGAGGTCGAGTACTGATGCGCCCGATGGCCCAGATCGCGATGGTGATGAACCTCGACAAGTGCATCGGCTGCCACACCTGTTCGGTGACCTGCAAGCAGGCGTGGACCAACCGGCGCGGCATGGAGTACGTCTGGTTCAACAACGTGGAGACCCGCCCCGGGCAGGGCTATCCGCGCCGCTACGAGGACCAGCGAAAGTGGCGCGGCGGCTGGGAGCTGAACCGGCGCGGCGCGCTCAGGCTCAAGGACGGCGGCCGGTTCAGGAAGCTCGCCGGGATCTTCTCCAACCCCCGGCTGCCCGAGATCAAGGACTACTACGAACCCTGGACGTACGAGTACCGCAACCTCACCGACGCCCCGCTCGGCGACGACTACCCGGTGGCCCGGCCGGTGTCGGCGATCACCGGCGGGCCGATGAAGATCGAGTGGTCCTCGAACTGGGACGACAACCTCGGCGGCGCCCCCGCCTACGGCGACCTGGACCCCGTGGTCGAGCGCCTGCGCGAAGAGGCGTCGCAGAAGGTGCGGTTCGCCTACGAGCAGGCGTTCATGTTCTACCTGCCGCGGATCTGCGAGCACTGCCTGAACCCGTCATGCGTGGCCTCCTGCCCGTCCGGGGCGATGTACAAGCGGGCCGAGGACGGCATCGTCCTGGTCGACCAGGACCGCTGCCGGGGCTGGCGGATGTGCGTGACCGGATGCCCGTACAAGAAGGTGTACTTCAACCACGCCACCGGCAAGGCCGAGAAGTGCACCCTGTGCTACCCGCGGATCGAGGTCGGCCTGCCGACGGTGTGCTCGGAGACCTGCGTGGGCCGGCTGCGCTACCTCGGCGTGCTCCTCTACGACGCCGACAAGGTGACCGCCGCGGCCTCGGCGCCGGACGAGAAGGACCTGTACGAGGCCCAGCTGGGGGTGTTCCTCGACCCGGACGACCCGGCGGTGCTGCGCGCCTGCGAGGACGCGGGCATCCCGCGCGACTGGACCGAGGCCGCCCGGCGTTCCCCGGTGCACGCCCTGATCAGCCGGTACCGGGTGGCGCTGCCGCTGCACCCCGAGTACCGGACGATGCCGATGGTCTGGTACATCCCGCCGCTGTCGCCGGTCGTGGACGCGCTGGCCGAGACCGGGCACGACGGGGAGGACGCGGGCAATCTGTTCGGCGCCATCGACACCCTGCGCATTCCGCTGGAGTACCTGGCGGAGCTGTTCACGGCGGGCGACACCGGGCCGGTGCGGGCGTCGCTGGAGAAGCTCGCCGCGATGCGCTCCCACATGCGGGGCGTCAACCTCGGCGAGGTGCCGGACCCCGCGATCGCCGCGTCGGCCGGCCTGCGCCCGGCCGACGTCGAGGCCCTGTACCGGCTGCTGGCGATCGCCAAGTACGAGGAGCGGTACGTCATCCCGACCGCCGCCCTCGGGGACGCCCGCCGGCTGGAGGAGTCGGCGGTGCCCGGCGAGTGCAGCCTCGACGTCGCGGGCGGCCCCGGCATGGGCGGCGACGGCCCGTTCGGCCGGGACTCCGGCCGCCGGCGGCTTCCGCTGGTGTCCGTGGAGAACTTCCACCTGCTGCGCAGACGGCAGACCTCGGACGACGCGGAGGACGCCTGATGCCCTCGGACACGGTGCTCTACCAGGCGGCGGCCCTCTGCCTGACCTACCCGGACGACGACCTGATCGCCCGGCTGCCGCTGCTGCGCGAGGCCGCCCCGCAACTGCGGGAGTTCGCCGACCACGCGGCCCTCACCCCGCTCCTGGACCTGGCCGCCCACTACGTGGAGGTCTTCGACCTCAAGAACCGGCACAGCCTGTACCTGAGCTGGTGGCAGGACGGCGACACCCGGCGGCGCGGGATGTCCCTGGTGCGCTTCAAGGACGTCTACCGCCGGCACGGCCTGGAGTTCAGCGGCGAGGAACTGCCGGACTTCCTGCCGGCGGTGCTGGAGTTCACCGCGCGGACCGGCGACACCGGCCTGCTGACCGAACACCGCGCCGGGCTGGAGCAGTTGCGCACCCGGCTGACCGCCTGCGGCACACCGTACGCGGGCGTCCTGGACGCGGTGTGCGCCGCCCTGCCCGCCTCCCGACCGGGGGTACGCCGATGACCGTCCTCCTGTGGGGCGCCCTGCCCTACATCGCCTTCGCCCTCCTGGTGGCCGGCCTCGTCTGGCGCTACCGCTACGACAAGTACGGCTGGACCACCCGCTCCTCCCAGGTGTACGAGTCCCGGCTGCTGAACATCGCCTCCCCGGTCTTCCACTACGGCATCCTGTTCGTGCTGGCCGGACACCTGGTGGGGCTGTTCGTGCCGGTGTCCTGGACACGGGCGTTCGGGGTGGGCGAGCACACCTACCACCTGCTGTCGCTGTACGGCGGGACGGCGGCCGGGGCACTGGCGGTGGCCGGGATCGGGCTGCTCGTCTACCGCCGCCGCACCCGCGCACCCGTCTTCCGGGCCACGACGGCCAACGACAAGGCGATGTACCTGCTGCTGCTCGGCGCGATCGTGCTCGGCATGGTCGCCAAGCTGACGCACACCGGTGGCAACGGCTACGACTACCGGCACACCATCGCCCCCTGGGCGCGCAGCCTGTTCACGCTCCGGCCGCGGACGGAACCGATGACGGGCGTGCCGGTGCTGTACCAGGCGCACGCGGTGGTCGGCATGGTGCTGATCGCGTTCGTGCCGTACAGCCGGCTGGTGCACATGTTCAGCGCGCCGGTGCGGTACCTCTTCCGGCCGTACGTGGTCTACCGGACCCGGGACCCCCGGCAGCTCGGCCCGCGCCCGGAGCGGCGCGGCTGGGAGCGCCTGGGCGGCTGAGCCCGCGCACACCGCGGGGGGGGGGGGGGGCGGGGGGGGGGGGGGGGGGGGGGGGGGGGGGGGGGGGGGGCGGAGGGGGGGGGGGCGGGGGGAGCG